>CAZKTU010000131.1:16117-17314 GCA_964555675.1 uncultured Oscillochloris sp.
GGCCGCGTTGCACTAGGCCTCGCGAATATGCTTGACGAAGTTGACCCAAGCCGGCTGCTTGACGAAGCCGAGGGCCTCGTTGATGCTCAGCATGGCCCGGTTGTTCGACTCGTTCCAGGTCTTCAGGGTCTTCACATTGTGACGGCGGGCGTAGTCGATCGCCCGTAGCTTGAGGGCCAGGGCGATCCCGCGCCGCCTGTAGTCGCGGCGCACCCCCGTCAGCCCCGTGTAGAGCTCGCTCGCGTCGGCCTGGCTCTTCCACAGGTTGCTCATGCCGACGTAGTGCTCGCCGTCCACCGCCACGAAGAAGCCGTCGAACAGGGCGCTGGGGTTGTTGAAGACGAAGTGCTCGAAGCTCTCGTAGGTGAACCCCGTCTGCGGCTCGGGGTGAGGCACGTCCTCAGACAACTTCAGGTCGAGCTCGTAGAGCTTGCGCCGGGCGTCGGGGTCGCTCGCCAGCAGCTCCTCGGCGGTGCGCACGGTGATGCCGTTGGCGCGCACGCGCGCTTCGTGGTCCGCGTAAGGCGCCGGGTCGAAGCTCGTCACGTCCAGGCGCGACTCCCAGTCGCGATGATCCTCATTATAGCCGAGGGCCGCGATGAAGCGCAGCGCGTGGGCCTTGTCGGCGCGCGTGCGGCAGCGCAGGCGTATGGGGTCGAAGGGCGCCAGGGCCTCGCCGATCGTCGCGTAGATGGCCCGCCCGATGCCGCGGCCCTCGTGGTCGGGGCGCACCGCGATCTCGACGTGGAAGAGCTGCGGGTTGTACATGCTCTCGTGCTGGCTGTAGTTGGCGTAAGCCACAACCTGCTCGCCCAGCCGGGCCAGCCAGCGGTGATACTTGAGGTGGGCCGGCCTGTGGGCGTCGCCGTGCTTCCAGTCCTCGACCGTGTCGGGGTACTCGGGGTAGACCAGATTGCCAACCGCCACGATGGCCGCATAGTCGGCGTCGCTATAGTCGAAATCGCTGATGAGCAGCCCCTCGGGGTGGGCCGGGGTCTGGGCGCCGATCGTCGTCGCGAGCGTCATCGCTGTCTCCCTCGCCCCCACAGGGGCGGATTAGTTAACGCATGGTTTGGTACCCGGTTATTCTAGCCCCGCGCTCCCGCCGGGCCATCGGTCTGAGGACTCGGCCCGCCTGCGAAATGAGATGGAGGTGATAAAACGCACAAAGCCGGGCCGCTGTAACACTCGGTAACA
>CAZKTU010000132.1:0-12103 GCA_964555675.1 uncultured Oscillochloris sp.
GTAGCTCGGACGCTGTACTAGCGCGGCCTCTGCTACAATAGGGCCGAGCCACCCGAGCGAGAAGGAGCTTCAACCATGTCCGAGTCGGTGGACCTGCTGCTCATCGGCGGTACGGTGGTGACGATGGATGCCGCTTGGACCGTCGTGCCCGACGGGGCAGTGGCCGTCACGGGTCGCCAGATCGTCGCCGTAGGCCCCGCCGCCGAGCTGGCGGAACGTTATGTCGCGCGCGAGACCGTCGACTGTGCCGGGTGCGCGATCATCCCCGGCCTGATTAACGGCCACGCCCACGTCCCGATGAGCCTGCTTCGCGGCATGGTCGCCGACCAGCAGCTCGACGTCTGGCTCTTCGGCTATATGTTCCCCGTCGAGAGCCAGTTCGTCAACGCCGAGTTCTGCTACGTCGGCACGCTGCTCTCGTGCGCCGAGATGTTGCGCGGCGGCACCACCACCTTCGTCGACATGTACTATTTCGAGGAGGAAGTGGCCCGCGCCGCCGACGAGGCCGGCATCCGCGCTATCTGCGGCCAGACGGTCATGCGCCTGCCCACCCCCGACGCCGCCTCGTTCGACGAGGGCCTCGAGCGCTCGCGGCGCTTCATCGAGCAGTGGTGCGACCACGAGCGCATCGTGCCCACCGTGGCCCCCCACGCCCCCTACACCTGCACCGACCGCATCTACCAGGAGGCCGCGGCCCTCTGCCGGCGCTTCGGCGTGCCCCTGATCACCCACCTCTCCGAGACGGCGCGCGAGGTCGACGAGAGCATCAGAGAGCGCGAGGTGACCCCCATCCGCTACGCCAAGCGCGTGGGCGCCTTCGACGTGCCCTGCATCGCCGCCCACTGCACCCACGCCACCGAGGACGATATCCGCCTCCTGCGCGAGGCCAAGGCCGGCGCCGTGCCCTGCCCCACCAGCAACCTCAAGCTCGCCAGCGGCATCGCCCCCTACCGCCGCCTGATCGACGCCGGCGTGCGCACCGGCCTCGGCACCGACGGCCCGGCCTCCAACGACGACCAGGATATGTTCACCGAGATCCAGCTGGCCGCCCTGCTGCCCAAGGGCGTCAGCGGCGACCCCACCGCCGTGCCCGCCCGCGAGGCCCTGGCCCTGGCCACCTGCTGGGGCGCGAAGGCTGTCCACCTCGACCACTTGGTCGGCGTGCTCGAGCCGGGCAAGCGGGCTGATATCGCCGTGGTCGAACTGGGTCGCCTCCACAGCGCCCCGCGCTATACCTACAGCCCCGACGCCGTCTACTCGCACCTGGTCTACGGCGCCCGCGCGGCCGACGTGCGCGACGTCTTCGTCGACGGCCGCCCCCTGGTGCGCGCCAAACAGCTGCTCACCCTCGACGAGGACGATATCATCAGGCGCTCACAGGTGATCGCCGAGGGCATCAACGCCTTCCTGGCCAGCCGCGAGAGCGATCTCCTCGCCAAGATTATCGCCCTGGGCGGGGTCAAGCAGGCCGAGATCTTCGAGATCCAGGTCAAGGCCCGCCTCGGCCCCACGGGCCTGCCCAAGGTCGAGCGCCTCCTCGCCGATCCGGCCGTCACGATCAACAAGCATAGCGTGCGCACCCAGTACGATACCTACTTCCTGTTCAAGAACCGCGAGCGCATCCGCATCCGCGAGGACCACCGCACCGACCCCGGGGCGCGCCCCGAGCCCAAGTACACTATCACGCTCATGGAAGAGGCGCGCCGCGGCGAGTACCCCCACGCGATCGTGCTCTCGCGGGCCCGCTACACCGCCCCCGCCGACCACACCGGCCGCTTCTACCGCGAGTACTTCCAGCCCGACCGGGTGCTCGATCGCGAGAAGCGCCGCAAGCGCTGGCGCATTATCTACAAAGAGCACGACTTCGCGATCAACCTCGATACGCTGGTGGGCGGCACCGCCGACCCCGGCCCGTACCTCGAGATCAAGAGCCGCACCTGGAGCAGCCGCGACGCCGCCGAGCGGGCCGCCCTGATCGGCGAGCTCCTCGCCCTGGTCGACCTCGACGACAGCGCCCTGGTCAAGCAGGAGTACGTCGAGATGGAGTAGCGCCGCCAGAAGCGGGACAAGGGAGGTGTTGTGACACCCTATCTGATTGGTCTCACCGGCGGGATCGCCTGCGGCAAGAGCACCGTGGTCGCGATGCTCGCGGCCCTTGGCGCCCGCACGCTCGACGCCGACCGGGTGACGCACAAGGTGCAGCAGCCGGGCACCCCCGTCTTCGAGCAGATCGTCGCCGCCTTCGGCCCCGAGGTGGTGGCCCCCAATGGCGCCCTCGACCGGCGCAAACTCGGCGCCCTGGTCTTCAGCGACCCGGCCCAGCTCCGCCGGCTCGAGCAGATCGTCCACCCGGCAGTGCGCGCCGAGATCCGCGCCTTCATCGACGAGGCCGGCCGGGGCGGCGGCTATAGCACTCGCCTCGGCACACTCGCCCGGCCCGTGGTCGTGCTCGACGCGATCAAGCTGATCGAGTCGGGCTGGATCAAGGAGTGCCAGCAGGTCTGGGTGGTGACCTGCCCCGAGGAGCAGCAGGTCGAGCGCCTGATGACCACCCGCGGCATGAGCGAGGCCGAGGCCCGCCAGCGCATCGCCGCCCAGGCCCCCCAGGCCTCGCGCCTCGCCCACGCCACCGTCGTGATCGACAACGGCGGCACCCAGGCCCAGACTCGCGCCCAGGTCGAGGCCGCCTGGCAGACGGTGCTCGCCGCCGTGGGCGGCCAGGCCTAGATCACGGGCACCGCCACCTCGCCAAGCACCGCGCTCAGCACGGCGGCGGCGCTACGCCCGCGCAGGGCGCTCTCGGGGCGCACCAGCAGCCTGTGGCGCAGCACGGGCCCGGCCAGGGCCTTGAGGTCGTCGGGGATGACATAGTCGCGCCCGGCCAGGGCCGCGGCGGCCTGAGCGGTGCGGAAGAGGGCCAGTGTCGCGCGCGGGCTGGCCCCCAGGGCCAGGTCGGGGTGGGCCCGCAGGGCGTTCACCAGGCGCACCAGGTAGTCGCGCAGCGGCTCGGCCACATGTACGCCCCAGACGGCCCGCTGCAGCCCCGGCAGGTCGGCCCCGTCGACGACCGGGCCGAGGGTCTCGATCGGGTGGGCGCCCTCGAGGGCCTTGAGCATGGCCAGCTCGTCCTGGGGCGCGGGGTAGCCCAGGCCAACCTGGATCAAGAAGCGGTCGAGCTGGGCCTCGGGCAGCGGGAAGGTGCCCTCGAACTCGATCGGGTTCTGGGTGGCCAGCACCAGGAAGGGTCGCGGCAGCGCGTAGGTCTCGCCATCGACGCTCACCTGGCCCTCGCCCATCGCCTCGAGCAGGGCGCTCTGGGTGCGCGGCGTGGCCCGGTTGACCTCGTCGACCAGCAACACGCTGCTGAAGATCGGGCCGGGCTGGAAGACGAAGCGCCCCTCGCCCTGGCGGTAGACGCTCACCCCGGTCACGTCGTTGGGCAGCAGGTCGGGCGTGCACTGCAGGCGCCTGAAGCTGGCCCCGAGCGAGACGGCCAGGGCCCGCGCGAGCATAGTCTTGCCGACCCCGGGCACGTCCTCGATCAGGGCGTGGCCCCCGCAGAGCAGCGCGACCAGCAGCAGGTCGATCGCCTGGGCCTTGCCCACGATCACCCGCGCGACATTGGCGCGGATCGCCTCGGCGAACGGGGGAATATCGGAAAGACTTGCCATGTGGTGTGACACCGTGATTGCGATGGGCCCGGCCGGGAGGGGCTCGGGGAGGGCCTGGCCTCCCCGAAACAACGATCCCTCACAACCTGGTTGTGGGAAGCCTAGAACTGGCCGGCGAAGTGACAGGCCGCCCAGTGGCCCTTCTTCTTCTCCTCGAACGCGGGCTCCTGCTCCTTGCAGATGCCGCGGGCGATCCAGCAGCGCGGGTGGAAGCGGCAGCCCGAAGGCGGGTTGATCGGGCTGGGCACATCGCCCTGGAGCACGATCCGCTCGCGGCGCTGGGTCGGGTCGGGGTTGGGGATGGCCGAGATCAGGGCTTTGGTGTAGGGGTGCAGCGGCTCGCGGAACAGGTCGTCGCGGCTCGAGAGCTCGACCAGCTTGCCCAGGTACATCACCCCGACCCGGTCGCTGATATGCTCGACCACGGCCAGATTGTGGGCGATGAACAGGTAGGTCAGCCCGAACTCGCGCTGCAGGTTCTTGAGCAGGTTGAGCACCTGGGACTGGATCGAGACGTCGAGGGCGCTGACCGGCTCGTCGCAGACGATCAGCTTAGGCTCCATGATCAGAGCCCGCGCAATGCCGATGCGCTGCCGCTGCCCGCCCGAGAACTCGTGGGGGAAGCGGTTCATCTGGTTTGCGTGCATGCCCACCCTGGCCAGCACCTCGCGCACGCGCTCGCGGCGCTCGGTGGCTGTGCCGATGCCGTGGATCACCAGGCCCTCGGCGATGCTCTCGCCCACAGTGAGGCGTGGGTCGAGCGAGGCGTAGGGGTCCTGGAAGACGATCTGCATGTCGCGGCGCAGGGCCTTCAGCTGCCGGCCATTGGCCTTGAGCACGTCGCCGCCCTCAAACAGCACCTCGCCGGCCGTAGCCTGCTCGAGGCGCAGCACAGTGCGCCCGGTGGTCGTCTTGCCGCAGCCCGACTCGCCCACCAGCCCCAGGGTCTCGCCTCGCTTCACCGCGAAGCTGACCCCGTCCACCGCCTTGACCGTGGCGACGGTGCGGCGCAAAATACCGCCCTTGATCGGGAAGTGCTTCTTGAGGTTGTTTACCTCGAGCAGCGTGCTTGAATCTGTAGCGCCGCTTGTCGCCGGCGTAGTGATGTTAGGTACTGCCACTTTGAAAACTCCATCTCACTCATACAGCCAGCAGCGCACTTTGCGGCCATCCTCGAGCGGGATGAGCGGCGGGGGCTGGTCGCACTTATCGAAGCGCTTGCTGCAGCGGGCGGCGAAGCGGCACCCCGGGGGCGGGTTGAGCAGGCTGGGCACCGTGCCGGGGATCACCTCGAGCTCGTCGCGCACCTGGCCGAGCACCGGCATCGAGTTGAGCAGGCCGATCGTGTAGGGGTGCTTCGGGTCGGCGAAGATGCCGCGCACATCGGCGTACTCGACCACCTGCCCGGCATACATTACGATCACATTGTCGGCCATCTCGGCGACCACGCCCATGTCGTGGGTGATCAGGATGATCGCCGTGTCGACCTTCTCGCGCAGCGCGCGCATGAGATCGAGGATCTGGGCCTGGATGGTCACATCGAGGGCCGTGGTGGGCTCGTCGGCGATCAGCAGCTCGGGGTTGCAAGCCAGGGCCATGGCGATCATCACGCGCTGACACTGGCCGCCCGAGAGCTCGTGGGGGTACTGGCGCATGCGCCGGCTCGGGTCGGGCAGGCCGACCATGCTCAGCAGCTCGATGCAGCGACGCTCGGCCTCGGCGCCCTTCAGCTCCTGGTGGATCTCGAGCGTCTCGATGATCTGGTCGCCCACCCGGAAGACCGGGTTGAGGGCCGTGGTCGGCTGCTGGAAGATCATCGAGATGCGGTCGCCGCGGATGGCACGGATCTGCTCGTCGCTGACCGTCAGCAGGTCCGCGCCGTCGAAGATCACCTTGCCCTCGACGATGCGGCCGGGCGCGCTGACGAGGCGCAGCAGCGAGAGCGAGGTCACGCTCTTGCCCGAGCCGCTCTCGCCCACGATGCCCAGGGTCTCGCCGCGGCGCAGGGTGAAGTCGACTCCGTCAACCGCCTGCACGACCCCGTCCTCAGTGAAAAAGTAGGTCTTCAGACCCTCGACGCGCAGCAACTCGCGGGCGCTGGGGCCGGTTCCTGCTGTGCGCGTGCCTGTTGTTGATTGTGGGACAGCTGTCACTCTGTGCTCCATAGTGGAGATTGCGCTCGCTGCGCTCCCAAGCTCATCCTCGCTGCCGTGGGTCAAGCGCGTCCCTGAGGCCGTCGCCGATATAGTTCACCGCCATCGAGCAGAGCAGAATAGGCAGCGTCGGGATGAGCGGCATCCAGGGGTGCTGGAACATATAGCTCTCGGCGAAGTTGACCATATTGCCCCAGGTCGGGGTCGGGTCCTGGATGCCGAAGCCGAGCACGCTGATCGCCGACTCGGCCACGAGGAAGGCGTTCACGCCGAGGGTGAAGTCGACGATCATGGGCGGCAGAGAGTTCGGGAAGACGTGGCGGGTCATGATCCGCCCGCTCGAGGCCCCCAGGGCCCGCGAGGACTCGATGTAGATGTTCTCGCGCACCGAGAGCACCATCCCGCGCATCAGGCGGCATGTGCCCGTCCAGCCCAACAGGGCGAGCACCACGATGATCATGAAGATGATCCGCGACTCGCGCTCGGTGACGGCGAAGGCCCAGGCCATAAAGCTGTTGAGCAGATCTGGGATGGGGATGGCGTTGATGTTCTGCACGGCGACGGCCGAGAGGATCAGCAGGATGGGGATGGTCGGGAAGCTGGCCACCACCTCGAGCGAGCGGCTGATGATCGAGTCGACCAGGCCGCCGAAGTAGCCGGCCAGCATGCCCAGGGTGATCCCGATCGACGTCGCGATGATCGTCGCGAAGAAGGCCGTGCCCAGCGAGACCCGCGAGGCGTAGAGCAGCCGCGTGTAGAAGTCGCGCCCGAGGTGGTCGGTGCCCAACAGGTGGAAGTTGCCCTCGCTGTCGGTGCTGAAGGGCGTGAGGAAGCGGGCCTGCAGGTTGGGCTCGTCGCGCGGGTAGGGCGCGATCACCGGGGCCAGGATGGCCAGCAGCACGAAGAAGCCCAGCACGCCCAGCGAGATCATGGCCGTCTTGTGCTTGCGGAAGCGCCGCAGCACAATCGCCGACTGGCTCTCGGAAGATCGTCTGCTGGCCTCGTCGACCGGAACAGCGGTGGTTGTAGTCGCCACAGAGATCCTCCTACGTGAGCCTGATGCGCGGGTCGACGATGGTGTACAGGATGTCGGTGATCAAAATGCCGATCAGCAGCAAGACCACATTGATGAACAGGATGGCCATGGCCACGTTGTAGTCGCTGCGGCCCAGCGACTCGATGAACAGGCGCCCCAGCCCGGGCCAGTTGAAGACGCCCTCGGTGATCACCGCGCCGCCAAAGATGCCGGCCAGCACGCCGGCCAGCAGGGTCACGAAGGGGATCAGCGAGTTGCGCAGGGCGTGCTTGAGCACCACCAGCCGCTCTTTGACGCCTTTGGCCCTGGCCGTGCGCACATAGTCTTGCTGCAGCACCTCGAGCATGCTCCCGCGGATGAAGCGGCTCCAGCCGGCCAGGCTGACGATCGTCAGCACGGTCATCGGCATCAGCAGGCGCAAGAAGCGGTCGAGCAGCGAGCCCGCCTCGACCGTGCCGATCAGCGGGATGGTATAGTCCCTGATGCCCACTGCGTCGCCGGGGGGCAAATAGGGCAGGCCGGCCCGCTGGGGCAGCACCGAGAAGATCAGGATGAAGAAGATGCCGAAGACGAAGCTCGGCACCGAGGCCCCGATGAAGGCCAGGGTCGTGGCGATATAGTCGAAGCGCGAGTACTGCTTGACCGCCGAGTAGACGCCCAGCGGGATGGCCAGGGCGATCGCCAGCAGCGTCGAGCCCAGCATCAGGTAGAGCGTGTAGGGCAGACGCGACCAGATCAGGTCGGTCACCGGCCGGCCCCGCAGCATCACCTGGCTCTCGCCGAAGTCGCCGAAGAAGACGCCCCTGCTCACCTTGCGGCCCTCGAGCTCGGCCAGGGTCAGCGGGTTCTCGCAACCCTCTTCGACCACCTCGGTGCGGCCATCGGGGTAGCGCAGGCGCACCTGTCCGGGCGTCGTGCAGCCCACCACCCAGTCCGCCCCGACCGAGCCGAACATCGCGCCGCTCGGCCAGCCCACCAGCCAGCGGGTGAAACGGTAGGGCAGGTACAGGTCGAGCTCGAAGCGCTCTTGCACGCGCTGGATGTCGGCCTGGTCGATGCGCTGCTGCCCGCCGTTCTGGCGCTCGGCCAGCAGAGCGTCGATCGGGCCGCCCGGCTGCACATAGAGCAGCGCGTACGAGAAGATCGCCGCGACGATCGTCACGAGCAGCATCTGAAAGAGACGCCTGATCAGAAAGGTGGTCATCTCCGACTCACTCTCGCGTAATGATTATGTTCGACATAACGCCGACGGCCATAGCTGCGCCATGATACACAAACAAAAGGCCGGCGCAAGTTGTGATGTATGAACCATGGTGCCGGACACACGGGCGCGGCTGCGAGGCACCTGCCCCGCAGCCGCGTTTCCCGGGGTACTGCCGCCCCCAGCGGCAGCGCGCCGGGAGAACCCCAACCTACTTGATGTTCAGGTTGAAGTCGATGTGCTCCCAGGTCGGGCTGGCGATGGTGTAGGCCTGCACGTCGCCGGCGGCGGCGGCGTCCAGGACGGTCTGCACCTCGGCGCCGGCGCCCAGGGTCTCGCTGCCGAGCACGTCCACCTCGCCGGTGAGCAGCTGGGCCACGGCCTGCTGGGTGTCGGCGATGAACTTGATCACCACGGTCTTGATCGCCGGCTCGCCCTTGAAGTAGTTGGGGTTGGCCGTGAAGGTCATGCTCTGACCCTTCTCCCAGCTCTCCAGCACGTAGGGGCCGTTGCTCAGCGGGTCCTCGATGATCTCGGGCAGGGTCTGCCACTCGGCGGCCGGCACGTCGGCCAGGTTGCGGCCATCGGCCAGGACCTGGTGCGACGGGTAGGCGCCGATCGGGGCCGTGAAGTAGGTCGGCCACTGCACGCCCGGCTGGTAGGTGACGGTGTAGCTGGTGTCGCTGGTGAAGTCGACGTTGGCGATCGACTCGCAGGTCGTGAAGGTCACCGCGCCCGAGTCGGGGTCACAGTCGATCTTGTAGGCCAGCTCGTAGTCGGCCTGCTTCATCGGCTCGCCGTCCTCCCACTTCTGGCCCTCGACGAAGTTGTGGGTGACGGTCAGCTGCTTCATGGTCAGCGTGCCGCTCTCGTAGGTGACCGTCTCGCCCGCGGCGTTGACCACCTCGACGCCCGCCGCCAGGGGCACGGCCTCGCCGGCCACGTTCCAGACGGTGTCGCCCTCCGCGACCTCGATGTCCTCGTTCTTGGCGAGGCCCGACTCGATCGTCGAGAGCTCGGTCTGGCCCTTGGGCTGGTAGTCGTAGCTGTAGGTCGTGGTCGCCAGGGTCCCGAGCAGGTTGGCGGCGGTGCGCTGCACGGCCGCGCTCTCGATCAGGCCCCAGAGGCTCGCCGGCTCCTGGGTGAAGCCCAGCACCGCGGTGTCGCCGTCGGTGACCGTCCACTCCTCGATGTTGGCCGTGTAGTACTCGGTCGGATCCGGCTTGAAGTTCTGGATGCGGTTGCTCGCCGCAGCCGCCTCAGAGCGGTTGAACAGCGGCAGGCTGACCATGTCCTTGGTGAACTCGGTCTGCACGATGCCGTACTGCGCGATGCGCTCGTCGCGGCTCAGGGTGTTGTTGGCGGCCACGATGGCGTTGCTCGCCGTCTCGTTGCACCAGCCCATGTAGTTCTGACCCTCCCAGTTGTTGCTGGGCGAGGGGATCTGGTTGCAGCTGTAGAGCGAGATGCCGCCCGGATCGGCCTGGCCGACCCACGCGAAGGCGCCCAGCTCGAAGTCGCGCCGGGCCAGGCCCGTGCTGCTGCCGAACCACCACGAACCGGGGGCGTAGGTGGGGATAATCTGAATGCCGCAGGCGGCCATCTGCTGGATGAACACCGCCGACCAGGTCTGGCGGAACTGGGCGTTGGTGGTCGTGAAGCTCAGCGACAGGGGCGTGCCGTCGGCGTTGGCCCGCACGGTGCCGCCCTCCTCGAGGACCCAGCCGGCCTCCTCGAGCAGCGCCGCGCCCTGCTCGGCGTCGAAGGGGTAGCTGGTGATGTTGTCCGTGGCCACCGCCCAGTGCCCCTGGGGCAGGAAGGTGTCCATCAGCAGGGCATTCTGCTGCTCGGCGCTCAGCCAGGGGTAGACCGAGGCGATCAGCTCGGGCCGGTTGGTGCAGTAGGCGATCGCCTGGCGCACCTTGGCGTCGCCAAGGATCGGGTGCGGGGTCGTGAAGGCCTCAGCCACGGCCGGAGCCTCGGGCTCGGCCACCACCGTCTGCTCGACCACCACGGTCTCGCGGACGGGCTCAGCAGTCTGTACGACGACAACGGTCTCGCGAATGACCTCGGGCGCCGCCGGCGCGCCGCCACAGGCCGCCAGAATGGGGACGATCACTGCCAGCAGCGCAAAGGCCGCGGCACGCCTGGAGAAGATGGCCATCTCGTTCAGTCCTCCTTAGAAGGCTGTGCTCGACACAAGTGTCGAAAGGAGCCTACACGCCGACCTTGCCCTGGGGGGAGGCTAGGTCGACCTACCATAACCCTCGCTCGCCTGATCAAACGTAGCAGCGCTGCCCGCTATCGCAAATACAAGCGCACCACCAAGCCGATAGCGTGTATCGACACTTAATGATGCGTTGCCCCAATGGGCGTTATGACCTCACGGTCAGCGCTATTCTGGGCGTTTGCGAACAACAGTACTACGTGACTTTTCAGACAAATTGCGAGTGATTAACGCGGATTATACGTTGTAACATATGGGCTGTCAAATGTAAACCATGTTAAAGGTGTTAAGCTCTACGGCATTCTAATGCCCTAAAGCCCCTACCTACCCCTGTGGGTCGCGGCGCCGCGCCGCCCGCCGCCTGCGCCCCGTGCTATAATGTTCCGAGCGCATCTCACCAAACATAAAGTTCAATGGCGAACGTCGAGCCGAGGAGCCGTTCTAGTGTCAGCGCCACCGCTTCTGCTGACCGATAAGCTGATCCAGACCCTCAGGGCCCTCTGCGCTCAGCCCTCGAGCGTGGGCCAGCTTGAAGACCTCGGCGCCACGGCCGACCTGCTCGCGGCGCTCTTTCGCGCCCTCGGCATGCAGGTGCGCGTCTTCGGCGACGGCCCGCCCGTGATCGTGGCCCGCCGCGAGGGCCGCAGCGGGCGCACGCTGCTGCTCTATCACCACTTCGACACCCCCCCGCCCGGCCCCTGGCTGGCCTGGTCCCACGAGCCCTACCAGCTCGCCGAGCGCGATGGCGCCCTCTATGGCCGCGGCGTCGCCGAGGGCAAGGGCCCCCTCGCCGCCCATCTCCTGGCCATCCAGGCTATGCTGCAGTCCGAGCCCGAGCTCCCCTGCGGCGTGGTCATCGTGGCCGACGGCGGCGGTCTCCTCGGCTCGCCTAGCCTGCCCGCCGCCCTCGCCGCCTACGCCGACCTGCTCGTCGCCGATGCCTGCCTCGGCAGCGTGGGCGAGCGCGATGCCCACGGCACCCCGATCTGCTACAGCGGCAGCAAGGGCCTGCTCCAGGTGCGCCTCAACGCCCGCGGCCCCGCCCACCCCCTGCCCGCCGGCGCCGCCCCCGCCCTGCGCAACCCCCTCTGGCGCCTCACCTGGGCCCTGGCCAGCATCAAGGGCGAGGACGAAGATATCCGCATTCCCGGCTTCTACGACGGCGTCGAGGGCCCCACCCGCGAGGAGAATACCGCCCTGCGCGCGATGCGCCTCGACGAGGCCGGCCGCCTCGCCGCCTGGGGCGCCGACCAGTTCCTCTTCGGCATGAGCGGCGTGGCCCTCGTCCGCGCCGAGGTGACCCTGCCCACCTGTAACCTCAGCAGCATCCACTGTCTGCCCGAGTACGATCTGGCCCAGCTGCCCTCCCTCGCCACGGCCGTGATCGATTTCCAGCTCGTTCCGCGCCAAGAGCCCGACACGGTGGCCAGGCTGCTGCGCGACTTTCTCGACGACCGCGGCTTCGGCGATGTCGCCCTCGAGCGCCTCCCCGGCGGCTATCCGCCCGCCCGCACCGACCCCGACAGCCTCTATATCCGCCAGGTCGCCGCCGCCGGCGCCGCCGTCTTCGGCACGCTCCTGCCCGTCGTCTCCGCAGGCCCCTTCGCCCTGCCCCTCCAGCTCTTCGTCGAGCGCCTCGCCTGCCCCGTCGTCTCCGTGGGCGTCACCCTCCCCGATAGCTCGCCCTACGGCCCCGACGAGCACGTCTCGATCGACGATCTCTCCCGCCATGGCCAGCTCCTCATCGAGTTGCTGTTCGCCCTCGGCGGCGAGTAGAGGATTTTTCAGAGGGGCCAAGCCCCTCTGGCTCCCCTG
>CAZKTU010000132.1:12203-16908 GCA_964555675.1 uncultured Oscillochloris sp.
CGGGTCACTCGCCGAGGGGCGCGAAGGCCAGGATGTCGATCCGCGAGCGCGTCAGGGTTACGTGGTCGCCGGGCTCGATGCGCGCCTTGCCGATCGCAGCCGCCAGGTTGCCGGCGGTCACGCTGGTGCGCAGGCCCACCACCCCAACGCCGATGTCGAGGCTCAGCTCGGTGTAGAGAGCCTCGTAGGGCAGATTGCCCCGCGTCTCCTCCCAAGCAGCCACCTCGACCACCCGGCCCAGGACGATGGGCCTCGTGCTGACCCCGCCGCGCCAGCCCGCCTCGGGCTCGAGGCCGCGCCGCGGCGGCCCCTCCTGCAGGCGCAGGTCGCTCAGCGCGCAGATCAGCCGCGCGCTGCCCAGACGCCCCACGTCGCCCTCGGCCACCCGGTGGTGCCGGTCGACTACGGCGAGCCGCAACCCGGCGGTCGGCAGTTCGGCCCGCCCCGTCGGCCGCAGCACAATCTGGGGCAGGTAGCGGCGCCCGTCGGGGTGGGGCTGCCCCGGCACCAAGGCCTCGAAGACGCAGGGCAGGTCGAGCTGCTCGAGCAGGGGGAAGCGCATTGCGGGCTCCTTCGGGGCTCAGTCCTCAACCTTCGGCCCCTGCTCTTTCGGTGCCCCCAGGGCGTCGAGGGCCCGCTGGGTGCGCAGCTCGTTGAGGGCCTCGACGAAGGCGCGCGGGCTGGCCGGGCTGAGGATGAGCGAGGTGCGGCCCTGGCGGGCCACGGCGACGAGGCGGGCCCGGTTGGTGGCGAGGAAGAAGACCTCGCCGTATGGCGCCAGGCGAAAGGGCCCCTGGTAGCCGAAGATCCCGGCGTTGAAGGCGAAGCGCAGCCCCCGCACCGGCACGTCGGCCAGGTTCGAGGCCGGCGAGGCGCCCGTAACGATCTCCAGCGGCACGCGCAGGGGCCGCCAGAGCCGCCGGCGCACCAGCAATGCGTCGGGCGTCAGCTCGTAGCGGCGGGGCTGGAAGGCGTAGGTGAGCAGCAGAAACAGGGCTACGGCTACGGCCAGAGCCACCGGGATGAGCAGCCCCTCCCAGCGCAGGTTGGCCAGGTAGGCGAAGAGCAGCGGCAGCATCAGCAGCCCGCCCAGGTAGGCGAGCCCCGTCGTCAGCCGCAGGGCGTACTGGTCGAGGGGCGCCGCCTCGAAGATCAGCGGCGCCGGGCCTGAAGATTTTGTAGTTTGACGTTCCACAACGGCATTATATACTGGCCCGGTGCAGATGGTGCGCCTTACTAGGCTAGTTAGATAAGCGAAAAACCTATGCGCGAGCAGCCTTTGTCCTTCCTGCCCGTCGCCCCGACCTTCTTCGACTGGCGCGGCCATCAGCTGGCCCTCTACAGCGCCGGCACTGGCCGATCGACCCTGCTCATCCATAGCATCAACGCCGCCGCCTCGGCCTTCGAGATGCGCGGCCCCTTCAATGGCCTCGGCGCGGGCTTCGCCGTCAATGCCCTCGACCTGCTCGGCTACGGCAACAGCGACCGCCCGGCGCGGCGCTACAGCGCCGAGGATTATATCGACCAGATCGGGGCCGCCCTGGCCCGCCTCGATAGGCCGACGGCCCTGGTCGCCAGCTCACTCGGCGCCGCCTACGCCGTGGCCGCCGCCGACCGCTGGCCCGAGCGCGTCGACGCCCTCGTCCTCGTCTGCCCGACCGGCCTGGGCCAGCTCTCGGACCCCGCGGGGCCCGCCGGCTATGGCGTCTACCGCGTGCTGCGCGGGCCCGTCGGCCGTGCGATCTACGAGCGCCTCACCAGCCGCTCGGGCACCGCCTACTTTCTGCGCTCGCAGGCCTACCACGACCCGGCCGCGGTCACCCCCGAGACCCACGACGGCTTCTACTACACCTGCCGCCGCGCCGGGGCCTACTACGCGCCGATCTGCTTCCTCACCGGCCTGCTCAACCACGACATCCGCGCCAGTTTCCCGCGCCTGCGCCAGCCCGTGATGCTGGTCTGGGGCCGCCAGGCCACCACCACGCCCCTCGGCCGCGCCGACGACTTCCTGGCCGCCCAGCCGCGGGCGCGCCTCGAGGTGATCGACCGCGCCTCGCTGCTCGCCCAGGACGAGCGGCCCGCCGAGTTCAATGCCCTGGTGCGCGACTTTCTGCTGCGCTAACGACAGCGAGTTGCCCTTGCCGTTGACCCCGCATAGCACAAGTCCGATAAAAGGCGATGGGTCGCCGTTTAGCATGATGACGCCATGGAATGCCCCACGCATCGTCGACGCCCAGTCCCATCGTCTACCCTTACAGCGAGCTGACCCAGGAGCACCCCGCGTATGCGCGCTCTCCCCTCGCCGGCACGACTATACCTGGTGGCCCTCTGGTGTGTGGCCCTCGCTGTCGGCATCGGCGCCCTGGCGGTCTTCTGGCGCACCCCTACCCTCTCGGCGCTCCTCGCGGCCCTGATCTTCACGGTGATGCTCACCGTCGCCGACCTGACCGCCTTCGAGATGGAGAATGGGCGCCTGGTCACCATCGCCGTGGCCGTCCTGCTCGCCGCCCTCACCTCCCTCACCTGGCCGATGCTGCTCGTCGCGATCGTCGTCGGCACCGTCGCCGGGGCCCTCGCCCGCGACCAGGACTGGTGGCAGATCCTCTCGACCGTCTCGGTGCGCTGGATGGCCGCCGCCGTGGGCAAGGCCCTGACCGAGCTGACCCGCGACGCCTGGGCCCTCGAGCGCGGCGTCGGCACCCTGCCCTACACGACCGTCCTCGCCCTGGCCGTCCTGCTGCTCAACGGGGCCCTCTTCTACCTGATCGAGCGCGGCGCCGTCGCCGGCCTGGCCCGCCTCAGCGAGGGCCGCCCCCTGCGCGAGGGCATGCGCCTGCGCGAGGGCGAGCTGCGCTGGTATGTGCTGCTGCTCGCGCCCCTCGGCGGCCTGCTCGCCATCCTCTGGCAGATCAACGGCATCGCCGTGCTGCTCGGCATCGTGCCCATGGTCCTCTTCCTCAACGCCCTGCGTAGCCAGAGCGAGGTCATCCGGGTCAATAACGAGATGCGCAGCGTGATGGCCGACTCGACCGCCCTCTCGAGCAAGCTCGAGCGCCTGCAGAGCCTGATGATCGCGCTGATCACCATCCGCGACGCGCCCACCATGCTGCAGATGCTGGTCGACCGCCTGGCCGAGCTCATGAGCGCCTCGAACGGCTGGGTGGTCCTGCTCGACGACCAGCAGGTGCCGACCCTCGTCGCCGCCCACAACCTGCCCGTGGCCATCGACGGCCCCGGCCCCAACCCCGTCCCCCTGCCCAAGAGCTACGAGGCCGTGCTCGGTCGCCACCGCGTGATGATGTTCACCGACCAGCATATCCAGACCCTCGCGCCCGTGCCCCAGCTGACCCAGGGCGTCTTCTGGAATGCCCTGGTCTGCATCCCCCTGGTCGACGAGAAGCGCGTCATGGGCGCGATCTGCCTCACCTTCGCCGAGATCCGCGGCCTCAACGAGGACGAGCAGCGCGTGCTGATGGCCTTCGCCCGCCAGGCCGCCACCGTGATCGCCAACGCGCGCCTCTTCCGCAAGCTCCAGGAGTCCCAGGCCGAGCTGATCCAGTCCTCGAAGCTGGCCGCCGTCGGCACCTTCGCCGCCGGCATCGCCCACGAGTTCAACAACCTGCTCGGCGGCATGCTCGGCTACGCCCAGCTGGGCCTGGCCAGCGGCGAGGACGAGACCAAGAACGAGTCGCTCAAGGTGGTGGTCGACACCTGCAAACGCGGCAAGAGCATCACCGGCAGCCTGCTCACCTTCGCCCGCCGCCAGGAGCCGCGGCGCGAGCTGGCCGACCTCTACGATGCGATCAACGGCACCCTCATCCTGATGGAGATCGAGCTGCGCAAGCACCACGTGCAGGTGGTCCGCGATATCAACCCGGTGCCCCTGACGATCTGCGACGCCGGCCAGATCTCGCAGGTCTTCCTCAACCTGCTCACCAACGCCCGCGACGCCATGAAGCCCAAAGGCGGCACCCTCAGCGTGACCCTCGACGGCGACGAGCGCGGGATTGTGCTCAGCGTGCGCGACAGCGGCCATGGCATCCCCGACCATATCCGCGATAAGATCTTCGAGCCCTTCTTCACCACCAAGGGCGCCCTGGGCGGCAGCGCGACCCCCGGCACCGGCCTCGGCCTCTCGGTCTCGTACGGCATCGTAAAGAGCCACGGCGGCTCGTTCGAGGTTGACAGCGTGGCCGGCAAGGGCACCACCATGACCATCAGGCTGCCCGTGGTCGAGACCCCCGAGGCCGCCGCGGCCCTGGCCGAGGCCGAGCGCGAGCCCGCCGAGCTGCCCAGCCTGCGCATCCTGCTGGCCGACGACGACGTGACCATCCAGCGCTCGCTCAAGCGCCTGCTCGAGCAGATCGGCCATAGCGTCAGCGCCTACGGCGACGGCCAGGGCGCCCTCGACGCCTACAAAGCCGGCGAGTTCGACATCGTGCTCAGCGACCTGGCCATGCCCGGCATGGGCGGCCTCGAGCTGCTGCGCGAGCTGCGAGCCTACGACGCCGACGCCCGCGTGCTCGTCCTGACCGGCCAGACCACCGGCGCCCAGCAGCAGGAGGCGATGCGCCTCGGCGCCGCCGAGATCCTGCGCAAGCCCTTCGAGCTCGAAGAGGTGCTGCGCGCTATCCGCGCGGTGTATATGCGGCGCGGCGCGCCGGTGACGCGGTAGGCGCGCAGGGGAGGCCCTGCCACCCCTTTT
>CAZKTU010000133.1:0-16791 GCA_964555675.1 uncultured Oscillochloris sp.
GAGGGGCGCAGCCCCTCAGACCACCAGCCCCAACCCCTCGAGCCAGAAGCGCAGCCACGACATGCTGCCGAGCATGAGCAGGGTCGGGATGAGCGCCACGGCGGCGGGGCGGGCCAGCTGCTTCAGGCTGGTCACCTTGCCCTCGTAGCCCATGAACAGGCTGGTCAGCAGCAGGCAGACCAGGTAGAGCACCCCGGTGATGCCGAAGAAGGCGATGAAGGCCAGGGGCCAGTAGAGCAGGCCCAGGTTGGCGTAGATCGCCACTAGCACGAGGAAGTCGATCAGCAGGATGCCCAGGAGCTCCCACCAGCTTTTCAGGACGGGCATGTTGTCGTCGACGTCTTTGCGCAGGGTCTTGTTCAGCACCAGGTGCAGCATCACGGCGATCGAGACGCCCATGCCCATGCCGGTGAGGGTGCGCGCCAGGTTGTTCGGCGTGTAGAGGTTCGGCCGGCCGATGTCGGCGAACAGCGAGTTGAAGCCGTCGACGGCCATGATCGCCACGAAGGCCGCCAGGGTCACGCTCAGGTGCCAGGGCGGCAGGCCCCCGGCCCGCCCGCGCCCGATCGCGTAGAGGTAGCCGATGGTCAGCAGGAAGCTGGCGTAGATCCCGCTGTTGCGCGCGCAGAGGGGGAACTGGGCCCCGCCCAGGGTGATATTGTGCTGCTGGGCGCAGACGCCGTGGACGACCGCGTACATCTTCCATTCGAGCGGCGCGCCGGGCCAGAAGAGCAGGGCCGCCAGCAGCACGCCGAACAGGCCGGCGAACAGCCAGAGCCAGGGCCGCTCGACGCGGGCCTCGGGCAGGCCGGGCAGCTCGGCGGGGGCGCGCTCGGCGATCCGCCGTTGGGCCAGGGCGATCACATCGTCGGGGGTGGGCTCGCTCATTGGAGTGTGTCGAGGCGCTCTTGCAGCGTCTCGGCGCTGAGGGCGCCGATGTGCTTCGCGCTGATCGTGCCGTCGCTATTGATGAAGTAGCTGACTGGCAGGCTTGTTACGCTGTAGCGGTCGCCAATATCGCCGGCGATGTTGGCGATCAGCGGGAAGCTGACGCCGACCTTGGGCGCGAAGCGGGCGATCGCCTCGGGCAGCTCGTTGCGGTTGACCGCCAGCACCAGCAGCTCGCCGCCGGCGCTATCGTAGGCCTGCTGGATGGCCGGCATCTCCTCGACGCAGGGCAGGCACCAGGTGGCCCAGAAGTTGATCAGCACCGGCTTGCCCCGCAGCTCGCTCAGCTTCTGGGTGGTGCCGTCGGGCAGCACGAAGCTGAAGTCGGGCGCAAGGTCGCCCTCGACCAGCTTTCCGCTCCCCTGGTCGAGCAGACGGCTCTCGGCGGCGATCGTCGCGCCCCCGGCGTCGAGGCTGGCCGGCGTCGGCGCCGGGCTCTGGCCCCCACAGGCCGCCAGGGCGATGGCAAGGGCGGCAAAGAGGATGACGTGCTTCATAGGCTTCATTATAGCAGGGCCAGGGCGCGCGGTGGGCCCTTCAGTCCTTGATCCGCGCGAGCTGCCCGCGCCGAAAGACGATCACCACCCGCTCGGCCCCGTAGCGGGCCTGGGCCGCGGTGAGGATTACGCCGTCGTGGCCGCGCCGGTCGAGCCACCACTCGGCGGCCAGGGCTGGCTCGAGGTCGAGCCCCAGGCCCTTCGCCTCGGCCCTGATCGCCTTGAGCCGCTCGCCCCATTCGGCGAGGCTGCAGACCAGCGGGCGCTCGACGCGGGCGCGGTAGCGGGCCGGGGCCACGCTCGGCAGCAGCCGGCCCCACCAGGGCCGCCCGCCCTCGTCGCCCTCGCGCAGCGGGATCAAGGTGATCCCGCGGCCCACCGGCGTGTGCTCCTGCATCACCTGGTCGCGGTAGAGCCTGTAGGCCCCCGGGGCCTGCGAGCCCTGGGCCCACAGGTTGGCCTCGGGCGCGACCAGCAGCGCCGGCTCGTCGGCCAGGTCGGCCACCCGCGCCACCCGCGGCGGGGCCATAATCTGGATCTGCGGCAGCGGCCGATCCTCCAGGATCTGCCCCGCACTGTCGCGCCAGGCGGCGGCGGCGACCTGCATCGGGCCGTCGCGGCGCAGCCCGAAGCGGAAGCCCCGCCGCTCTTTGCCCTCCCAGGCCCGCGAGCTGGCGACCACCTCGACCAGCAGGCGCAGACCCGCGCCGCAGCCGTCGGCGGGGAACCACTCGACCGGGGCGCGGAAGTGGAAGGTCATCTGCGGGCCGTCGGCGCTGCTGCCCGCCGGCTGCCAGCCGCGGCCGATCAGCCCGCTCCAGCCGCCGCGCACCGGGCGCAGGGGCGGGTAGATCGCCACGACATCGGTCGGGCCGGGGGGCTGGTCGAGCACCCACAGTCCCGGCGGCACCGCCCCCGAGGCCGGCAGCTTCACCGTGCCGCCGATCACCTGCTGCTCGACCCCGGCGTTGGGCAGGCGCACCGTGGGGCCAGTGGCCGGGGACTCGCCCGGCGCGTTCTCATCCTGGTCGCCGCCGCGCACCGCTTCGCCGCAGGCGATACAGAAGCGGGCCCCACCGGGCGGCAGGGCGGCCCCGCAGTGGGGACAAAACTTCGCTGGGCGCGTTACTATATCCTCATCCATAGTTTCTGCAATGGTGCTAGAATTTTGCGTGCCGTCTAGCCACGTTTTTCTAGCTGGAGTTTAGGTTATGTTCCACCCTGAAAGCCGGCTGGCTACCAAGCTTCGCTCGCGCCTCGGCCTGCCCGCCATCCTCGCCCTCGGCACGTTGAGCCTGGTCAGCCTGCTCATCCCGTCGTTCGTCGCAGCCCTCACCCTCGGGCAGGTGCGCGAACTGGCAACTCCTATTGTACGCAATGTGCTGCTCACACCAGATGGCAATCGCGCCATTTACGTGAACTTCGACCCCAACACGGGCCTTTCGCGCCTGCTCAGTGTCCCCTTCGAAGGTGGGGCGCCTACGCCGCTTGGCGTGGCCCCTGCGCCGACGCAGGGCGCTATCGACGATGTTCAGCTCAGTACAAGCGGTAATTTTGTCGTCTGGCTTGCCCGTTCGGCCTTCGACGCGCCAGCGCAGCTCTACAGCGTCGCACCGGCCGGCGGGACGGTGGCGCGCCTCAATGGCGATCTCGGTGTCGGTCGGGCTGTAATCGCCTTCCGCATCACCGCCGACAGCAGCTCGGTGATCTACGAAGTTGGCCCCCAACCCGGGGTCGGCTCGGGTTCGAGCGAGCTCTACCTGGCGCCGATTGCGGGCGGCCAGCCGCGGCTGATCAGCGCGCCAACGAGTGGCGAACAGGGTGTCCGCTCGTGGACTCTGAGCACGAATGGCAGCAGGCTTGTCTATGCGCTCCAGGCCTCCAGCCAGCCCACCGCTCAGGTCGACCTGTTCAGCGTGAGCCTCCCGAACGGCAACCCGCTGGCGCTGCCCTTCAGCACTACCGTTGATGAGTTGGGCCAGTATGAGGTCACCCCTGATGGCGCGACGGTGCTTTTCGTCAGGCGCTACACGCGGCCCGACACACTGATCAGCTTTGAGCTTTCCAAGGCGCCAGCGGCGGGCGGCGCGGCGACCGTGATCACTCCGTCGACGAGTAGTATGGACGTCCTGAGCTTTGTGATCACCCCCGACAGCCAGCGCGCGATCGTCTATGTAGGTGGCAATGGCAATCCCGATTTGCAGGATCTTTGGAGTGTCCCGCTCAATGGTAGCCCCGCTGTCAAGCTGGATGCGGCGCTTAACGACGGTGACCCGATCGGCTTATACAAGGTGAGCCCTGATAGCGCTCGGGTCGTGTTCCGGGTTCAAGGCCCGATTAATGGCGGGTTTCTCTATAGCGCGCCCGTCACCGGCGGCGCGCTGGCGACCTTTGCGCCCCTAGTTCAGGGCCCTGGGATCGGATCGACCTACTTTATCACGCCCGATAGCGCGCGGATCGTCTTTGTGGAGCAGGCCCGCTACTACAGCGCGCCGATCGACGGCAGTGCGCAGCGCATCCCGATCTCGGCCGAGCAAGAGGGGCCGAGCTACAACGATACTCTGAATGTCCAGTTCACGCGTGACAGCGCCTACATGCTCTTCCGCGGTCGTACCGCCGGCGATACCGCCACCAGGCTGTTCATTACCCCGCTCGCCACGACCAGTGTCGGCTCGGTCCTGAGTGGCGATGTGGCCTATGTCGGCGGTCCCCCCGACACTCAGGACGGCGGTCTGGTGAGCATCCGGCAGAGCGCCGACAGTAGCCGGGTCATCTTCCGCGCCGGGGCCGACCAGTTTTCGGGCCGCGCGCTCTATGCCACGACGATCAGCGGGCTCGGGATCGTCAAGGACAAACGGGTTTATCTGCCCGCGCTGAACCGGTAGCGCGGCACAGATCAGGGGCCTGTTCGGGCTGCTCACCCCAGTCCGAACAGGCTCCTGATCCGTCCGAGGATGTTGGGCGCCTCGGCCTCGCCATTGGCGCTCTCTGTGGGCGTGTGCGCGGCCAGGGCGGTGCGGCTCTCGACGCCGCGCCGCTCGAGGGCCTCGCTCAGGCGCTCGGGCAGGGCCGGGTTGGCGTCGAGCAGGGGGGCCAGGGCCTCGCGCCCGACGATCAGCGCGCTGGTCTCCTCCTCGGCGATCACCGTGGCCCGCCGCGGCGTGCCCGTCAGCAGGGCCATCTCGCCGAAGAAGTCGCCGGCGAGCAGCTCGGTGACGCGCACCGCCTGCCCGCCCGGCTCGTGGGCGGTTTCGACCCGCACCCGCCCCGCGACGATTACGAACAATGTGTCGCCGGCCTCGCCCTGCCGCACCAGCACCTCGCCCCGCCCATAGATTCGCTCGATCGCACGGGCGGCCAGGGCGCCCTGCTCCGCGGCGCTGAGCCCGGCGAACAGCTCGACCCTGCCGATTAGGGCCTCGACCCGGCTCAGGCTGCGGGCCTGCTCCTCGCCGCTGAGGCGCGGGTCGGCCTCGTGGACCAGCAGCTCGCGCATGGGCGTGGGCAGGCGCAGGCCGGCCCGGCGGGCGTGATACCACATACTGGTCATCACCGCGTCGCGGGTCTCGATGTAGCGCTCGTAGCCGTGCATCCAGAACTTGACGTCGTAGGTGACGCTGTACTCGCCATAGGCCACCAGCCGCACGCCGGGGGCCGGGTCGCTCAGCACTCCCTCGGCCTCGCGGGCGGCTCGGGCCAGAACCTCTTTGGCCAGGCCTGGCGGGTGCTCGGGCGCGAGGGCGATCTGCACGTGCAGGGCCTGCAGCGGCGAGCCCAGGGTGTAGTTGTTGATCTCGGCCTGGGCCAGGTTGGCGTTGGGCACCACCACGTGGGTATTGTCCACGGTGACGAAGCGGGTCGCCCGCCAGCTCATCTCGAGCACCTTGAGCGGCTGCTCGCGCAGCTGCACCCAGTCGCCCGGCGCGAAGGGCTGCTCGACCTGCAGGGCCACCCCGGCGATCACATTGCGCAGCAGGTCTTGCAGGGCCAGGCCGATCACCGCCGAGGCGACCGTCGAGGAGATCACGATCGAGCTGAGCGGCACCCCGAAGACCCGGTTGATCGCCAGCAGCACCAGGGCCACCAGGGCCACGCCGCGCAAGATGTCGCGGGCCAAGCGCGGCACCGCTAGGCCGCGGCGCGACATCGAGCGCTCGAAGGCCAGGAACTCGAGCAGGTCGAAGCAGATATAGCCCCAGCTAACCAGCAGCGTCGCGACCAGTAGCGCGCGCAGCCAGCCCGGCGGCAGCAGGCCCTCGCCGTCGAGGAAGAGTGCGATGGCGAGTAAGAGCGTGGCCGCCAGATACAGCGGCCCGAGCGAGCGCACCCGGCTCGCTCGGCCCAGGAGCCGGAAGATCAGCAGCAAGAGCGCGGCGACGCCGAGGCTCAGGGCCACGGGGGGCAGCAGGGTGAGAAGCGAGGTATATGGCATCACAGCGGGATTATACCCGAGAACGCGCGCCGTCTGCGGCGCGGCGCGGCCTGTCACGCAGCCCGTAGGCCCCAAACGATAGCGTGTCGTTGGTATGGCGCGGGCAGTATTCTTGCAGCATTGTCAGGGTGAGCGCTTGACGCCGACCGGGTCCTCACCTACCATAGCCACGACGGTATCGGCTACGTAAGGAAAGTGAGCCAATGGCTTCATTGATGGAAACGGTGCGCCTCTGGATCGAGCAGATTATGACGGCCCTGGGCTACCCAGGTATCGCCCTGATCATGCTGGTTGAGAATCTCTTCCCGCCTATCCCCTCCGAGCTGGTGATGCCCCTGGCCGGATTCCTGGTGGCCCAGGGCCAGTTCACCTTCTTCGGGGCGATTCTGGCCGGCACCATCGGGTCGGTTTTAGGGGCCCTCGCCCTCTACTATATCGGTCGCATTGCCGGCGAGCCTGTGGTCCGGCCTTTTATCCGCAACTACGGCAAGTGGTTCCTGCTCTCCGAAGAGGACCTCGATAAGGCCCTGAATGTCTTCGGTCGCCACGGCGACATCATGGTCTTCACCGGCCGGGTCATCCCGCTGATCCGCAGCCTGATCTCGCTGCCCGCCGGCATGAAGGGCATGCCCGTCGGCCGCTTCCTGCTGCTCACCACCCTGGGCTCGGCGGTCTGGACGACCCTGCTCACCGTGGCCGGCTACATCCTGGGCGCCAACTGGTCGCGCGTGGTCGATTTTATCAGCGACTACCAGAAGGTCGTCCTCGGCCTGCTCGCCGCCGGCGTGATCTACTTTGTCGTGCGCCGCGTCCTCGAGATGCGCCGCAAGAGCCAGGTCGCCTAGCTCCTGCTCCCCACCCAATGCGGCCCCCGCTCTTCCAGCGAAGAGCGGGGGCTTTGTCGATCCGCCTTGCGGCGACCGGCGGCAGGTGCTATCCTTCGTCGGCGGGAGGAGGCAGCCGCAGGAGGCGAGGCATGGCGCGGGGCGAGCTTCTCTATCTGGGCACGGCCGACGGGCTGCTGGTCTATAGCGCGGCCGCTTCCGGGGTGCTCCCCGTGGGGCGGGCTCTGGGCGGGCACGCCGTCAGCGCGATTCTGGCCCTCGACGCGGCCACCCTGCTGGTGGCGGCCGCAGGCCTGCCCCCCCAGCAGAGCTTCGACGGCGGCGCGAGCTGGAGCGACGCCCCGGGCGCGACGATCGAGCCCGTCGGCCTGCGGGCCGCCACGCTTCACGGCCCTGTGGCTGTGGGTAACCCTCGCCTGATGGGCGCCACGGCCTACGCGCGCCTGGAGGGGCGTCCCCCGGTGCTGGTCGGCGCCGGCGCGGGCGGGGCCCTGCTCTTCCGCAGCCTCGACGACGGTATTCACTGGGAGCCGGCCGCGTTGCCCGCCGGCGGACTCGGGCGGGTCAGCGCCCTGGCCCCGGGCCCTGTGGCGACCTGGGCGACGACCGACGGGGGCCTGCTCTTGCGCTCTGACGACCGCGGCGCCTCGTGGCGCGAGGTCGCGCGCCTGGGCCTCGGCATCACCTGTCTTTTCGTAGTGGCAAGCAACCGCTAGACGGGAGGAGTCTGTTATGGCCAAGGCAGGGATCGTGTATGTGGGCACGAGCGACGGGATAGTGACCTACAGCGACCCGGGCGGCACCGGGCGCTGGCGGCGCGTGGGGCAGGCGCTCGAGGGACGGCCGGTGCGAGCGCTCCTCGCGGCCGACGCCCTGACCCTGCTGGCCGTGGTCGAGCAGGGCGCTCTGCACTCGACCGATGGCGGCCAGAGCTGGTCGGCGGCGCCCGACGACGAGGCGGCGGGCCTGCTCACCCTCGCCAGCGCGACCGGCCCCGTCGTCGCGACGGCCCACGGGCCGGCCCAGTGGCGGGGCGACCAGGGGCCGGCGCCGGGCGCCGCGGCCCTCGCCCTGCTGGCCGGCAAGCAAGAGACCCTGATCGCCGCCCTGGACGGGGGCGCCAGCTTGGCCTATAGCGTCGATGGCGGCGCATCGTGGCAGGCGGCAACCCTCGAGACGCCCCTTGCGGGGGCGGTGCGCGCCCTGGCCCCCGCCAGCTACCACATGGACTTCGCCTGGGCCGGCACCGACCAGGGCCAGATCCTGCGCTCGGACAACCGCGGCGTCGCCTGGCGCGAGATCGCCCGCGAGAAGGCCGCGGTGCTCAGCCTGGCTGTGGTGCGCCTGGCCTAGGGAGTGGCGCACAGCACAGGCGGCGAGGGGTCTCCCTGCCCCAGCCGCAGCTCGGCAGCCTGACGATCGCCTAGGGAGTGGCGCACAGAACAGGCGGCGAGGGGTCTCCCTCGCCGCCTGTTCATGCTTCCGACGCGGTCGCTCAGTCGCCCCGCACCTCGATGTCGCCCGAGGTCGTGCTGATGCCCAGGGCGGCGCTGGCGTCGCCGAACGAGCCGCGCAAGCTGCGGCGCTCCTCGTCCAGGCCCTCGAGGTCGGTCTCGATCTCGCCGCTGGTGGTGGTCGCCTCGAGTTGCAGGTTGGTGGTGCGCTCGAGCCTGACCCCGACGTCGCCCGAGATGCTGCTGATGCGGCTGCTCGAGCCCTCGTTTAGCGCGACCTCGGCTTCGACGTCGCCGCTGGTACTCTCGACGGTCAGGGCCGCGATGTCGCCGCCCGAGACGCTCAGGCCGCCCGAGATGCTGCGCAGCTCGACCGTGCCGCTCGCCCCCTCGAGGCTGGCGTCGCCGCTGACCGTCTTGACGTTGGGGCTCGCCAGAGCCCCCTCGAGCCGCACGTCGCCGCTCACGCTCTCGGCGGTGAGCGCGCCGCTGTGGTCGCGCACCTCGAGGTCGCCTGAGGTGGTGCTGAGGGTCAGCTTGCCGAGCGTGTCGGCGCTTTCGAGGTCGCCCGAGACGGTGCTGAGGACGAGGTCGCCGGTGACCTCGCTCACCTCGATGTCGCCGCTGGCCAGGCGCGCCTCGGCGCTGACCCCCGCGGGGAGGGCGATGCGCAGGTTGGCATAGGGGGCCCGGCCGACAATCGAGTCGAGGGGCCGGCGCACGTCGATGTTCAGGGTATCGCCATTCGGGGTAATCACCACCTCGAGGCGCTCGAGCCCCTCCTGGGCGGCGTCGCCGTTCCAGCCGAAGCCGTGCTTCACCGCCTCGACCTGCACCTCCGCCTGGTTCCAGCCGACCAGCTCGACGTTATCGCTCACCCCGCTGATCACCACCCGCGTGACGGCGAAGCTCTGCGGGGGGATCGGCTCGGTGCGCTCGACGAAGCCTACCCCGAAGAGCGGCAGCCGCGAGCCCAGGGCGAAGACGAGCCAGACGACGCCGAGCAGCAGCAGGATGCCGCCCCAGCGCCGCGCCTGCTCGCCGCGCCTGTAGTAGGACTCGTCGGGCGCTGGCGCCGGCGGCAGCGAGCTATCCGTGCGCGGCGGGGTCGCCCTCGGGTCTGTATTGATCTGCATGCCTCCTCCTCGTCGTCAGGCGCGTCCTGAAGTTCTGGCGATAGGACGCAGCTCTGCCGGACGGTGTTGCAGCGCGAGGCATGGGGCGAGGGCGGCCTAGGCCGGGAGGTGTCGCGCGCGCCACTCCTCGCGCAGGATCGCGTAGAGGTAGGTGTCGCGGCGGTTGCCATCCACGTCGAAGCTGTCCGAGCGAAACGTGGCCTCGCGCGTGAGGCCGTTCTTCTCGGCGACGCGAGCGGAGGCCAGGTTGCGAGTATCGCACTGCCAGACCAGGCGCTGCCACGGCCACGCGGTGAAGCCCCAGGCCAGCACCATGGCGAGGACCCGGGTGCCGAGCCCCCGGCTGGCGTGGGCGGCGCCGATCCACATGCCGGTCTCGGCGTTGCCTGAGCTGATCTCGCCCCAGCGCAGGTGGAAGCCGGTGCCCCCGAGCAGCTCGTCGCCGCGCCAGACCCCCAGGGTGAAGTTCTCGCCGGTCAGGTAGCTGCCGCCCAGGCTTCGGGCCGTGGCCTCCGACTCCTCGACGCTCTGGTCGGCCTTGGCCCAGGGCATCCAGGGGCGCAGGTGCTCGTAGGAGGCGACCACGGCGCGCTGCAGAGCGGGGCCGTCGCCGGGGCGGTAGGGGCGGAGCAGCAGGTCGCCCGCGCGATACTCGAGCGGGGCCAGGAAGGGCGAGCTGGACATAACATATTTCTCCGACTCACTATGGGCTGACGACAGCGCCGCCTCGCAGCACCAGCAGAGGTCGCGCCAGGGCCCCGATGTCCAGGCGCGGGTCGCCGGCCACGACGAGCAGGTCGGCGGCTTTGCCGATCTCGACGGTGCCGAGCTCGTCGGCGATGCCCGCGGCGATCGCGCTGCCGCGGGTCGCGGCCTCGATAATCTGCACGGGCGTGAGACCCGCGGCAATCCAGTGGTTGATCTCGGCCATGGGCATGCCGACCGCCATGCCCGGGACGCCGCCGTAGTCGTCGCCTAGGGCGAGGGTGCCGCCGGCGGCCGCGAAACGCCGCAGGTTGTCGTAGAGCACCGGCTGGATGCGCCGGCGCCAGTCGACCGCCTTGCCGCGGCTGAGGGCCAGGTCCTCGTACACGGCGATCGTCGGGGTCAGCGAGACGCCCCGCTCGACCATGAGCGCGATGAGCTCGTCGGGGATGCGGTCGCGGGGGCTGTGGGCCGCGTCGCTGACCCCCTGGAGGACCGCGCGCTGGAGGGCGCTCGCCCGGTCGACGTGGACGCTCACCCGCAGGCCGCGGGCGCGGGCCGTCTCGGTGATTGCGCTGATCTGCTCGTCGGTGAGCTCGGGCCAACTCACGTCGGTGCGCCCGCTCGCGGCGATCTTGATCAGGTCGACCCCCGCATCGGCGAGGAGGCCGGTCTGCAGGCGCGCGTCGGCCCCGTCGAGCACGGCGATGCCGGCCACGCGCAGGCTCGGGTCGGCCACGGCGAAGGGATAGCCGCCGGGCGCCGTGACGATCGGCCCGGACACCAGGAGGCGCGGCAGGCTCGGGTCGCCGCGGGCGCGCAGGCTATCGCGCCGGGCGATGCGCTCCTCCAGGGGGCCCGAGAGGTCGCGTACCGTGGTCACGCCGGCCCGCGTCCAGCGCCGCAGGTCGTCGTCGCTGAGGCCGCTGATATGGACGTGGGCATTGATGAAGCCGGGCAAAATGGTGGCGCCGCTGATGTCGCGCACCGGGGTGTCGGCGCTGTAGACGACTGTCTCGGCCGGGCCGATGTCGGCGATCAGGCCGCCCCGGATCGCCACGGCCGCCTGCTCGAGGGGCGGCCCGCCGGTGGCGTCGATCAGGGTGGCTCCCACGAGCACCAGGTCGTAGCGGGGCAGGGGGATGGGCGTGGGCGGCAGCGGGGCGGTCGGCTCGGGCAAGGCGGTGGGGGCCGGGGGCGGCGTCGGCATCGGCGTGACCGTCGGCTGCACGGTCGGCACGATCGCGGCGGCCGTCGGGGGTGGCGCGGAGGGTGGCGCGGAGGGCGGCGCTGGGGGCGCCGCACACGAGGAGAGCGCTACGATGATCACGCAGAGGGTGAGCAAGCGGGGCATCACGGCTTCCAGAGTGAGTATGGCGACCGGTCGGCCCACGGCCGGCAGAACGCCGCCCGCCGCCAACCAGGGTTGGTCAACACCGACAGTGTTATACCACAAGAGCAGCCACAATATGTGGTACATTGGCAAGCGCACGCTACCGCTCGCAACGAATCGCCTTCCTCACCGTCGCCTGGCCAGCCTGTGGCCATGTGCGGGGCCTCGCACGAATCTTGCTAGGAGAAAGGGGCTCCCGTCTCGGAACGACAGCAATCTCGACATGGGCCGCCTGCAACGGCGCGGCGGATTGACACGTGGCCCTACATAACAAGAGGTTACTGGCTCCTGCTTTCGGAAAGCCCATCTAGAAAGGTCCGCTTCTCATGAGGAGCTCGGACGTGATGCGGAATGTGCCGTCCCGCCCCCGGCGCGTGTTCAGCCTGGCCCTGGTCTTCTTGCTGCTCTGTGTCGGCGCCGGCGTCGCGCCGAGAGACGTTCTGGCCGCGGGCCGGGCCCCGCAGGCCGCGCGGCCCCTCGATCCGGCCCTCGTCGCGTCGCTCGAGCGCGCCCTCGCCCAGGCCTCGCGCAACCAGGCGGTGCCGGGCATCGCCCTGGCGGTGAATGTGCCGGGCTTCCAGCCCTGGTACGGGACGCGCGGCCTCGCCGACCGCAGGCAGGGCGCCGCCGTCGAGCCGGTCCACCGCTTCCGGGTCGGGAGCCTGAGCAAGCTGTTCGTCGCGGTCGTCGCCATGCAGCTCGTCGAGGAGGGCACGCTCGACCTCAACGCCCCCATCGGCATGTGGCTGCCCAAGGTGGTGCCCGCCGCCGACCGCATGACGCTCCGGCAGGTCATGAACCACACGAGCGGGCTCAACGACTATCTCGACAACGCCTTTCTGCGCCGCGTGCTGCAGAACCGGCAGCGCGTCTGGGCGCCCACCGATCTGCTTGCGGTGGCCGTCGAGCGTGGGCCCTACTTTCAGCCGGGCGCGAGCGGCCGCTGGCGCTACTCGAACACCGACTATGTGCTGCTCGGCATGCTGATCGAGAAGGTCACCGGCAACAGCCTCGCCACAGAGGTGCACCAGCGGGTGATCGACCGGCTCAAGCTCAAGAGCACCTACTTCGAGCCAGACGACCGAGTCCAGGGCCCCATGATGCGCGGCTACGCCGGGAACGGCGACTGGACCGACATCCACCCCTCCTATGCCTGGGGCGCGGGGAGCATCGTCTCGACGGTCGAGGATCTCAGCATCTTCGGCCAGGCCCTCTTCGAGGGGCGCCTGATGTCGCCGGGGACGCTCAGCAAGATGCTCAGCTTCGTCGACGCGGGCAGCTCGTTCGGCATGCGCGGCCTCGAGTACGGCCTCGGCGTCATGCGCTACAAACTCGAGGTCGGCGCCGGGCCGAACGGGCGGGCCCGCCCCGCCTCGGCCAGCCTGGCCCTCGGCCATATCGGCGGCATCGGCGGCTACAGGGCGGCCCTCTGGTACCTGCCCGAGAGCAAGATCGTCATCGCGGCCGGCTTCAACGAGGCCAACGTCGACCCCGTGCCGCTGCCGAACGCCGTGCTCGACAGTATTCTCGACCACCAGGGCCGCTGACGCTCACAAAGGGAAGTCTGTGTCGTTCACCACACCACCGAGCGGAGACCAGGCGGCCCCTGGCGCGCCGCGCCTGCCCTATATGCCGGCCCTCGACGGGCTGCGCGCCGTCGCCGTGCTGGCCGTGCTGCTCTTTCACGCCGGCCTCGAGCGCTGGGCCGGCGGCTTTCTCGGCGTCGAGGCCTTCTTCGCCCTGAGCGGCTACCTGATCACCGCGCTGCTGCTCGCCGAGCTACAGCAGCGCGGGCGCATCGATCTGCGGCGCTTCTGGATGCGGCGGGCGCGCCGGCTACTGCCCGCCCTCTTCCTCTTGCTCGCCGTCGTCGTGCCCCTGGCTCTGCTGCTGCTGCCCTTCGAGAGCGAGGGGCTCCTCGGTGACACGCTCGCCTCGCTCGCCTACGTCATGAACTGGCGGCTGGTGCTCAGCGAGCAGCCCTACTTCGACCCCTTCGTGCGCCCCTCGCTGCTCCAGCACCTCTGGTCCCTGGCGATCGAAGAGCAGTTCTACCTGCTCTGGCCCCTGGTGATCGGCTTCGTCGCGACCAGGCTGCGCCCGGTCGCCCTGCTCGGCCTGCTGATCGCGGCGGCCATCGGCAGCGCGGCCCTTATGGCGGCGCTCTACCAGCCCGACGTCGACCCGGCCAGGGTCTACTACGGGACGGACACGCGCGCCGCCGGCCTGCTGATCGGCGCGGCCCTGGCCGTGGCCTTCCCCCCCGGTCGGGCCGGTGCCGGGCCCGGTGCGGCCCCCGTGCGCCTGCTCGACGGCCTCGGCCTGCTGGCGCTGTTCGGCCTGATCGCCTGCTTCGCCCTGCTGCACCAGGACCACCCGCTGCTCTACCGGGGCGGCTTCGCGGCGGTCTCGGCCCTCACCGCCGTGGTGATCGCCGCGGCGGCCCACCCGGGCGCGCGGCTGCTGCCGGGGCTGCTGGGGCTGGCGCCCCTGCGCTGGCTGGGGCGGCGCTCGTACGGCATCTACCTCTGGCACTGGCCCATCTTCATGGTCACGCGCCCGTACATGGACGTGGAGTTCGACGGCCTGCCGCTGCTGGCGCTGCGCTTCGGCAGCACCCTCGCGATCGCGGCCCTCTCCTACGCCCTGCTCGAGTTGCCCATCCAACGGGGCGCCATGCCTCGCTTCGGGCAGCGCGCGCGGCCCGGCCCGCCGACTCCGTCGCAGTAGGACAGAGACAGCCGAGCTCTCGCCCTCCCCAGGCTCAACCGGGCAGGTAGGACGTGCCTGCCCGGTTGCAGCACGGGGCGCGCGCAGTGATGGTAAACTAGTGGCGCTCGCCTTCGCAGACAGCTTGGCGCTGCGGCGGCGTGCAAGCTCCTGGTCCCCACCATCAATAACAACAAGGAGGAGCGCGATGAATGACTCGACGCTCAAGCGGCTGCTCTTGTTCGGCATGATCGGCGCGGTGCTCCTGGTCGCCTTCGTCCTGGCTGTGCTCGAGCGCCTCAACGCGGGCGCGACCGACGGAAGCAACTACAGCAGCTACTGAGGCGAGGCGTCATCATGGAGTCGACCCAACCGGCCCGGCCATCGGCCGCGGCCCCTCCCGAGCCGTTGCATGCTGCGGGCCTCTGGACGGGCCTCGCGGGCCTGCTCTTCGGCCTTATCGCCACACTGATGGTGCGCTTCTTCCAGGGCGGCAGGCCGAGCGCCGACCTGACCCTGACCAGCGGCCTGGTGCTGCTGACGGCGGGCGCGGCGGGCGCCTGGAGCTGGTGGCTGCTGATCACCCGCAGGCGCAGTATCAGCGGGGGGCGCGGCGCCATGGCCGGCGCGCTGACCGCGCTGCTCTGCTACCTGCTCTTCTACCAGGTGGCCAACCTGGTCTATGGGGCGGCCGTGCCGGGCTTCTTCGGGGCAGGCCTGCCCGCGCGCATCGTGGGCGGCCTGATCCTCTCGTTCGTTACGCTACTCTTCAGCGGCTGGTTCATGATCCCGCTGCTGGCCCTGGCGGGCATGGCCCTGGCTCTGGCGCAGATTGCCACCTCGCCGACGCTCGAGGCGGGGCTGCTCTGGCGCACCCTGAGCTTCTCGGCGCGCTCGGCGGTGCTGCTGCGCGGTCGGCCTCTGGCGCTGACCCTGATCACGATCCTGGGCGTGGTCTCGCTGGTGCTGGTGGGCGCGGGGGCCTGGATCTGGAGCCGCCCGCTCTTCGTGGGCGACCTGACCGCCGAGGCGGCCCCGGTGAGCGACTATGCTGCCAGCGTCGCGGCGATCGACGCGCTGATCGCCGCCGAGCAGGCCGACCCGAGTCTCAACCCCGCCTGTGACAGCAAGCTGCTGACCCCGGGCCGTCGCACCGAGCGGGTGATCATCTTCTTCCACGGCTTCACCAACTGCCCGGCTCAGTTCGTGCCCCTCGCCGAGCAGTTCGTGGCCCGCGGCTACAGCGTCTACATCCCGCGGCTGCCCCACCACGGCTTCGCCGACCGCCTCACCGACGACCTGGCTAGCCTGGGCGCCGCCGAGCTGGTGCGCATCGCCGGGCGCAGCGTCGACTTGGCCCAGGGCCTGGGCGACGAGGTGATCGTGGCCGGTCTCTCGGCGGGCGGCACCCTGGGCGCCTGGGTCGCCCAGCACCGCAGTGACGTCGACCAGGTCACTCTGATCGCCCCCCTGTTCCACATCACGGGGCTGCCGCCCTTCAGCATCAGACCCGTGGCGAGCACCATCCTGGCCGTGCCGAACTTCTACATGTGGTGGGACGACCAGCGCCGCGAGCAGGCGCCCGGCCCGCCCTACGCCTACCCGCGTTACCCCGTCCACGCCGTGGGCGCGCTGCTGCGCCTGAGCTTCGCCGTCCAGGATGGCGCCGAGCGCGGGCCACCCGCCGTGAGCCGGATCCTGGTGGTGAATAACGCCGCAGACGGTGCGGTCAGCAACGCCGCCACCGACGCGATCAGCGGCCTCTGGGCGAACAGCGGCGCCGCCGTGCGCACGTACGTCTTTTCGGCCGACCTGGGGCTCAACCACGACGTGATCGACGTTAACCACCCCAGCCAGCAGGTCGATCTGGTTTACCCCATCCTGATCGCGCAGATCGAGGAGAGCGTCGCGGGCCCCGCGAGCCCCTGACCATAGGTTCGTGCTTGCCGTTCAGGTTAAATTGCATACAATGATGGAGACTAAATACCGGAAGAATTCAAAGGAGATCGTCCATGGTACATCCCAGACGCTGGCTGTTGCTTGTCGTCATGCTCCTCTCCTTCACCCCCGCAGCACACGCCCAGACGGACGAGCGCTGCTTTGCGGAGACCGGCTTCTGCATCCGTGGGCGCATCCGCGAGTTCTGGGAGCGTAATGGCGGCCTACCGGTCTTCGGGCTCCCCACCGGCCAGCAGGAGGAGCAGCTGATTGAGGGCAAGCCGTACCAGGCTCAGTGGTTCGAGCGGAACCGGCTTGAGCTGCACCCCGAGAACGCGGCGCCGTACGATGTTTTGATTGGCCGCCTCGGGGCCGACCGCCTGGCGCAGCAGGGCCGCGACTGGCGCAGCTTCGCGCCGGCCTCGCCCGCGCCCCAGGACACCTGCCGCCTCTTCGCCGAGACCGGGCACGCGGTCTGCGGAGCGATCCTGGCCGCCTGGCGGGCCAGCGGGCTAGAGCTCGACGGGCGCGCGGGCGCCAGCGAGGCCGAGAACCTGGCTCTCTTTGGCCTGCCGCTGTCGCCCGTGCTCACCGAGACGATCCAGGGGCGGGAGTATCAGGTGCAGTGGTTCGAGCGCGGGCGCTTCGAGCTCCACCCCGAGAATGCCCCGCCCGCCAATGTGCTGCTGGGCCTGCTGGGGAATGAGGTCCGCGCGGGCAGCGCGCCGCCGCAG
>CAZKTU010000134.1:0-16753 GCA_964555675.1 uncultured Oscillochloris sp.
TGCTCGGTGCCCGAGGGGCGGGCGGCGAACCAGCCGTTGGCGGTGGTCACCTTCAGGCCGCCGATGGCCGCGTCGTTGGCCGGGGCGCGGGTCAGCTTGGCCGTGATCGGCTCGCCGGCCAGCTCGGTGGCCGCCACGAGCTCGGGCGAGAGGTTGCTGAGCACCGCCTTCTGCGCGGGGCTGGCCGGCGCGTCCATACGCGCGTAGACCGAGCGCCCGAACTGCTCCTCGAGGGCCTTGTAGTGCTCGCCCGGGTCGCGCCCCGTCACCGCGGTGATCTCGGCCGCCAGCAGGTCGAGGATGATCCCGTCCTTGTCGGTGGTCCAGACCGTGCCGTCCATGCGCAGGAACGAGGCCCCGGCGCTCTCTTCGCCCCCGAAGCCGTACGAGCCGTCGACCAGGCCGTCGACGAACCACTTGAAGCCGACCGGCACCTCGGCCAGCGGGCGACCCAGGCTCGCCGCCACGCGGTCGATGATCGAGCTGGAGACCAGGGTCTTGCCCACGGCGGCGTCGGGGCGCCAGTTGGGGCGATGGCGGAAGAGATAGTCGATCGCTACGGCCAGGTAGTGGTTCGGGTTGAGCAGGCCGACGCTGGGCGCGACAATGCCGTGGCGGTCGGCGTCGGGGTCGTTGCCGAAGGCGACCCCAAAGCTGTCCTTCAGCCCGATCAGGCCGGCCATGGCCGCGGGCGACGAGCAGTCCATGCGAATCTTGCCGTCCTTGTCGACGCGCATGAAGCCGAAGGTCGGGTCGACGACCGGGTTGACCACCGTAAGGTTGAGACCATAGCGCTCGGCGATCGGCTCCCAATAGGGCAGCGAGGCCCCGCCCATCGGGTCGACGCCGATGCTCAGGCCCGCCCGGGCGATTGCCGCCATGTCGATCACATTGGACAGATCGGCCACGTAGGGCGCGATGTAGTCGTGCTCGCGGGTGCTGTCGGCGGCCATGGCGCGGGCGAGGGGCAGGCGGCGCACCTCCTTCAGCCCGCCCAGCAGCAGCTGGTTGGCGCGGTCCTGGACCCACTTGGTGGTCGCGGTGTCGGCCGGGCCGCCCGTGGGCGGGTTGTACTTGAAGCCGCCGTCCTCGGGCGGGTTGTGCGAAGGGGTGATCACCACGCCGTCGGCCAGGCCCGTGCTGCGGCCGCGGTTGTAGCTCAGGATGGCGTGCGAGACGGCCGGGGTGGGCGTGTAGCCCAGGCCGCGCTGCACGCGCAGCTCGACCCCATTGGCGGCCAGCACCTCGATGGCCGTGGCGAGGGCGGGCTCCGAGAGGGCGTGGGTGTCCATGCCCAGGAAGAGCGGGCCGTCGATGCCCTGGCTCTGCCGCCACTCGTAGAGGGCCTGGCAGACCGCCAGGATATGATCCTCGTTGAACGAGGTCTGCAACGAGGTGCCGCGGTGGCCCGAGGTGCCGAAGGCGACCTGCTGGGCGGCGATCTGGGCGTCGGGTTTGTTGGTGTAGTAGGCCGAGACGAGGCGGGGTACGTTGACGAGCAGCTCACGGGGCGCCGGCTGACCGGCGAGGGGGTGGGCAGCCATGCGACGTCTCCTGATAGAGATTAACTCACGGAATGCGGTTATCTTACCCGATCTTTGGGCCCGCTCATGTGTCCGTCGCTCCCCTTCTGCTTCCGCTCACGCGCTCGTCGCCCGAGAGCAGGGCGATCGCGCGGGACCAGGCGTCGCGCTCGGGGCCCACGGGCTCGTCGGCGAACTGATAATCGTGTTTGCGAATCAGCTCGTCGAGCTCGGCCTCGAGCCTGGCCCAGATCGCCAGCTGATCGTCGCGCAGCAGAGGGGCGTGGTCGGCGGCGGGGTGGGCGAGGGCGGCGCGTAGGTGGTCGAGGCAGAGCCCGTGCGAGGGTTGCACGGCGGGGCGCAGGGCGGTGTACTGGCGGGCGAGCAGATCGACCCACTCGGCGGCGGTCTCGTCGGCGAGGCGACAGGCGGGGCAGGGGCCGGCGGGCGCGGCCACGGCGCCGGCGCGGGCGCCCCCAAACAGCGCCGAGCGCCAGGCGGGGCCTTGACGTTGAGGGGCGGGCGCATCACGCAGGGCGGCGGCGGCCGCTCGCAGGACGTCGCGCTGCACAATCGCGCTGCCGAGGGCGCTGCGGGCGGCGCGCAGCATCGCGCCATGGGTCGCGCAGAAGCCATAGGCCTTGCGAATCGCCTCGCGCAGGCCCCGGTCGTTGACCCGCTCGTAGACCAGCCCGGCGAAGTAGCGCTCGAGGGCCCGCAGGGTCAGTCCGCAGATGGGGCAGCCCGGCTCGCCGAGGGCGGCCTGCAGCTCGAAGAAGGGCGTGTGCCGGGACATCGACAACCTCGCTGGGGCGCCACACCATAGAGCAGCGCGTACCCGCAAGTGTACCGCACCATGGCCAATACTGTGTGATGCAGCGCGGGTGTGGCACGAAATTCATCCTGTCTGAGCTGCTCAGATAGGAGCCTATTTGCCCAGTCCGAGCATCAGCCATTCGAAGCTGACGTCCAGGATGGCGCGCAGCGCAATCAGCTCGGCCGCGTTCGGCAGCGTCTCGCCATTCTCGATACGGCTGTACTGGGTGCGGCTGATCGCCACGAACTCAAGCTCCATGCGCGCTCGCAGATGGTCCTGGGTCAGGTTGAGCTCGCCGCGGCGCACGCGAATGCGGGCCCCAATGGCCTGCGCCAGTGCCCGCTGACGTGTCAGATATTCCTCTGGCAGGTCTTGCATCCGCTTGGGCATAGTTGCTCCAAGCCGAACAATCCCATAGATGAGAGAATTGAAGTCCCATAGATGGAAATTCTGGTGTAAGATGACTGCGGACAAATCCGTACATTCCCCTGGCATCTGTCATGGTCACTGCCGATCTCCTCACTCCCTCAGTCTTTACCTTCAGCGGGCACGAGACATTCGTCCTGCGGGCGAACTGGCTCAAGAAAGCCTACGATCTCCTGCTCCAGACCCCCGACCTCTTCGCGCGCGAGGACGCCTTCGTGCGTCTCGGCGTCGGCAAGAATATGGCCCATTCGATTCGCTTCTGGGGCCGGGTCTGCAATATCTTCGAGCGCGCCGAGGGCGGCGCGACCTATAGGGCCACCTGGCTCGGCGACGCCCTCTTCGACGACACCCGCGGCTGGGACCCCTTTCTGGTGACGCCGACCAGCCGCTGGCTGCTGCACTGGCACATCGCCGCCCGCCCCGAGGCCGCCTTCACCTGGTTCTACGCCTTCAACCTGCTGCGCCGAGGCGAATTTACGGCAGCGCAGCTCGCCCAGCAGATCGTCGAGCTGGTGGCGCGGCTCGGCGGCCGCCCGCCCTCCGCCGCTACGATCGGGCGCGATATCGACTGCATGCTGCGCTGCTATCTGCGCCCCGACCTCGCGCAGCTCGGCGCCGCCGTCGAAGACGCTCTGCTCTGCCCGCTCCACGATCTTGGCCTGATCCAGCAGGTGCCCGGGCAGCCCAGCTACAGGCTGGTTGCCGGCCCCCACCTCGATCTGCCCGACCAGCTTGTGGCCTACGCGGCTCTCTGGCAGGCCCGCAGCCAGGGGCGCGCCTCGCTCGCCTTCAACGACCTCGCCTTCGGCGAGCGCTCCCCGGGCCGCGTGTTTCGTCTCGACGAGGACGCTCTGCTGACCCGTCTGCTGCGCCTCGAGGCGCTCACGAACGGCCGCGCCGTCTACGCCGACCAGGGGGGCATCCGCCAGCTTCTCTGGCGCGCCCCCGAGGACCCGGCCCTCGACCGAGAGCTGCTCGAGGCCGCCTTTGCCCAGGAAGATCGCCATGGCTGAGTCCGCCGGCCGCGCCGTTGCACCACGCTTCACCCGCGCCGTCCATATCAGGCGCGATTTCCACGACCTGCGCTACAGGCTCGACGGCTACCAGGTGACGCCCCTGGTTCGCCAGGCCGCCGGTAGGATCGTGGCGGGCCTGGCGCCGGGCGCAACCGAGCGCGCTTTCTCGGTGGTCGGGCCCTTTGGCGCCGGCAAGTCTGCCTTCGGTCTCTTCCTGGCCCATTTTCTCCAGCGCAGCCAGAAGAGTCGCGCACAGCTGCTGCGCTCGCTCGAAGTCATTGGCCCAGGCGATACGCTCTTGCCGACCGATGCGCCCGCCCTGCTCGCGATTATCGTGCCCGGCAACAATAGCTCGCTGCGCCACGCGGTGCTGGCCAGCCTCGGAGAGATTGTCGGGCGCCAGCCTCTCAAGGGCCCTGTCGCCGACGAACTGCTGCGCACGATCGAGGCGGCCGGGCGCGAGCCTGGGCTCGACCCGCAGCGGGTGGCCGACCTCGTCGCGCAGGCCGCGGGCCTTCTCGCCGCTCAGGGGCTGTTCAGCGGCGTGCTGGTTCTGATCGATGAGCTCGGCCAGTACCTCGATTATGCGGCCCGCCACGACGACGAGCGCGACCTGTTCGTGCTCCAGAGCCTCGCCGAGATGGCGGCGCGCAGCGGCGCGACCCCCTGCCTGGTCGTGACCATCTTGCACCAGGCCTTCGAGCGCTATACCCTCGGCGCCGGGCCGGCTCGGCGCGTCGAGTGGGCCAAAGTCCAGGGCCGCTTCGTCGACCTGCCGTTTCAGGAGCCCGTGAGCCAGATGGTGCGTATGGTCGCGCGCGCCCTGCGCCCCGAGGGCCGCGACCCTTTGCGCGAAACGCGGGCGGCCTGGGCGGCCCGTGTGGCTCGGCCCGCCGATGAGCTCGGTCTGCGCCCCGCGGAGATTGCCCCCGACGAGTGGGCCGGCCTCGTCGCCGACAGCTACCCGCTCCACCCGACGGTGCTGGCCGCGCTGCCGGTCCTGTTTCGACAGTTAGCCCAGAACGAGCGCTCGCTCTTCGCCTTCCTGCACTCCGACGAGCCATGGGGCCTGCGCGATGTGACACGGGGCGCGGCTTCCCCCGGCTCTCTGCCGATCTACCGCCTGAGTCACCTCTACGCCTACGTCGAGGCGGCCCTCGGCCCTGGTCTGTTCGGCCGAGCCAGGGGCCAGCGTTGGTCCGAACTGGCCGAGGCTCGCGCGCTGCTCTCCTCGGGCGCCCCGCTACTGCTCGATGTGCTGACGGTCGTCGGCACGATCGGCGCCCTCGAGCGCTCGTCCGGGCTCCGCGCGAGCAAGGCCCAGCTCGCATTCGCCCTCGCCGACGCCCTCGATGACCCCGCCGTCGAAGATGCGCTGCTCGCGCTGCAGGCGCGGCGCATGCTCGCCTACAGGCAGCATCGCGACAGCTATATCATCTGGGAGGGTAGCGATCTCGACCTCGAAGCCCTGGCCCAGGAGGGGCGGCGGCAGCTTGGCGAGCGGGCGGCCCTGCCCGCGCTGTTGCAGCGGCACGCCGATGTCACCCCGCGGGTGGCGCGCCGCCACAGCTACCGCACCGGGGCGACGCGGACCTTCGCCGTGCGCTACGTCGACATAAGCCAGCTCCAAAGCCTTGCGCCTGCAACCGGCTTCGATGGCGAGCTGCTGCATATTGTGGCCGCCGACCAGGAGGAGCTCGCCCGCGCCGCTGAATGGGCGAGCGATGATGCCCGTATGGCCGAGACGCAGCGCATCACCGTCGTCCCCCAGCGGGCCCGCGAGCTGCGCGAGCTGCTGCTCGACGTCGCCACGCTGCGCGCCCTGCTCGACGAGCGCCCCGAGCTCGAGAATGACCGGGCCGCCCGGCGCGAGGTGGCCGGCCGCCTGATCGAGGCCCAGCAGGCCCTCGCCCACACGATCAGCGAGACTTATGGCGGCGAGCGTAGCCGCTGGTTCTACCGTAACGGCCAGCGCGCGGTGCTCAGCGCGCGCCAGATCGACGAGCTCCTCTCCGAGGCCTGCGATCATACCTTCCCCCAGACGCCCCGCATCTGGAATGAGCTGATTGTCCGGCGTCAGCTCTCCTCGGCCGCGGCCAAAGCGCGGCGTAATCTTGTCGAGGCCATGCTCGAGCGCTCGGGCGAAGAGCTGCTCGGCCTGGTGGGCTACCCGCCCGAGCGGGCGATCTACGAGAGCGTGTTGCGCGCCGGTGGGCTCCACCAGCGCGCTGAAGGCGGCCAGTGGCGCATCGGCTCGCCGCCCGCCGACGACCCCCTCGCTCTGCGGCCGGCCTGGGAGGCGATGGAGGCGCTGCTCGGCGCCGAGACGCCCGAGCCCCGCCCCCTTACCGGGCTCTACGCCCTCCTCGAGCGACCGCCGTTCGGCGTGAAGGCGGGCCTGACCCCTCTGCTGCTGGTCGCCCTCTATGTCGCCCGAGCCGGCGAGATCGTGATCTACGAGCGCGGCAGCTACGTGCCGGTCCCCGACCTCGCGATGTTCGAGCGCCTCCTCGCCAGGCCAGAGCAGTTCGCCCTGCGCCTCAGCCGGGCCGAGGGGGCGCGCCGTCTGGTGTACGAGCGCCTGGCCGCCGCTCTGGCGCCGCGCGCGCTCGAGCAGCCGGTGCAGCCGGCGCTGCTGGCCGTTGCGATGCCGCTGCTGCGCTTGCTGCGCGGCCTGCCGGAGTATAGCAAGCAGACCCGCCGGGTCGGCGAGCGGGCCCAGGCGGTGCGGGCCGCCCTGCGCGAGGCCCGCTCGCCCGACGAGTTGCTCTTCGAGCGCTTGCCAGCGGCCTGCGGTCTGCCGCCCTTCGGGGCCGACGAGCCGTCGGGCGCGCAGCGCGTCGAGCTCTTCGCCGCTGCTCTGCGCGAGAGCCTGCAAGAGCTGCAAGATGCCTATCCACAGCTGCTGAGCGCGATCGAGGCGCGGATCGTCGGCGCATTTGGCCTGCGCGCCGGCGGATCGCTCGGCCGCGCCGAGCTGAGCGAGCGCTACGGCCTGGTCGCCGACACGACCAATGATGCCCAACTGCGCGCCCTTGGCGTGCGGCTCGAGACCGCCGACGAGGGCGGTGGAGCCTGGCTCGAAAGCCTGGCCGCCCTGCTCGCAAAACGCCCGCCCGAGCTGTGGGGCGATGGCGAGCTGGCCGCCTTCGCGGTCGCGGCGGCCGATCTCGGGCGGCGCTTTCGCGCGGCCGAAGAGCTCGCCGTGGCGGCGCGGGCCGTGCCGGCCGAGGCCCCCTTGCTGCGCATCGGCCTCGCCAGCGGGCGGGGCGAGTTGAGCCGCGTCGTGCATACCGCCGACCAGGATCCGGCCGTGGCTGAGCTGCGCGCCGAGCTGAACGAGGCCATGACCAGGTATGCGGGGCTGACCCGAGACCAGCGGGCGGCGGCTCTGGCCGCGTTGCTCGAGACTCTGCTTGCACCTGACGAGCAGCCTGCCATTGCAGAGAAGAGGCCATGACACACGACACGATCATCAGGGCCTGGGCCGAGCGCCCCGGCCGCCACATCGTCAATCTGAGCGGGGGCAAGGACAGCACCGCCCTGGCCATCTTTATGCGCGACAAGCTCCCGCAGCTCGAGTATGTCTTCTGCGATACGCATAAGGAGCTGCCCGAGACCTACGACTACCTCGATCGGCTCGAGGCCTACCTGCAGCGCCCGATCATCAGGCTCAACGCGCAGCGCGGCTTCGACCACTGGCTCGACATGTACGGGGGCATGCTGCCCTCGGCCCAGGTGCGCTGGTGTACGCGCAAGCTCAAGATCGAGCCGTTCGAGGCCTTTGTGGGCGAGGAGACCGTCTGGAGCTATGTCGGCATCCGCGCCGACGAGCAGCGCAGCGGCTATGTCTCGACCAAGGCCAACATCCACCCGGTCTTCCCCTTCAAGGAGTGCGGGATCGCCATTGGCGACGTCGAGCGCCTCCTGCGCGAGGCCGGGGTCGGCCTGCCCTCGTACTACGAGTGGCGCCAGCGCAGCGGGTGCTACTTCTGCTTCTACATGCGCAGCGGCGAGTGGGTCGGCCTCAAGGAGCGCCACCCCGAGCTGTTCGAGCTGGCCAAGGCCTACGAGTCGGAGCGCGGCGGCGAGCAGTTCTACTGGCGTCAGCGCGAGAGCCTGAGCGAGCTCGAGCGCCCCGAGCGGGTGCGCCAGATCATGGACCAGCACGCCAAGCGTCTCGAGCAAGAGCGTAAGGATCGCCCTGATCGCCCGCTGATCGAGTTGCTCGGCGCCGCCCTCGATGCCGAGGACGATGACCAGGGCTGTGATGTCTGCCACCTCTGACTCACGGGAGTCTCCAATGTCCCTCGTTACCAACCCCTTTGTTAGCTACCTGGCCCGCTACACCACGGCTTCCCCTGACCACGAGGCGGCCTTCGACGAGTTTCTCTCCCAGACCCCGCCGCCCTCAGGCTCGCCACTGCGCCTCGTGACCCGCGTCGAGTCATTCTTGAAGACCTGCTTCGGTCGCACTGACCCGCCATCGGTCATTCTGACCGGGAACGCCGGCGACGGCAAGACCTACCTCTGCCGTCAAATCCTCGCCGCCTTCGGGGGCCCGGTGCCGGACTGGGACACCCTGGCCGATCTGCCGGTCGAGCGAGATGGCCTGCGACTGCACGTGGTCAAAGATCTCTCGGAGCTAGGCGATGCGCGAGGCGTCGAGGTGCTGCAAGGTCTGGCGGCCGCCTGGGGCAACTCCACGCAAGAGCGCTACCTGATCGCCGCCAACGAGGGCCGACTGCGCGACTTGCTCAATAAGGCCGGCGATGGGGCGCTCTATGAAGAGGTCGACCGGCAGCTGAAGCTGGGCGCCGATGCGGGATCGCCGCGCCTCGTGGTGATCAACCTTACGGCTGTGACCACCTCGTCGTTTGTGCGCGAGGCCCTGGGCTGGATGACTGATGCCGAGCACTGGGCGGCCTGTCAGGCCTGCCCCATCCGCGAGCGCTGCCCTGTCCGGCATAACGCCGCCAGGTTGAGCGAGCCTCATGTGGCTAAGCGCGTGCAGCTACTCTACCAACTGCTCGAGCACCTCGACATTCACGTCACAGTGCGCGACATGCTCATCCATCTCGCCTACACGTTGACCGGCGACCGACGCTGCGCCGAGCTGCACCGTCTCGATGCGGCTGGGCGCGACCGCAGCGGGCTGGCCTATTACCTGAACGTCTGGGGTGGCGATGAGCAGAGCCCATTTCGGCGCAAAGCCAGCGTCGTTCAGCACCTCAGCCGTCTCCGCATCGGCGACCACTCGCTCTTTGAGATCGATGATTTTGTCGTCAACAGCGCCGAGGACGACGAGCATAGGCGCGTCTTCGCCCCGGCCGTCGACCTGAACTTTCGACGCTTCGCTCAGGATCGCGCAGCCTACATCGAGGGCGGCGCCGAGCGGCTGGCGGGCGAAGAGGCTCGCGCTATGCTGCGCTGGCTGCCCCACTGCCGCCGCAAGCTCTTCTTGGAGTGGCGCGATGAGGTGCGCGCCAACCAGCTGATCGCATTCCATTACCTCCACGACTACCTGCAACTCCTGGAAGACGAGCGCGGCCGAACCGACGAGCTCCGCCGGTCCCTGGTCCTCGGCCTGAACCGGGCCTTCTCGCGCCTCTACCTGACCGACGCCGACAATCTCTATGTCACGAGCCAGTATCTTCATAGCACCGAGCAGTCGCGCCCCCTGGTGCGCCTAACAATTCCGGTCAGCGGGATTACGCTGCGGGTTGATCGGCGCGCCGAGCACGCTTTCGACAGGGCCTGGCCGGATCTCTACCTGGTCATCGGCGCGCCCCCGGCCCTGCTGCTCCACGACCCTGGCGCGGCCTCGCGGCAGCAGCTGTGGCGCCTCAACTTGCTCCTCTTCGAGTACTTGATGCGGTTGGCCCACGGCGGCACCTATAACATTCTGGCCGAGGAGTGCGAGCTGAGCGTGCGCAGCCTCAAGGACCGGTTACTCAGCGTCTTCGGGCGTGAGCCTGCGGGAGGTGACATCATCGAGTTTTTTGTCGCCGAGCGCCGTCAGTACACGCTCAAGAAGCTCCATATCGACGAACAGGGCACTATTCGCTCCGGAGGGTAGGGACATGACAACGCACTATGGCGTCTACAAAGAAGAGAAGCACCCTATCGCGGCGAGGATCTGGGGCCACCGCCTGAGGATCGGGCAGCACTGGATTGAGTACATGCTCGAGTTTCTCGGCGTGCTCTCCGGCTTCGACTATCGTTTCGGCCAGGGCCTGCCTGATCACGATGGTCAGGAGAGCTACCTGACCGAGTATCGTATTCCCAGGCGGCTCGGCCTGCGCCGCTTCGTTTTCTACGACGAGCGTGAGAAGACCCGCGACAACCGCGACACCCGCGCCGTCGCTGAGCTCCGCCTGCGCCTGCGCACCCTGCTGCCCGAGGCCGGCGCTCGCCCCGATGAGGATGTCATGGAGCAGGTGCGCTCGCTGCTGCGCTCATTCTCGGCCATCGAGGAGGAGCGCTCGTGGTACGCGAAGACGCTCTTCCCCGTGCACCAGGAGTTCCTGCTCTGGGAGGCGCTGCGCAAGGGTGCGACCCTGCGCGAGAATCGGCACTCGGCCGAGCATTTGGATCTCTCACAGCTCGACCATGGGGTCGAGTTTCTGTCGCGCAACTTCTTCGCCCGCGGCGGCGAGCTCTACTATCTCATCATCTCAGCGGGCACCGAGGGTCGGCCAGAGCAGCGCGCCCGGATTGGCGAAGGCCTGCGCAAGCTGCTGACCCAGCGCAACCAGAGCCTTGGCAAGATCGCCCTCGCCATCGACACAACCTGGAGCGAGCTTGTCGGCGGCGAGGAGAGCCCAATTATCGGCACGGTCGGCTGGATCCTCGATCCCGATTGCGCACTCTACCGTCAGATTGCCGATGACCTCGACACTTTCCTCAATAACGAGCTCGACTCCCTTGAGTGCCTCGAGTTGCTCGCCCATCTAATCGGCTTCCACATCATCACCTACATCTACCATCGCGCGCATCCGGCCAGCAACGCCGAAGGCCACGCCTCCGGCAGCTGCGTTGAGGCGTGCCGGCCTCTGTTGCTGGTTGATCTGCTTGGCGACCAGGATGGCGGGGTCGTGCGCGAGCAGTCCGCCAGTCTGCTGCGTGAGCAGGATGATCTGCAGCTGCGCCAGGCCCACGACTTGATCGAGCAGAAGGTCCGCGAATGGGCCGCTCAGCAGCCGGACATTTCTCAGCTGAGCGCGCATCTCGAAAGTGAGGCGGGCAATTTCTTCTTGATCGGGCAGACCAGAGCCAGGAGCAAGTACGAGCAGATGATGCGCGAGGCTCAGGCTAACTACGATGCCAACGGCGGTGGGTGTGAAGCCGTCATTCAGAGCTACACCGAGGCGATCTTCGAGGCCTTGAGCCCCGAGTTTCGTAAGAACTTCCTCGGCGTACACCGTAAGATTGGTCGCGCAATTGGCCTCATCGCGCCCCGCAAAGGCGCATACATCCGCTACGCCCTGGGCGACACCTTGCTGAAGACGCTGGTTCTGGCGATGCTGCCGCGTGATGTCGAGCTGCCGTTTGGCGAGTTCCTCGAGCAGCTTCATCAGCGCTACGGCATCGTCGTCGGCCCCGGCGAGGCCCGGGCCGCTGAGCTCATGACTCGTCTGCGCATCAACGAGGAGTACTACGCGCGCAATCGTGATGCCCTCCTCGGGCGCATGCAGCGGGCCGGTCTCCTCACCCAGTACTCGGACGCCACCGCCCTGGTTCGGCGACGCTAGCTCCCTGGGGGACATCCCTATGCCCATCTCGACCGACCTGATGATCGCCGACGCCCTCAGGCGCTACCTTGACGCCCAACTGCAGGCGCGGCCCGCCGCCCGGGCCTTCTTTCGTGTCTCGGGCTTTAGCGAGGGGGCCTACACCGCTCTGCTCGACGCTTTTGCCCAAGAAGGATGGCGCCTCGGCGCGACGCCATTGGAGGTGCGTAGCATCGGCGCGATAGCCGGCCACCCTGACCGCGTCATGCAGGCAGGTCGCTCGGCGACCTGGTATCGCAATCATCTTGCGCCGGGTCAGGCCCTCGTGCTGATCCAGAACCGCCTCTCCACCGATGCCCAGAGCCTCAAAGATCTCTATCCGGTCAGCGAGCTCACACTCTCGCGTGACGGGCTGCCCCAACTTATCGAGGCCTGCTGTACGCGCTATCAGCAGAGCCTTGAGGAGCGCGATCTGCTCGCCGGATTCGTGCGCCGCCTGGCCAAAGTGCTCTTCGAGCCGCAACTCCGCGATCTCGCGGAGTTCTTGTCGGCCGTCGACCGTACGCTCGCCGAGCATCCCGGCACGGCCGTGGGCAGGGCGATCGTGCTTGCCCTCCCTCACCTTGGTCTCTTCCGCTGCCTCGAGCTCGAGCCCGAGCTCGCGACGGCCCGTGGCGAGAAGCTCATCCGTCAGCTCCACGCCGCAGCACGGATCGGCGGCGAGGTCCTCGAGGAGCGCACGCGCACCGATTATCTGCGCCGGCTTGCCGATGCGCCCCTCGACGACGATGAGTCAATCGGCGGCCTGAAGAAAGAGCAAAAGCGCGCCCTCTTGCGGCGCTTTATTGAGGGCCAGCTGCGCGACGACCTCGCAGGGCGGTTGCAAGTGCTCCAGATCGACTGGCGCGAGATCCAGTTGGTAATCACCGCCAGGACACGCGTGGATCGCAAGGAGCGCCTTCTGCGTGTCGCCAAGCAGATCACCGCCGTCCTTCCCAACCAGCCTGATGAGCCTGAAGATGATGCGCTGGGCGATGTCCTGACCGATCTGGAGGCTGGTCGTGAGCCCGAGAGCGATGCCGTAGAGCGTTTGCTGGCCGAGCAAGGCGACACGCTACCTCGACCCCTGCGCAGCGAGCTGCGCCGCCTGGTGCGCACGCGCACCCGCAAGCATGGCGACTTTCTGGTCGGCCTGACTGCCCTTGCCGTTGAGCTGCTTCAGCCCCTCCAGGCCGAACTGCGCCCTGGGGTGCGGCTACGGGTAACGCCAAACCTCGACCCGGTCAGAGACTCGAAGCAGTTGCCTGATGCCCTCATGACCTTCCGGGCGATGTATGGCGGTGTCGAGCAGGCTCTTCCCAGTGTTGATTGGGGCCTTCAGCCACTCTGGGAGCGAGCGAGCGCGCACGTCTCCCCTGAGGCCGATGCCGAGGAGGATCAGGAGCGCGAGCGCCTCGTAAAACTCGAGCTGCCTTTTCGCATAACGGTCAGTGGACCGGATCATGGAGAACTAGCCCGGGCCGAGCTCATCTGGCAGTATCGCTCCGATAGCCCATCTGCGGCCACGGCTCTGACTCTGGCTGCTGAGCAGGCCTTGCTCCAGCAGGGTGATCTCGGTCCGCTTTTCGGCGTCAAGCAAAGCCTGCGTGTGCCGGTGTTCAACAGCTGCCCGCGGAACGAGGAAGTCGGCGATCTCGACATCAGGCGACCAATTCAGTCCCTGGGGGCCTGGTTCGAGGCGCCGAGCGATCTCCGAACGATCCTCACGTCCCAGCTCCATCGACGCATCAGGCCCCCGGCCCAGGAGGCGCTGCTCCAGGCCCTCGACCAGCTCGAGCAGGCTTGGGGCGCACTCGTCGCCGTCGCGGCCGACGCCGGCCTGCTGGCGGCTGACATCCATGGATTGCTCGCGGCCTACAATGGGCTGCTCCAGACCGCGGCACTGCAACTCCGTACGAGCGGCGAGGTCGGGGCGGGCTATCGCGCCCTGAGCCAGGCCTGGATCATCGGCCCCCAACACTTTGAGCGCTGGGCTGTCATGCCCCTGCTGCACCCCCTGAAGCTGCTCTGGTGGGTGGAGCGGGCCAGCTACTTCGAGCGAGTGATTGCGAGGCTGCTCGATCCGGCGCAGCCGGCGAGGATCGTCGACGAGCCGCGTTTCAAGCGTGAGCTCGCCGTCACCTACGGCTCAAGCGGCTTTCCCCCCGTGCTGGCGCTCCCACCCGGCGAAGGGCTGTTGCCCGCGCGCTTCATGCCGGTCGAAGAGGCCGACGGCTATGAGCTCTACTTTCGCGAGGCCGAGGGCGGCGAGCCATTTGGCCTCGCCACGGGCGACCTTGCCGACGACGAAGCCGAGATTGCCGCCCAGCGCGCCGTCGAAGGCATCACTGCCGTGGTGCAGGATTACCTCGAGACCTACCCCTTTGTCCGCGACGGGCTCGAGATCGTGCTCTACGATTGTCGCAACGGCGCTCTGCCCGGGCTCCTGGTCGAGCGCCTGGCAGAGGCGGGAGGGCGGCGCGGCTGGCAGCTGCGCCTCTCGGTCATTGTGCATACCACCGATCAGGGCGCGCCCCTTTTCCAGCGGGTCAGCGAGTGGGTCAAGGCCGAGCGCGCCGTGACCGATCGCCGCGGCGGCGACTACTTTCCTCCCGTTAGCCTCAAGGTGCTCCAGTGCTCCTCGGACGAGCTGATGCGCAGGCGCGAGGATACCGACATCGTGATCCTGGCCGATGTGCTCGCGGGTAAGGGCCAAGTTGTCGTCTCAGAAGTTGTGCCGAGCGGGTCGCCTGACGCCGAGGCCCTTGGCTGGCTGCCAACGGCGCAGGCTCAGCAGGAGCCGTTTCAGCAGGGCGAGCTCTACAGGCGCTTGCTCTTGAGCCAGCCTCGTCAACCCGCCGTTGTCCGGCGCTTCTTGCTGGCTCAGCACGCCGCAATTCATCAGCGCGCGGTCTCGCCAGATGATACGGCGCGGCTCTATCGCGAGCTCACCCTTTCGCCGTGGGAGCGTGTGCTGGGCCAGCTCCACGATCACTTCAACTGGGTGATCTGCTACGACCCGACCATCGACCGCTTCTTGCTCGAGGGGGCCTTTCCGGACAAGGTGCAGATCATTCGCTACTCATTGGGTCTGGGCGCAAAACGACAGCATAATCTCACTGTCTCGTCGTCACACAAGGCGCAGACTATCGTCGAGCGCCGCCTGGCAGCCCGGCTCGCGCAGATGCTGCCGCTGGCCTCGCCGGCATTTCTTTCGCAGGTCGCGCAGCAGCTTGTGGCTCAGGCCAAGGAGATCTCGGGCGACATTGTCTTGCGCGCCGCCGGCCCGGGCGCTTTCCTGAACGAGCTGATCGGCCTGGTGGCCGCCAAGTTTGAGACCGAGCGCCGCTATCGGGCGCACCGTCCAGACGACCTGATCGCCTGGATTCTGCTCGACGACTTCGAGCACTGGTTCGGCGGCGGTAAGTTCCCCGACCTCCTGTTCGTCGCCGTCGGGCGCGATGACGCAGACGAGCTTCGTCTTCACCTCGAAGTCATCGAGGCAAAGTGTGTCGGCCAACTCTCGTTCGAGCGGGAGGCCGCGGACGCGCAGGTGCAGGTGCGACGAGGGGTCGGTCGGATCGCCCCCGCCTTCGCCCCCGGGGCCGATCATCTTGACGCGCTCTATTGGTATGACCAGCTGTACCGGGCGATTGTGGGCAACCTGAAGGTCGATTTTGTCCAGCAAGATCTGTGGGAGCTCTTTCGAGACCAGCTCCACGATGGGGCCTTCCAGGCAATGGTCGAGGGGCACAGCTGGGCCTTCTGCTACGATGGCCAGGCCGAGATTGGGTCGGGGCTCGACGATCACGCGTTTGCGGCCCAGGCCGATAGCGCGCCAGAGGCGCCCCTGCGCGCCCACCATTTCGGCCGCAACGAGCTCTGTCGGACATTGCAGCAGCTCATTGAGGCGGGCGGCGAGATCAGCGCGCCGCCTGAGATGTGGACGCCCGCCGCCGAGACCGGCTCGTCTTCAGGCGACCTGGTTAACCCGGGCCCCGAAGATCCTCCAGTCGTCGATGTGCCGGTGCAAGAAGTAGCTGTGCCAGGAGTTGGCGAAGATAGCCACACGGTTGCGCCGCCGCAGCTTGGGGGCGGGTCAGAGGTTCGTGTGATCGAGCCGCCAGGCTCGCTAGCCCGCTCTGACCATGAGCAGCAGTGGCTCAAGGATAAGGCGCGCGAGCTCGAGCGCGCCCTCCGGCAGCGCGGTGTGCAGGTCCTGCCACTCGATCCGGCCGCGGCCGATGTGGGGCCGAGCATCGTACGCTTTAAGCTGCGCCTGCGTCCTAACGAGACCCTGCGCAAGATTCAGGGCGTGGCCGAAGATCTGGCCCGCGACCTCGCCCTGGCCAGCACGCCCATCATCGCCAACGTGCTGCGCACCAGCTACGTCGGCGTCGATATCCCCCGTGAGCGCGCCCAGGTTGTCGAGCTGCGGCCTCTGCTCGATAACCTTGTGGCACCCGGCCCCGCCGAGCTGCCGATCATCCTGGGTGTCACCCCCGATGGGACGCTGGTCACCGAGGATCTCTCCGAGTTCCCGCACCTGCTGGTCGCGGGGGCCACTAACTCGGGCAAATCGGTGTTTCTGCGCAGCCTGCTGCTCAGCCTGATGACCCTGTATCGTCCCGGTCAGCTTGAGCTGCTCATCGTCGACCCCAAGCGCACCGACTTCACCTTCTTCAATAAGTCGCCCTACCTGCGCGGCGGCAAGGTGCTGATTGATCCCAAAGAGGCTCGCGACGCGCTCTTGGAGCTAGTGCGCTCAGAGATGCCCAGGCGGCAGAATCTGATCGCCAACAGGAGCCTGAAGGTCAAGGCCTTCAATCAGCGCTACCCCGGCGAGGCGCTACCGCCGATCCTGGCCCTGATCGATGAGTATGCCCTGCTGGTGAGCATGATGGATAAGAAAGAGCGCGAGGCGTTCGAGCAAGATCTTATGATCCTGGCCGCCGCCGCACGCTCAGTGGGCATCCATCTCGTCCTGGCAACCCAACGACCCAGTGCCGATATCGTCACCTCGACCTTGAAGGCAAACCTCGACGCGCGGATCGCCTGTAAGGTTGCGTCGAGCACCAACTCTCGGGTCGTCCTCGACGAGACGGGCGCCGAAAATCTGCTCGGTCGCGGCGATATGCTCTTCCGCAGGCCGACGGGCGAGATTGTTCGTCTCCAGGCGCCCTACATGGACGAGGAGGC
>CAZKTU010000135.1:0-12963 GCA_964555675.1 uncultured Oscillochloris sp.
TTCCCCACCACCTCGTCCATGCGACTCACCGCGGCGCGCTTGCCCAGGTCGAGGACGTGCGCGTACCTCGAGGTCATCTTGATGTTCGTGTGGCGCATCACTTCCATGATCGTGCGAATGTCCTCGCCCATTGCCAGAAGGATCGTCGCAAAGCTGTGACGCAGATCATGGAAGCGGGTTGTCGTGGGAAGGTTGGCCCGCACCAGCGCTGCCTTGTACGTTCGGAACAGCGTGGTCGTTCCCAGCTGCGTCCCTCGACTCGACGGGAAGACGTAGCCGTGTTCTTCCCAGTCCGGCACGCGCCGCTCTTGCTGCTGGAGCACCCAGTGGTCTTGCAGCGCTTCGACAATCGTCGCCGGGATCGGCATGGTGGTCGAACTCTTGGCGGTCTTGCCGTCCCTAATCCGCAGCGTGGCCTTCTTCAGGTCTACGTCGGCCCAGAGCAGCGATAGCACCTCGCCCCGGCGAAGCCCCATGCCCAGCGTGGTGCGAAAGAGCGCCTCGAGCCGGTGACCGCTCACCGCCTCCAGGAAGCGCTCGGCCTCTTCCTGGCTGAGAGGCTCGATGTCGCGTCGTTTCGTGCGCGGGTTCTTGGTGCCCTTCACGGGGTTCTTGACGGGTTGTGTCAGGACTCAGCACTCAGATTGCTCGTGTCGTCGGCTGGACGAGCTTGAGCTGCTCGCAGCAGGCTCTTAGGCGCCCAGGAGCATGGCCTGCAGGGCTGCTGTCCCCGCTACCAACTGGTGCCGCCGTTCGGCAAGTGACCCCGTCTCCGCTCGCGTTCGCCGATAGCGTTCGAACTGTCGCAGCTCCTCAAAAGCCCGACAGAAGCGGCTTGCCGCCTCGAAGCTCCCGAAGCCCCGCATCGGATAGTAGCGCTGCTTGATGGCGCGGTGGTCTTGCTCTATCCGATTATTCAAATACTGGTTGCAGCGATGCTCGATGGTCTCTCCCAGGGTCTCACGAATGGCCCGCGGATAGGACGTATGCCCATCGGTGGTGACCCGTGTGGGAACCTGCCCGGTGACGATACGAGCCTGACGGAAGAAGCGCTGAGCGGCGTCCATATCCCGTGTTTCGCTCAGCATCGAGTCGACCAGGTTGCCGTCCCGATCGATGGCCCGATACACATAGCACCACGCGCCGTTGACCTTCACGTAGGTCTCATCCACATACCACGAGCTGCCGGCCTGTCCGTGGCGTTTGGCCCGCAGGTGCTTCGCCAGGAGTGGCGCAAAACGCGCTTCCCACTCCCGCACCGCCTCGTGGGTGAAGGCGAAGCCGCGTTCGAGGAACATCTCGGCGAGGTCGCGCAAGCTGAGCTTGTAGCGCAGGCGCCATAGTACCACCTGCAAGACAATGTCGGTGGGAAAGGTGAGCTGGTTGAAGGGCGTGCCGGTGCGCTCGTTGAAGGTTCGCGTGCAGCCCTGGCAGCGAAAGGTCTGATAGCCGAGCTGGGTGCGAGCTACCCGCTCACGGGTGCTGGTGGACTGACAATGGGGGCAGGGCATCAGCAAGCCTCCGCTCGACAAGGGTGAAGCAGCCGCAAGGGTATCAGAGGATCAGCTTCACCGCCAGCCGAGCACTCAGTCCTGACGCATCCCGCGGAACTGGCCGAAGCCCTTGAGTACTGTCAGCCCGTCGGGAAAACGCGGATCGTCCACTTGTAGACAGGCGCGCGCTCGGCGGCAGGCGCACGAGCGTGTTGCTCATCGCGCAGGGCTGGCTGTCCCGTTGCCGCGAGACGCTCCAGCAGCGCTGCGGCGGCGACATATCGACAAATAGTCAACAGGGGGCGTCAGCAGGTCTAGGAGAAGGGTGCAGCCCTGGACTAGCGTGTTTCCTTGGTCTGTTGCACGTGCGCAATGGCCGCGCGCACGGCCGCCTCGGCCAGCAGCTCGGCGGGGTTGATCAGGTCGGGCTCCAGCTCACCGGTGAGCGCCAGTGGAAACTCGGTGCAGGCCAGGATGATGCCGTCGGCGTGGTGCGCCCGTAGCAGCGAGATGGCCAGCCGCAGCTGCGCCTCCTCCGCGTCGCCGTTCCGGCCCGCGTTCACCGCGCGCATCACCCCGGCGAGGTTGTCCCGGTAATGGCTCGGGAGCTCTACCCAGCTCAGCCCATGCTGCGCAAGCCGGGGCGGGTAGACGCTCCAGGCCGCTGGGCGAAAGTCGACCAGGCCGACGTGCCGGCAGCCGCGCCGCTGCACCTCGGTAACGACAGCGTCGACCATGCTCACAACGGGCTTGCCTGCGGCAGTTTCGATCTCGGCCTGCCACAGGTGCACCCCATTGGACGGGATCACCAGGAAATCCACGTGGCCGCCGAGGGCGCGCGCGGCCTCTAGCAGACGTGGGTTGATGGGCGGAAGTTCGGCTGGTAGGGGGCTGTCAGCCGGCAGGAGGACGGGCAGTTCGCGGAAAAACCAGCTGACCAGTGGGGGGTACGCGATTGCGCCCTGCTGCGGGGTAAGCCGATGGGCTGCCCGGTGCAACCGCTGCTCGAAGTCGATCGTCGCCTGCGGGCCGAGCCCGCCGAGGATGCCGATGGTTTTCATCGAACCTCCAGGTCTGTCTGCGTCGCGTTCCTGGCCGCGCCATGTCGGTGAACAGGCCTGTGTCGTTCGGCCGCTTCGCGCGTCACCACACGGTGGATGACGGCGTCGAGCGCCCGGTTGCGCAGCCGGCCGAGGGGCGATGAGTCGGGCGGAAGCATGAGCGACGCGGGCGCCGTGTCGCGGCTGCTCAGGCTCAGGGCGCTGACGCTCAGCATCGCCCAGGGCGGCCCCCCAAGCTCGTGGAGCGCCTCGACATCCTGGCGGAAGCGCCGCCCGGTGTACCAGCGGACATCGTGCCCACGGCTAACCAGGGTGCGGGCAATCGGCAGCCCAGGGCCGACGTGGCCTGTGAGGGGCAGAGTCGCGATAAGGAAGCGGGCCATCAAGCGTATCCTTCCTATGCTCGGGCTACCAACGGATGCAGCCTGGAGGAAGGATAGGCGGCCACGCTCGACAAAAGGTCGACACCGACCCGCGACGCGGTGGCGAGCGGCACCGCCGGAGCGGGCATTGGTCAGGCGGCGAGCTTGCCGCTACGACGGCCCACCCGCATGCCCCACCGTCGCTGCGAGCGCGCAGGCTGTGTCCCAGCTGAAGCCGCGCCCTGCCTGCCATGCCTCTGCGAAGGCGGCGGAGGCGCTGGCCGCACGCGCCCGCGCGAGGGCTTCCGCGTACGCCAGCTGATCAGGCGGCCACTGGTCCAGCCCTGGCTGCCTACTCAGACCCTCTGTGGCACCCCACAGCTGCGCCGCCAGCAACGGGCGGCCCTGGACCGTCGCCAGGGCGCCGAGGGCGATTAGCCCTTCCAGCATCCCCCGCTCCACCCGCTGCTCGGCGAACAGCCGCAGGCTCTCGACGAACTGCGCGCCAGCGCGCACCAGATCGCCCTGCCGCAGCGCAACCTGGCCCAGATTATGGACCAGGCGCGGGATCTGCCCGCGGTTCCCCATGCGCCTGAGCAGCTGCAGGCTCTCGCGGTAGTACCGCTCGGCCAGATCGTCTGCGCCGCGGTAGCGCGCGATCTCGCCGAGATCGTTCAGGGCATTCGCCAGGAGCGTCTGGCTGCGCAAGCGCTGGCCGAGCTGCACTGCCTCAGTCGCGTGGGCTTCGGCCCCGGCCTCGTCGCCGAGCACCAGCAGCACCGAGGTCAGATTCAGCAGCGTGATCGTGAGGTACTCAAGATCGCCCTGGCGCCGGTAGAAGGCCAGTGCTGCGCCGAGCTGCTCGCGCGCGACCAGGGGCCTGCCGCTGCTCCGTGCACTCACACCGCGGTTCAATGCCAGCTGCGCCTGAGCCCCGGCATCGTCCGTCGCAGCGGCTAGCGCTTCGAGCGCCGCAAGGGCCCTGGATGCGTCGTCGTAATGTCCGCTCAGCTCACTGGCCACCCACAGGGTTCCGACGGCGTGTGCGATGGCAGGGGTGTGCGCCTCCGGCCGCGCGACTGCACGCCATCCCGCGACACTGGCCTCGAGAAAGCTCATGGTAAAGGCCAGATCCCCCTTATGGAAGCACAGGTTGCCGGCCTCGAATTGGGTCCACGCGCGGAGCACCCGCAGCGACTCAGGCTCGTCATCATGTATTCCAGACAGCAAGGGAGAGGTTCGCGTGAGCCAGTAGTAGCCCTCGTGCAGGCGCCCGCGGAATGACCAGTACGGCAGCAGGGCGCTCTGAAGCTGGAACACTGCCTCGGCGTCGCCACTGCTGGCGGCGCGCTCAAGGGCGACGAGCATGTCTGGCTCGTCCTCCTCGACCCGATCCAGCCAGTGGGGCGCGTCAGCCGTGCGAAGAAGTGGGGCCACCTCAGCGGCCCGCGCCGCAAAGAGGCGCAGATGGCGATCGGCGGCGCTCTGGGCCAGACCGCGCGCCGCAAGCTGCTCCCAAGCAAAGGCCCGCACGGTCTCCAGCAGCTGTAGGCGCGGCTCGCCATCGGCGCCGACGGTCTGCTGCACCAGGCTGGCATTCACGAGGGCGGCCAATCCGTCGAGCACGTCAGTCTGAGGCAGGCCGCTTGGTGATCCGGCGAGCTCCTCAGCGGTGTCGAGGGACCAGCTGCCGGCAAAGACAGCTACCCACTCGAAGAGCAGGCGCTCCCGCAGGTCGAGCAGGCCGTAGCTCCACCCGATGACTGCACGCAGGCTGCGCTGGCGCTCGGGCAGATCCCGCGGCCCCTCGGTCAGCAGGGCCAGGCGGTGCTCGAGCCGCTTCAGCAGTGCGCGCGGCGTGAGCAGACGCAGGCGCGCGGCCGCCAGCTCCAGGGCGAGGGGCAGCCCGTCGAGCCGCACGCAGATCGTGGCGAGATCGGCGGCGTTGTCTGCCGTCAGCGCGAAGCCGGGATTGAGGGCTCGGCTCCGGGTGAGCAGCAGGGCGACGGCCGGCTGCGTAGCAAGCTCCTCGGGCGGGGGCAGGTTGGCGAGCTCGGGTACGGGCAGCGGCGGCACGGGGAAGACGTGCTCGCCAGAGAGGCGGAGCACGCTGCGGCTGGTGACCAGGAGCTGCAGGTCGGGCAGGGACTGGAGCAGCTCGGCAAGCTGGGGGGCGGCCGGCAGGAGATGCTCGAGGTTGTCGAGGGCGAGGAGCACGCGCCTGCCGGAGAGAGCGGCGATCAGCGCTGCGGCCGTGCTGCTCGCATCCCCGCTCGGCACACCACAGCAGCGCGCGATGGCGTCGAGGAGCAGCGCCGGATCCTGTAGCGCTGCGAGCGGGACGAAGAACACCTCAGTCGAGGCCTGGGAGGCCGTCAGGGCGAGCAGCTCCAGAGCCAGGCGGGTCTTGCCGCTACCGCCCGGACCGGTCAGGGTAAGCAGCCGAACCTCATCGCGCTGGAGCAGGGCGAGCAGGGTAGCGAGCTCCTGGGCGCGGCCGATCAGCGGGTTGGCCGGCCTGGGCAGCGTCGCCGGCGGCACCTCATCGGAAGCTGCTGGTGACGCGGCTGCTCCGGAGAGCGAGAGGGGCGAGCGGATTACAAGCCGGGCGGCTGCTCCTGTGACAGACGTGGCTAGCCCCGTCGCGGTCCCATCGCGCACGACCTCATAAGCGGCGCGGGTGGCGGGCAGAGGCTCCACGCCCAGCTCGCGCTCCAGCAGGAGGGCGCACTGCTCGAACTGCCGGAGGGCCGCCACCCGATCGCCGTTCATCCCGTAGAGCTCGATCAGACGGCGGTGCAGCTCCTCGGCGAGCGGGTCCGTGGCGAGGACACGCTGGGCTGCGGCGATGGCGGCCGGGTACTCGCTGGCAGCGGCATAGCCCTCTACCAGAGCGCTCAGCACGTCGAGGTACCAGCGCTCCCAGGCTTGGCGCTCCTGGGTGAGCCAGTCCTGGAACTCCTCGGCGTCCGGCAAGGCGAGGCCGTCGAGGAACGGCCCCCGGTACAGGTCGGCCGCCGCAGCGAGCAGGTCGAGACGGCCGTCGCGTAGCCCCGCCCCCGACAGCGTGGCCGCCATGCCAATATCGACCACGACCAGGGCTGAATCGAGTGCAACACCGGCGCTGCTGGCGACGATGGAGTCGGGCGGCAGCGCCTGGCGCAGCTGGCTCAGCAGCACGGTCAAGTTGCGGCGGGCCGTCTCCTCGGGCGCATCAGGCCAGAGCAGGAAGCCGAGCTGATCGCGGGGGATGGGCAGTGTCACAGCCGCAACGCGGAAGAGCAGGGCGCGGGCCTGCCGACGCGCCAGCGTCAGCGGGCGCCCGCTGACGGTCACCTGCGGCGGCCCGAAGAGGGTGATCGCCACGGGCGCAGTGGCGACAGCCGGGCTGGACACGATCTGCACGTTTGCCATAGCACACCCTCGGCGCACGGGCGAAGCAGCAGGCGAGCCAGGGCTCGCCGCTGACAGCCAGTACGCCAATGGACTTCGGCAGCCAGCCGCCCAATGGACTGACGGGGCTGCGGGCTAAGCATAGTGCAGGGTATCCATTCTCGCTCTCAGACATTGGACGGATTGTGCGCTACAGATCTCGCCCTGGCGACGAGGGCGTGACCTGACCGACACCTCCTGAACGGCCGACCGGTGCTGTGTGGCTACCTGGCTCAAGCGGCGGCCGCACTCCCGTCGCGTGACGGTAGCGCAGGTACCAGAAGAGCATCAGGCCAGTGACGAGCGTGTAAAAGCTGTGCAGAAACCAGATTGGGCCGAACGGCAGATGGACGATGTAGAGCCAATGGATCGCGTTGCCGATGTTGGACAGGACGAGGTTTGCCGGGCTGTAGGAGCGAAGGTCCTTGGTGCGATACGCGCGGACAAGCATGGGGATGTGGCTGAAGGTGAAGATACTGGTCGACACTACGCCGGCCAGCATAGACAGGTGATACATATTCATAGCACCACTGTAAGCGCCATCCCTTAACAAATAGTCGACCCTCCGCGTCGAGCAATTGTCGACCCGGATGACACGCAGGCAGAGGGCAGTCCATGTTTCACATCTACAGGCATTCTCGCTCGTGGACTTCCATCCTCACCGTAGAGGGCCGGCCCCCTTTGATGGTATGGTACACTCGCCGGTAGGCAGCCAATGAGCTGCTCGAGCAGTCGATTGATCTTCTGGTCGCAAGGCGAATGAACCTCGCCCACTCCCACGTCATGCTTGCCGTGATACCTACGCTTATGGGAGAAGCCCGACGGGCAGGGAGGTCGACGATGCCACTTCCTTCCGGTCTGTTGTCGGTCGTGCGCCCCGGCTACGCCCCGCTCGTGGGTCGGGAAGGGCCCCTCGCCCTGCTGAACGAGTTATTCGCCGCGTCGCGTGCCGGCCAGTTCATTGTGGCGCTGCTTGTCGGGGCGCCTGGTATCGGCAAAACCAGGCTCCTCGACGCGTTTCCGGCTCCTGACCTCGCCGTGGGCAGCGTGGTGCTGCGCGGCGGCACCTCACCCTCTGCAGGCATGCCGCCCTATCTCCCCTTCCTGCAGGCCCTCGGCGACTATGTGAACACTGCGGCGCCCGAGCTGCTCCGCGCGCAGGTGGGGGTCCATCACGCCGCACTAGCCACGCTCCTCCCCGAGCTCAACGTGCGCCTCGGGCCATCGCCCCCGCTCCACCCTCTCGGCCCCGAGCAGGAGCGCTATCGACTCTACGAAGCCGTCACGGGCTTTCTGGCCGCAATTCGCGCCCCCTTGGTGCTCCTGCTCGACGACCTGCACTACGTCGATGCCGCCAGCTGCGATCTGCTCATCCACCTTTCCGGACGCCTGCGCAACGCTCCGCTCCTGATCGTCGGCGCGTACCGCGAGGCCGAAGCCGGCGACAATCCTGCCTTCACCTGGAGCCTGGCGGAGCTCAATCGGCGCCGGCTGCTCCAGACGCTGCCCCTGGGCCCGCTGACGCCCGAGGAAAGCCAGGCCCTTGTGGCAAGCCTTGTGCAGGGCCCCGTCGCGCCAGGTGTTGCCGCCCTGCTGCACCAGCACAGCGAGGGCAATCCCTTTTTTCTTGAGGAACTGCTCCGGGCCTGCGTCGACGACGGCACGCTCGTCTGGCACACGGATCAATGGGCACTCGTGGAGCAGCAAGCCCGCCTGCTTCCCCCACGGATTGTCGAGGCCATCAGGCTGCGGCTTGCGCGGCTTGACAGCCAGGTGGTGGACCTCCTCCGCGTGGCGGCGCTCTTCGGGCGCGCCTTCGAGCTCACGCTCCTCGCGCAAGTCCTTGGACAAGCCACCGAACAGGTTGAGCAGCTCCTCCTGGCGGCCGCCCGCGCGCAGTTGGTGCGACCACAGCCAGAAGGGCGTTATGCCTTCACCCACGATCTGCTGCGGGAGACGCTGGTTGCTGACCTCGGCAGCGTGCGGCGACGCGCCTTACACCAGGCGATTGGCGAGGCGTTGGAGGCCCAGCCCCTGTCGCCAACTGCCCAGCGGCTGGCCGATCTTGCTTACCATTTTGTGGCGGCCGGCGAGCCCACCCGCGGGGTGCCCTACGCCCTCAACGCCGGCGAACACGCCCTGCGCACCTCTGCCCCTGGCGAGGCCATCGCCCACTTTCGCACCGCGCTTCAGCTCCTTGGCCCTGCCGGTCCCTGGGACACGCAAGTGACCGCTCTGATGGGCCTCGGCGACGGCGCAACCCTCCAGGGCGACTATGGTGCGGCGGCCGAGGCCTTTCAGGCTGCACTGGCGTGCTGCCTCCAGCTCGGCGATCACCTCGCCGCCGCCCGGGCCTGCCTGCGGCTGGGCCAGATCCACTGGCGCCAGGAGGCGGTGAGCAAGGCCCACGAGGCCTTCACCCAGGCCCTCACCCTCCTGGGTCCGGACGATCACCAGACCACAGCCGACGTGCTGCTCCAGCTCGCCGATCTTTATGCCACCAGCCTTGGCCGCACACTCGAAGGCGCTGCCCACGCCCAACACGCCCTGGCGATGGTCGAGCGGCTGGGCGATCGGCGGCTGACCGCGGTTGCCTACACTGTCCTCGGCAACGTTGTCGCCCGTGGGGGCGACCTCGCTGGGGGCCAGGCAGCCCTGGAGCGCGCCCTCGCCATGGCCCAAAGCCTGGACGACCCGGCCGTCGCAGCCGAGGCGTACGCACATCTGGCCAATCTCGCCGCCTGGCGTGGCGACCTCGACCAGTCACGCGCGCTGTCGTTGCAGCGCGCAGCCCTGGCCCGGCGGACCCAGGATCTCTTTCATCTGCGGCACGTGTATGCCTGGCTGGGGTTTCAGGACACGCTGCAGGGACGATGGGAGGACGCCAAGCGCTGGTTTGCCGAGCAGGCGCCGATTGTCGAGGAGCTGCCAAGCCCCGAGCCCCGCGCCACGCTCTTGACCTACTGCGGCGTACTACACTATTTCCAGGGAGCGTTCGACGCCGCTGACCAGCTGTTCCGCGCGGTCGTGGCCCTCCTGAAGCCGACCGGATCGCGCACACTGGTCTGGCATCTGGGCTGGCACGGGCTTGTGCTGGCCGAGCAAGGCCAACATGAAGCAGCCTTGAGCTGCCTGACGGAGTTGCAGCACCTGACCGATCTGCTCGACACGCAGTCTAGAGCGCGCGGCCTCGCCCTCGCCCAGCTCGCCATAGGGTATGGGCGCCTCGGCGAGAGGGAGCGTGCCGCCGCCTGCTACGCGCCGTTGCACCCGTTCCAGGGCCAGTGCTCGCCGGTGCTGATCGACCGGGGGCTGGCGAGTGCCGCCCTCGCGGGCGGGGATCACGACGCCGCGCAACGCCATCTCGCGGACGCCGAGCAGGTGGCGCGGCGGGCAGGGATGCGTCCCGAGCTCGCCCTGACGCTCATCCAGCGCGCCGCCCTTGACCAGCACACGTTGTCCGAGCCCTCCCGCGCCGTTCCAGCCGACAGCCCCCTGGGCGAGGGGCTGCGTCTGTGTGCGGAGCTTGGTATGCAGGAGCTTGGCCGGCGGTTCCTACGAGCGGTGCCGGCCGCCGGGCAGCAGCTGGCGCGTGCAGCAGACGCCGCAGGCCTCAGCACACGCGAGCGCGAGGTGCTGCGCCTGCTCGCGCAGGGGCGTACCAATCGGGAGATTGCGGCGCTGCTGGTGATCAGCGAGAAGACCGTTGCCCGTCACCTCACCAACATCTTCACCAAAATTGGCGTCACAAACCGCGCCAGCGCGACGGCCTACGCGCACACGAGCGGCCTCGCCTGAGCTGACGCGCCCTACGCCTCCGGCGCACCTGTAACGGCGGCACTACGAAGAATGTCGTAGTGCCGCCGCTGTTTGCGCCTGCCCACCGCACAACCGCATTGCACGGTTCTTCCGATGCGGCACCCTGCCCACATCCCTACACTCCGCTTATGCCTCGCGTCATCTGTGTGCCGAGGCGGATCAGGAGAAGCCCTGCTGAGGACGCTCAGGGCTAGACAAGAAGGCAGCTTCGATGATAGAGGATACGGCCCACAGCCGACGGGCGGGGGCGGCCCTGCGCAGCCTGCGCCCCGGCTTCCACGGCGCGCTCTACCTTCCCGGCGAACCCGGCTACGACCACGAGCGGCTGGGATGGAACCGTGTGATCGACTCGCGACCGGCCCTCGTGGCCGTGGCCGCCGGCCCAGAGGACGTGCAGGCAGCGGTCATCGCGGCCCGTGAGCACGGGCTACCGCTGGCCATACAGGCCACCGGCCACGGGACCGTCGTTGCCGCAGACGGCGCGCTGTTGCTCAAAACATCGCAGATGGCGACCGTCGCGATCGACGCGCAGCGGCGCACGGCCCGCGTCGGGCCTGGGGCGGTGTGGCACCAGGTCAATGGTGCGGCCGCCCGCTTCGGCCTTGGCTCGTTGGCGGGCAGGTGCTCGACTGTCGGCGTCACTGGCTACACCCTGGGCGGCGGAACGGGGTGGCTCTCGCGCAGGTTCGGCTTCGCCGCCGACAGCGTGGTGTGCGCCGAGCTCGTGACAGCCGACGGCAGGCGGGTCAGCGCCAGCGCCGACGAGCACCCCGACCTGTTCTGGGCGCTGCGAGGCGGCGGCGGGAACTTCGGGGTGGTGACGTCGCTTGCGTTCCAGCTGTACCCGGCCGCCCAGCTGTTTGCGGGCATGTCACTCTACCCGCTCGAGCGGGCCTTCGAGACGATGGCCACCTACCGGCAGTGGGCCCTGGACGAGCCCGACGAGCTGAACAGCGCGGTCCTAGTGATGCGGCTCCCCCCGGCCCCATCGATACCGGAGGCATTCCGGGGCAGGCGGCTCCTGGCCATCCGCGCCTTCTACCTGGGCGGCGAGGAGCAGGGCCGGCGGCTGCTGGCGCCGCTGCTGGAGGCCGCCGGCCCACCGCTGCTGGACGGCTTCGCGATGCGGAGCTTTCCAGAGGCGAGCGCCGCTACCAACGGCCCCGATGTTCCGCCCATCGCCGCCAGGCAGTACGTCGAGCTGTTCCAGGAGTTGCCCGACCCCGCGCTCCACGCGATTGTGGAGGCGGGGGGCAGCGACGCGGCCTCGCCGCTGGCGTTTATCGAGCTTCGGCACTGGGGCGGCGCGATGGCCAGGCCAGGGCCGGACGCAGGGCCAGCGGGCGGCCGCGACATACAATTCTCGGTCATGGCCGTCGCGCCATACATGAGCCCAGACCGGCAGCCCGTCGACGCCCACCTGAACACACTCGCGACACGCTTGGAGCCGTACGCCACCGGCGGCTCGTTTCTGAACCTCCAGCTTGATCCCGGACGGACGAAGAGCGCCTTCGCCCCCGAGCACTATGCCCGTCTCGTGGCCGTCAAGCGAGCCTGGGATCCGACCAACGTTTTCCGGCTCAACCATAACATCGCGCCGGCCTGAGCGGCAGCGACCTTAGCAACTGACAGAAGGGCAAGCTAATCATGACTGCTATCCTCGTGACCGGTGCCACGGGCACCATTGGCGCGCAGGTGGTGCGCGAGCTCCAGGCGCGAGCGGTGCCGGTGCGGGCCTTCGTTCGTGACTCCGATGTAGCCGCGGCCAGACTGGGCGCGGTCGAGCTGGCCGTGGGCGACTTCGCCGAGCAGGGATCGCTCCGGCGCGCGCTGGAGGGTGTAAGCCGCGTGTTTCTGAGCTCGGCCGACGGCCCCGAGAAGGTTGCGCACGAGCAGGCCGTGATTGACGCCGCAGCTGAGGCCGGCGTCGAGCGGATCGTCAAGCTGTCTGCGATCAACGCGCAGGTGGACTCGCCGCTGCCGGCATTTGCCTGGCACGGCGCCATTGAACGCCACCTCAACCGCTCCGGCGTCCGGGCCGTGGTGCTCCGCTCGGGCTTCTTCATGTCGAACCTGCTGATGGTGGCCGAGGGAGTTGCCAGGGCGGGCCAGCTGTACGCACCCGCCAGCAACGCCAGGGTTGCGATGGTTCACCCCGCCGATGTCGCGGCAGCAGCGGCGGCGCTGCTTACCAGTGGTGGGCAAACGGGAGGCTGCTACGAGCTCGCAGGTGGCGAGGCGATACGCTTCGCCGACGTGGCGGAGGCGCTCGGCGCCGCGACCAGCCGCCCCGTGAGCTTCGTCGATGTCCCGGCGGAGGCGGCGCCGGCGGCCTTCGAGAACGGCAGGAATCCGCAGTGGCTCGTCTCGCAGCTCCTCGGCGTCTTCGCACTGATCCGCGAGGGTCGGTACGCTCAGCCCAACGACACGCTACGGGCACTGACCGGCCGCGCGCCACGCACCATCGCCGACTTCGCACGCGAGTACGCGAAAGCCTTCGGGGGCTGAACGCATTGGCCAACAATGACGTAAGAGCACGGGTGGGCGGCAGATTGGTGACGGCAGAGCGGCGTTCGCGCTGCTGAGCCGGCCTCTAGCGCACGTCAATGCAAGGTCAGCCGGAGCCGCGCCGGCCTCGGAGGGCAGCGGCGCGGCTTCGATCGCTGACTGGGCGGCTGACGCCCTTGGCCAGAGGTCCGATGGGCACCCCACAGGTGTTGACCGTTATTGTGCGGTGTCGATGACGCTAAGCAGCCGTGACACCGCCCCCTTCGGCCTCGCACTCCGGCCCAGCGC
>CAZKTU010000135.1:13063-16562 GCA_964555675.1 uncultured Oscillochloris sp.
TGACGCTAAGCAGCCGTGACACCGCCCCCTTCGGCCTCGCACTCCGGCCCAGCGCGACGCCCCTTGGTCGTGCGCGCAACGGTCTGCTCACCGCGCTGCTCGAGCGGGTGCTCTTCCGTGGCGTGCAGGCACACCTGGAGCAGGTGCGGGCCGGGCTCGGACTGGAACCGAAGTGCCTCCCGGTCTTGAACACGCTGTCGCCCTACCTCTACCTCCAGGCTAGCACATCGGCCTTCGAATACCCCCGCAGCGATTTGCCGTCCCAGGTTCACTTCATCGGGCCGCTGCTCCCCGCGCCGCCGACTGACTTCGTCCCGCCGGCTTGGTGGCCCGAGCTGCGCGGCCCTCGCCCCGTAGTGCTCGTCACGCAGGGCACTGTCGCCACTGACGCGGCCAACCTCATTCTGCCGGCTATCGCTGGCCTGGCCAGCGAGGACGCGCTGGTCATCATCGCGACAGGTGGCGTCTCGGCTGAGGCGCTGGCGCAGCTGTGGGCAGAAACGTCTGAAACCGCGCTCGTTCAGTCCGAGATGCGGGCACTCTACAACGTGGGGCTGACGGGTGGCCATGGCTTGATGCTCCCAAACAGGCAGCGCTGGGCGGCTCCTACGACGCAGACAGCGCTGCCCGCCAATGTGCGAGTCGCCCCGTTCATCCCCTTCGGCGCGCTGCTGCCCTTTGTGGACGTCATGGTTACCAATGGCGGTTTCGGCGGGGTCCAGTTCGCCCTCGCGAACGGCGTGCCGCTGGTGGTTGCCGGCGCCACCGAGGATAAGCCGGAGATCGCGGCGCGCGTGGCCTGGAGTGGTGCAGGCATTGACCTTAAGACGGGGCGGCCCACGTCCAAGCAAGTTCACACTGCGGTGCGCACTCTGCTCACGGAGCCGCGCTACCGCACGAACGCCGAGCGTATTCGCGACGACTACGCCCGTTCGAGCGGCCCCGGTGAGGCAGCGATGCTCCTGGAGCGACTCGCGCGCACGGGCCGCTTGGTGCCCCGCGTCGAGGCCACTGTTAGCGCAGCGCCGCTTCCGGCATAGCATCTTGGTTTGTCATCGACTTTCCCTGGCAGCGTTATAGAGGCGCGACTCTATGCCTACTTGAGCGAGCAAGAACTACGCCATCAGGAGGCGCAGCAGGTCGCCCTCCATAGCCGATGTAAATTTCGCCAGCCGCGGTCTTGCCCTCGGCGCTGGTGCCCGCTCACGCATGGGGGCCGACGGCGACAGGACCAAGGCTTAGCACCGGAGTCCCCCCAAGGAACGCTGCCACACGGCTCGCCTGCTCGTCAAGCACGCGGCGCTGCACGGTGTTCAGCTCGATCAGCGGCTCTACCGTAATCACGACCTGCCGGCCGCTACGGCGCTGATGCCACACTCCGGCCACTTCTCCATCGACGAGCAGCACCGGATAGTTGCCGGCCTGGCCGCCCGCCAATGCACGCGCTGCCGCAGGGCCTGGAAACAGACGCTCGCGCGGGTGACTGCCTACCACATAGGCGTCAAAGTAGGGCAACAGCCAAAGAGCCTTCGGCGCGCTAGCCGGCGCCGCGCTGTCACCAGCACCAACCCAGGCTCGCTCTCCCTCCACATCGACGAGTTGCAGCTCCTCACGCAGCGAGTCGAACAGTGTTGTTGCCCAGCTCGGAGCTACCGCCAACCACTGGGCAAACTGCCGGGGGGTAGCCGGCCCATACGCGTACAGGTAGCGCTGGACGAGCGCGGCGAGCGCCGGCCGTGCCTCACTCGGCTGCAGACCGGGCAGCCAGCGCTGAGGGCTCGTATAGGTGACCGCTCGGCCGCGATTAGGACCAAAGCAGAGCGCGCCGCGGTGTGCAGCCAGCCCCATCACCTGACGCCATCGTGGCCACATGCCCCCAAATGCCGGTATCACGAGCTCACCTGCCCAGGAGCCTGTTTGCACAACGATTGCCTCCGTCAGCTCCTCCGCGGTTAACTCCGCCTCTGCCAGGAGCTCGGCGATCACCGCGATCAGCTCATCGGTCTGAGACTGTGTGAGCCGCACCCCCTCGGGGAATGGGTTCGGGGTGGGCGGCAGCGCGGACAGCGCGCCGGTCCATAAGGGCAGATCCTGGGTCGGGAGCAGGTGCACGGTGCCGCGCGGCCCGTAGGTCTTGATCAGACTGCGCTCCTCCCAGAGTGCGTGTTGGATGGCCTCACGGGTGACGCCAGGGATGCGCAGCCCAACCGAGAGCTCGGCAGCAGATAACACCTGGGCGTGGGCGCCGCAGATCGCGCCGACGACCGTTGCAGGGGCTCTGGCTAGCGCTGACTCGGACAGATAGTGGCGTTCCAGGCGTCTGGCGCAGACCTCGGGCCACGAGAGCGGTCTGGGGCTACTCGATGATGGGGAGTGTCCCATAAAGTGCCGTGCTTCCAATGAAGGGGCTGCGGACGTCGTCCGCTTCTCCCGCCCAGACGGTGCTCAGCTGTCGTAGCGCCGGTTGATCTCTGTCCACTGCGGCGCAGGACCGGGGAGCGCAGGTGCCGACATGGCGTGCAGGCCGTCGAGGATCAGCGTGAGGTAGCGCTGGCGCAGCTCGGCTGTGCGCGCCACGTCGCTGACCCGGATCGCCTGCAGCTGCTCGAACAGCAGCGACAGGTCGCCGACCACGATCTCAAGCCGCAGCTCTCCTGTGGCCTTCGTGCGCTCGAGGAGTTGCTGGGTCAGGTGGTGGGCCTGCATCCCCAACGCGCGCAGCTCCTCCGTGGCCGTGAAGCGCCCCGCGTGGCGCAGCGTGAGCGAGCCGGCGCTCATTTCCACGCAGCGCTGCATGAACTGGCTGAAGACTGCCCACGGCTCGCCCTTATCAGCGAGGGCGGCTTCTGTCGTGGCAATATATTGGCGCAGCCCATCACTCGCCAGTCGCTGGAGCAGCTCGTCTTTGCTGCGGTAGCGCCGGTAAAGCGCGCCAATCCCCACACCGGCTCGCTCGGCCACCGCCGCAATTGGTGCCTCGGGGTCGTCTACGAAGACAGCGCGGGCCGCTGCGAGGATACGCTCGTTGTTACGCGCCGCTTCGGCCTGTCGGCCGCTCAAGGGGCGATCAAACTCTTTCATACCCTTCACTATAGCACATTTTCTGACTGGAACAATCCGTTCCGATCCAGTCCTTTTGACTGATGGACCGGAACAATTCATTCCAATACAATGAATCGGAGCAATACATTCCGTTTCGAGGGCGGCTTGGCTCAGAAGTTGCCCTAGCGAGCCTTGTGAGGCCCAGTTTCCACGCGCGTGGGCGGAGCGTAGCGTGAATGTACAGCGCTTTGTCACAATGCCCCGTGGCGGCCACTTCGCGGCGCTTGAGGAGCCTGAGCTGTTCGTCGAGGAGCTACGAGAGTTCTTTGGCCAGTACCGCTGAGGCCTGAGCGGCCCCGCAGGTGCTTGGGAAGCCTCAAGGCTGGTTTGGGTCGCAGCAGTATCCGGTGCCGCCCTTAGCGGCGGTGCCGGAAAACAGGATTAGCCAGGAGCAGAC
>CAZKTU010000136.1:0-16536 GCA_964555675.1 uncultured Oscillochloris sp.
GTACTAGAATCCGCCGAAGCTCTTCATCAGGCGCGGCACTGCCGGGCCCAGGATGACCACGAACAGAGCCGGGAAGATCAGGAAGACCATCGGGAAGAGCATCTTGATCGGGGCCTGCTGGGCCAGGGCCTCGGCCCGCTGGCGACGCCTGATGCGCATCTGGTCGGCCTGGATGCGCAGGATCTTCGACATCGAGACGCCCAGCTGGTCGGCCTGGATCACCGCCGAGGTGAAGGTCTGCACGTCCTCGACGCCGGTGCGCTGGGCCAGGTCCTTCAGGGCCTCGCGGCGGGTGCGCCCCAGGCGGATGTCCGAGAGCACCTTCTTGAACTCGCGGCTCAGCTCATCGTCCCATTTCTGGGTCACCCGCTGCAGGGCCAGGTCGAAAGCCAGGCCCGCCTCGACGCTGATGCAGAGCAGGTCGAGGGCGTCGGGCAGGGCCTTCTGGATGGCCCGCTTGCGCCCCGAGATCTGACGGCCGAGCCACATCACGGGCAGCATGTAGCCCAGGATGAAGCCGATCGCGCTGTACATGAGCGCCTGGAGCAGGGGCATGGTCTGCAGGGTGACCAGGGTGATCACCGCGCCCAGCACCAGGGCCAGCACCACCCGCAGGCCCACGAACATAGCCGGGGTGATCCCGCCAGGGTTGCCGGCCATCTGCAGGTTGACCCGCAGGCGTTCGGCGCTCTGCTTCGGGCCGTACTTGCCCAGCACGGCCAGCACGCTCTTGAAGGCCGGCACGATCACCCGCTGGTGGAAGGGCTGCTGCAGCTCCAGCTCCTCCAGCGTCATCGCCCGCTCGGTGAACTGACTCAGGCGGTCGCCGATCGCATCGGGCTGTCGCGTCTGCAACAGGCCGAAGATCAGCAGCCCGACGCCCGCCAGCAAGATCACCCCCAGCAGCATGACCATCGGCGTCATCGTTAGACCTCGATATCCATAATCTTCATAATCGCAAAGTAGCCGATCACAATCATCACCAGCGAGGCCACCGGCAGGCAGCACCAGGCCTCGGGCGGCATGCCGAAGGTGAAGATCGGCGCCATATAGGTCGGGTTGACCACGCTGATGAAGAGGGCCAGGCCGATCGGCAGGGCCGTGATCACCCAGGCCGAGATGCGGCCCTGAGCCGTCAGGGTGTTGATCTCGCCCTTGATGCGCACCCGCTCGCGGATGGTGTGGCCGATCGTATCGAGGATCTGGGCCAAGTTACCGCCCACCTCCATCTGGATATTCACCGCGGTGATCAACAGGTCGAGGTCGTCCGAGGGCACGCGCCGCTGCAGGTTGCCCAGAGCCTCTTCGGTTGTGCGGCCCAGGCCCACCTCTTGGACCACGCGCCGGAACTCAACATTGACCGGGTAGGGCGCCTCTTTCGAGACCATATCGAGGGTCTGGAGGAAGCTATAGCCGCCGCGCAGGGCGTTCGACATCATGGTGATCGTGTCGCCCAGCTGGTTGTTGAAGGCGGTCATGCGCTTCTTGGCGGTGTAGTTCACATAGATGTTGGGGATGAACGAGAAGAGCACCGCCCCCACCAGGGCCGAGGCGAACATCGCCGCGGGGCTGGCCCGCCCGATATACACGCCGATCAAGGCCCCCACGCCGGCCGCCGCCGCCTTGACCAGATAGAACTCGGCCACGGTCAGCTTGACGTCGGCGCGGGCCAGGTCGCGGGCCGTATTGCTGCCCTGCTTGCTCTGCGAGACGACCTTGTCGAGGCGCTCGAGTGCCTGCCGGGGGTTGGCCGTGGGCTGCTCGACCGCTCGCCCGGCGAACTCGCTCAGGCGCTGCGAGACGGCGTCGCGGCGCGAGCTGCGAATCACCACCCCGACCGCCACCAGCAAGAGCAGCGAGATCAGGCCGAGGCCGGCCAGGGTGATCGGCATAAACTCAGGCGAGAGGAGTCGATCCATAGAATATTCCCGACCTAGAAGCTAAAGCGGTCGCCGCCGCCGAAGGTGTTCGACGGCAGGTAGATATTGAGCGCCTCGAACTTCTCGATAAACTTCGGACGCACCCCCGTCGGCCGCAGCGTGCCGATGATCTTGCCCTTATCATCGATGCCGGTCTGCTCGAAGACGAAGATATCCTGCATCACCACCACGTCGCCCTCCATGCCCGAGATCTCGGTGACCTGAGTCACCTTGCGCGAGCCGTCCTTGAGGCGCGACTGCTGCACAATCACCTGCACGGCCGAGACGATCTGCTCGCGGATGGCCCGCGCCGGCAGGTCGAGGCCGGCCATCAGGCACATGGTCTCGATGCGGCCGATCGAGTCCTTCGGGGTATTGGCGTGGATGGTGGTCATCGAGCCGTCGTGGCCCGTATTCATGGCCTGCAGCATGTCCATCGTCTCGCCGCCGCGGCACTCGCCCACGATAATCCGCTCGGGGCGCATACGCAGACAGTTGATCACCAGGTCGCGGATGGTCACCTCGCCGCGACCCTCGACGTTGGGCGGGCGCGACTCGAGGCTGACCACGTGGTCCTGGCGCAGCTGCAGCTCGGCGGCGTTCTCGACCGTGATAATGCGCTCGTCCTCGGGGATGAACGAGGAGAGCACATTCAACAGGGTGGTCTTGCCCGAGCCGGTGCCGCCCGAGACGACGATATTGGTGCGGGCCTTCACGCAGGCCTCGAGGAAGTCGCCCATCTCGCGGCTCATCGAGCCGAAGTGCACCAGGTCGTCGACGGTCAGCTTATCCTTCTTGAACTTACGGATGGTGACCGTGGGACCATTGAGCGCCAGGGGCCTGATGATCGCATTGACGCGCGAGCCGTCCTTCAGGCGGGCGTCGACCATCGGCGACGATTCGTCGACGCGGCGCCCCAGAGGGGCCACGATGCGGTCGATGATGCGCAGCACATGCTCGTCGTTGAGGAAGGTGATGTCGGTGCGGATGAGCTTGCCCTTGCGCTCGACATAGACCTGCTTCGGGCCGTTGACCATGATCTCGCTGATCTCGGGGTCGGCGAGCATCGGCTCGAGCGGGCCCAGGCCGACAATATCGGCCTCGATACTCTCGAACATGCGCTGGCGCTCGCTCCGCGTGAGCACGATGCTCTCGCCGTCGAGGATCGACTGGAAGGCCTCCTCGACCTGCTTGCGCACCTTGGCCGTGTTCGACAGGTCCAGCTTCGGGTCGAGCTCGCTGATCAGCCGGTTCTGCACGCGCAGCTTGATCTCGTTGAAGTTATCGTCGACGTGCGGGGCCCCGCCGTGGGGCCGCAGCGCGCCTGACGGCGGCCCCCCCGGCCTGCTGGCCGAAGCGGGTGTCACTTCCGAGGCGGGCGTCGTGCCCCCGATGCGCTTGAGCAGAGACATAGTGGGCTCCTCCGGAGCGTGTGGCCTGTTGGGCTGTCCCTAGCGCTTGATGATCCGCGAGAAGAGGCCGCCCTGCTTCTGGGCCGGCTCGGCGGCGGCCGCAGGGGCGCCGGCAGCCGGTTTGGCGGCCGAGGCCTTGGCGACCGTGGTCAACTCGCGGGCTAGGGTGATGATATCGCGCACCATCTGGTGGGTCGGCTTGCTGATCACCAGGGGCACGCCCTGGTTGATCGAGAAGGTCACATCCTGGCCGGCGTCGCCGATCTGCAGCACCACCTTGCGCTGGATATTCTTCTCCACATCCTCGGCGCGGATGCCGGTGCGGTTGCTGGCCTTGTTCAGCACCAGCATGACCTTCTCGTGGGGGTACTCGAGCAGGTCGGCCACCTCGAGGAAGAGCTTGATATTGCGGATGCAGTGCATCTCGAGCGTCATCAGGGTGACGATGCGCGAGGCCATATCGAGCACGGCCAGCGAGCGGTCCTGGAACGAGGCCGGCGTGTCGACCACCACATAGTCGAACTCGCGGCGCAGCGCCTCGAGGATGGCGCGGATATGGTCGGCGGTCACCAGCTCGCCCCGTTGCGGGTCGGGGGGCGCCAGCAGCACCTTTACCTGCGAGGTGTGGGTGGCCAGAACATCATTGAGCAGGTCGCGGTCAAGCTCGTCGACGCGCTGGGCCAGCTCGATGATCGTCTTCTCGGAGCGCAGGTTGAGGATGACCGTCAGGTCGCCGAAGACGACATTGGCGTCGACCAGGGCGACCTTCTTGTTGGTCGCCTGGCGCAAAGCCACGGCCAGGTTGGCGGCCACCGACGAGGTGCCCACCCCGCCTTTCGGGCTGAAGACGGCCACGATCTGGCCTTCGCCGTTGCCGCCGCCGCCCGCGGCCGTCGTATCGCCGCCGCCGCCGCCTTGGGGGGCCGCCTTGGGGCGGGTCGAGGCCAGCTTATAGACGTGGCGGATCGACTTGTACAGGTCGTCGGCGCTGATCGGCTTGGTGAGAAACTCGCGTGCCCCGGCCAGCATCGCCCGCCGCAGGTAGTCGGTCTCGCCCTGCACGCTCATGATAATGACCTGGACCCCCGGGTCCTGGGTCATGATCGCCTCGGTGGCGGTGATGCCGTCCATGTCCGGCATGTTGATATCCATGAGAATGACGTCGGGCCGCTGGGTGCGCGCCAGGGCGACCGCCTCGCGGCCATTGCTGGCCTTGGCGATCACCTCGATATCCTTCTCAAAGAAGAGCAGCTTCTCAAGCTGATCGCGCGTGTCGATGATATCATCGACGATCATGACGCGGATCTTCTCGCCCTCGGTCATGGATTGCTCCTCACACGTTGCCGCTTTGATGGGTACCAGTATACAGGATTTGCGCGCCCTCTGCCGCCCGCTTAACAGATTCCCCCCTCCCCCATCTGAGGGGGAAGGGGGAAGGGGGGCAAGGAGGACGCTACGGCACCCGGGTCGGCGCGGGGGTGCGGGTCGGCTGCGGGGTCAACTGCTCGTCGACGCCGACCACGAAGGGCTGCAGGGGCTGGGGCAGCGGCAGGCCGAACTCGGCGATCAGCAGGTCGAGGGTCACGCCGGTGGTCGGCTCGAATGCGCTGTCGCCCGCTCCGCGCAGCACCAGCACCAACCTGGCCTCGGCCGAGATGGCGAACTCCATCAGCTCGGCCTCTTGGTCGTTGATCGCCAGCACCAGCGTCCAGGTGCCCTGGGTCACCACGCCACCGGCCGCCGCCGAGTCGGCCGGCTGGATCGGCTGGCCCGTATCGTCCACGGGCGGGGCGGCCTCGGGGGCCGCGCCCTCGGGGGTGGGCTCGGTGACCACGGGCGGCCTGACGATGCGGATCACCTGGGCCCGCTGCACGATCGTCTTGGTGCTGCGCAGGGGCACGTCGACGATCGCATTGGTGTTCACGTCGGCCGGCGTCGTTCCATCGGGGGCGGTCTGCGCCTGGCTCTCGGTGATTGTCGAAACCGGGCGCACCACCTGGAAGGTGGCCACCACGTCGACGAAGTCGCCGGGCTTGACCTGGTCGGCCACGCCGGTCAGGTTATTGACCACAAAGGGGTAGGCCTTATCGCGCGAGCGGTCGGCCTCGGCGGTGGGGATCTGCTGCGACAGCCCGGGGTCGACCAGGGCCGACTTGGTGATCAGCTCGTTGGCGCGGAAGGGCCTGACCGTCAGCTTGCCCTCGATCTCGCCGACGGTCGAGAAGTTCTCCTCGGCGTCAAACTCGCTCTGGGGGATGCTGATGACTTCGAGCAGGGTCAGGCTGTCGGTGATCACGGTGTTGGCCGGGATGTCGACGCGGGCCCGCACGACCTCGACCTCGGGCGGCTCAGTGGGTAGCACCTCGCCCGTGGCGACAGGGCCAGTGCCGGGCAGGGGCCCGCCTGGCTGCAGGAAGAGGAAGAGGGCGACGGCCCCGACAATCAGGATGAGGCCGATGAGCAAGATGAGCACGCCACCACGCCGCATAGAGGGGCTTCCTTCCTATCAGGAGCGGTCGTGCGGTATCGCTGACCTACAAAGTACGCACATTATAGCACACGCTGGCAACCCCCAACCCGCAGATACTGCGTCAGTAGCAGGAACCAGCCTTTACACTTTGTGTGAGGCGGCCCATCGCCCCCCCTCCGCGACCGGCGCGAAACAGCCGAGCTGTTCGGTCATGGGAGCAGCGGGGAGGGCGACGCCCTCCCCGCAAGCCTAACCGGGCAGGATGGAATTGCACTAGCGCAGGGTCACCGGCAGATAGAGCTTGGTCTCGAAGCCTTCTTTGGTGATCGTGAACGTTCGGATCAGTGGCTGGCCGTTGTTGAGGTTCTCGCCCCGGTTGTTGGCCTTGACCTGACCGCCCTCGAACACCAGGTCGAAGGGGTCGATCAGCACCGCCACCGCGTACTGGCCCGTCCTGCTGAAGGCCGCGCGCACGTCGAGCAGCGCCTGGTCCTGGGTGTAACCGGGCACCTCGCCGTCGCGGTTGGCCTGCCAGCCCAGATTGACCGCCACCACCTGGCCCGGCTGGGTCTGCGGGCCCTCGACGAAGCGGTAGATCGGCGCACAGTCGACCCGACTGTCGGAATCACTGTCACCGGCGATGGTGACCGGCATCGCCGGCACAGTTAGCGTTGGCGGGGCCGCCCCCAGTTCGGTGCGGGCCACACACAGCACCACCGGGAACTCCTGGACGGGGGCGGCGATGGTGCTGGCTATGTCGCCGTTCAGGTTCTTGATCTGCAGGTTGAAGGTGCTGATCCGCCCCTCGGCGTCTGGCCCGATCTCGAAGGTCTCGAGCTGCAGGTCGGGGTTGCCGGGGTTGGTCTTCTCGACGTTGACGCTGAAGAGGCGCGGCGAGATATTCGGGTTGGCGGCGGGGATCGCCGTGCCGTCGGAGTTATTGCCGTTCTGGGTCATGTAGACCCGGTACTGGAAGCACGAGCTGTTGAAGTCCTCGGCGGGGAAGACGTCGCGCAGCTTGACCTCATTGAAGCCATTGCGCGAGTTCAGGGCGCTCGTCGTGCCGTCGACGTCGAGCTGCTTCCACTCGGTGCCGGCGCCGGTGAAGGCGGCGTCGTTGCAGGGGAAGAGCTTGGTGCGGCGGAACTGCACGGTCACGTCGGCATTGGTATTCGCGGCGCGGTCGATCCCGGTGAACCAGCGGATCGAGAGCACCTTGGCCTCGGTCTTGGCGCTGTTCTCGCCGTCGAGCCTGATGTCGAAGTGGCGCGAGTAGTACCAGCCGTCGGGGATGCGCCGGGTCTCGGCGGTCTCGCCGGGGCCACCGACCTTCCCGCGGAAGATCTCGGTGGTCGGCTGGTCGTCGGCCCCGAAGCCGCCCACCACATACCCCCAGCCCGAGTTATCGACCGTCGCCTGGCCGGGCTGAGCGGTCGCTCTGAGCACCGCCGCGCCATGGCCGTAGACCGGGTTGATCACCGGGGTTGTGAAGTCGCCGCCCGTGAAGTAGATCGGGTTCTGGTTGTCGCCGAAGAGCGGCAGCATGCTGAGGCTGTCGTCGTGGGCGCCCGTGGTCACCGAGCTGAGCGGCGTGGTGCCCGGATCGCTGTCGGCGACCCCGCCGAGCACATACAGCTTGTTGCTGTAGGCGAAGCCGGCCGCCTGGCCGCGGCCCTGGCCCTCGGTGGTGATATTGTCGTTGAGCCGGGCCGGGTTGAGCTTGGTGTCCCAGCGGATCTCGCCGGTGCCCTCATTGACGATCGTGGCCCTGAAGACGAACGGATTGGCGTTGGCAGTACCTCCGGCCGCGAGCTCGGTGTAACCGCCGGTCACGAAGATCGCGTTGCGCACGACCGTGCCCGAGCCCACGCCCACCACCGCCGTGCTGACCATCGCCGTGTGGTTATAGATCCCGGCCGTCTCGGAGGTGATGCCCACATCGGCCAGAGGCAGGTTCTTGCCGCGCACCCAGGGCGAGCCGGGCTGGCCCAGGGGGTTCACGAGGGCGCCCGTGGCCGGGTCGATCTTCGTATAGAAGACGGACTTGTTGGCCAGACCCTTGATCAGGTCGCCGGCGACGCCCGTCTCGAGATAGCTGGAGAGACCGCCGATCACATAGAGGTAGACATTGCCGCCGGCGCTGACGATCGAGGCCGTAGCGCCCTCGACGCCGAACTTGCGCGTGCCGGGCTGGGTCTCGAGATCGGCCGAGGGCAGGTCGTCTTGGCTGGGCAGCAGATTCGCGGGCAGTGCGCTCCAGGTGATGTCGCCATTGGCGGCGACGGCGCCGATCTGCACCACCGGGCTGGTGAGGATACTGGCGCTGCACTGGGTCGCCTTGAAGGCCCCGCCGATCGCATAGATATAGCCCGTGGTCTCGCCTGTCGCATAGCCGGCCACGGCGGGCCCACGGCGGCTGGTGATCGACTGGTCGCCGGACGAACACTCGGCCGCGGGCAGGCCGATCGCGGCGGGCAGCTTGTCGTTGATCCAGACATCGCCGACCAGTGTTGCATCGCCGGGCGGGGTCGTCAGGCCGTGGTTCACAAAGTTGCCGTTGACGGGGCTGATCGTCGCCCAGTAGACCGCGTCGGTGAAGGCGTCGGCGGCCGCGGCGCCCACGGCCCCGCCCACGGTGTAGAGCCGATTGCCCAGGGTTGTTACACCGTGGCTGCCGAGGGCATCCGGCAGGCCTGGCGCAGAGACCTGCCAGGGATTCAGGAAGCCCACTGTCGCCAGCTGCAGCATACCGTCCTGGTCGGCGAAGGGGTTGCCTTCGACCGTGCCGGGGTTCACCGCGGTGCGCTGAAAAGTGCCGCCCGCAAAGTCGGCCTGTGTATCATCAAGGGGCTGGGTGATGGTTGCCTGGGCGGCGGCGGGCTGGTTCGGCAGGGCCGAGAGCGCCATGAGGGCGAGCGCGAGCAAAGCGAGGCGTCGGACATGCCGGCGCACGGGAAGGCGTTCCAACACTGGGACCTCCTGTGGGCTGCTTGCAGCCGGCGAGCAAGAGTGGGGGATGGTGTGCAAGAGCGATTATACGCGAGGAATGGTGGCGCCGGAAGGCGTCTGACACGGAAAGCCGGGCCGTGGGGCGTCGGATGAGCCTCCACGGCCCGGCACTGCGGTTCTGCGCGCGGGCGAGGAGGGATTTTACCCTCCCCGCCCAACGCCGAAGCACCTGGTTGTTAGGGCTGGACGCCGGCGCCCTCGCAGGGGTTGCCGCGCAGACGCATGTCGATGTTACGCTGGGTCGAGGGCAGGAACGAGCCGGTGCGCACCCGGTTGGTCACCTCGACGGTGATCGAAGGGGTCTGCTTCGAGTCGTCCCAGAAGTCGTTGTAGGCGCGGTTGTTGATGTCCGCGGGCTCGTTGGGGTGCCGGTAGTAGAGCGTCGCGGTCATCGAGTAGATCCCGGGCGGCACCTTGGCGAACTTGTACGAGACCTTGCCGTCGGTGTCGGCCACGATGTTGGTCGTGTAGACCTGGCCCGTGGTCGAGTTGCGCACGGTCACAATCCCGACGTTCGGATAGTTGAGCGTCGAATTGTTGGGCAGCAGCACCGGGCGGAAGTTGCCCGAGGTCACCCGATTGGTCGTATCGGGGTCCTTGCCGCGCTCGCAGATCCCATCCTTCACGATCTCGTTGATGTCCTTGACGATCGTGTCGACGTTGGTCGTGCCGTCGCCATTGATCACCAGGTTCGGCACGGCCCGATAGTAGTTCGGGAAGGAGGGCACGCCCGAGGCGAGCCCGGTCGCCGGCAGGTCCGAGAGGGCGATCACGAAGACCGAGTAGCCATTCTTCTGCAAGATATCCTGGCTGACCTTGATCGCCTGGGTGACGGGCCGGTCGAGGCCAACCTGCCGGTTGGAGCCATTGATATTCAGCGTCGTCGTATAGACACCGCCATCCTTAGTGGTCTGACACTCAGCATCCTCGATCACCAGGCCGCCAAGCTGAGCACAGGGATGCGTGCCGGGGCTATAGGTGTTCGAGCTGCTCTGGGTCACGCGCAGGTCGCTGCGCGACTCGTGGAAGAACTGGTTCGACACACCGTCGGTGATGAACAGGACGACCTGCTTGTACTCGTAGGTCTTGCCGTTGGTGTGTTGAATCTCTTTGGGGGCGCCGTCGAGGATGAGGCCGGCCCGGTAGAGGGCCGCGGCGCCGTTGGTGCCGCCCGCGGTGCGCCAGCGGTCCGAGCCGGTGGTACGTGCCCACATCTTACTGACCAGCTCGTCGGGCTGGTTGGTGAAGGCCGTGCCGTTGACGAAGGTCTCGTTATTGCCGCTACGCTGCACCACGTCGGTGAACCACATCAGGGCCATCTGGTCGTCGGGGTAGCTAGTCGTGTATGCGGCGTTCCCCGGCATATTGGTCAGCCGGATCAGGGTCTCGAGGGCCTTCTTGGCCACGGTGATGCGGCGCTCGTCGCGGTTGCTCCAGTAGTAGTTCGTACCGGTGCCGGTGACGCGCTGGTTGGCGGGCACGGCGGTATCGCCGACGCCGTCGCCGTTGGTGTCGTAGAGCGGGCCGTTCGAGCACTGCCAGAAGCGCGACGGCTGGTTGTTATAGTTTTGCGCCGGCGGCGTACTATTACTGCCGTCTTTATCGCATTGGCCGAGGAAGTTGGCGCTCATCGAGCCCGACTGGTCGAGCACGACCATATACTGGACGGGCTTGGTATCGTTGGGGATGATCTGATACTCGGGCCAGAGGCTCACATCGCCCTTCAGCTCGCAGCAGTCGCTGTCGTTCGGCGGCACCGCGCTAAGTTGGCAGGCCGTGGTCTGGCGCAGGGCCGGCCCCAGGTAGACCATCTCGAAGTACTTGGTGCCGTTGCCGTTGCCGTTACCCTGGTTGGTGCCGCCGTCGCCATTCTGGTCGAGGATGACGAACGAGCCGAACTCGACCACGTGGAAGCGTACACCGTCCTGGTCGCCCGAGCCCTGGCCGACCGCCCGGTCGTAGATCGGCAGCACCATCTTGGTGCCAACCTTGATATGCTCGGCGATCGGGCCGTCGTTGCCGCCGCTCTTCCAGCCGGGGGTGCCGTAAACCCAGTCGCCCTCATTCAGCTCGCCGGGGCGGGTGGGGTAGGGGTTATTGGGGTCGGCGGGCTGGTTGCCGTTGCCCTCCTGAGCCTCGGGGGCCTCTTCGAAGCCCCAGGCCAGGTTGCCGAAGCCGGTCAGGCTGAGCTCGAGCTCTTGCGAAGACGACGACGAGCGCCCGCTCTGGCCCGTATCCTCCATCCAGCGCAAGAAACCGAAGCTACCGGGCTGCTGCGTGCCGTCGTGGACGAAGATCTGGCGCGAGGTATAGCCGCGGTACGGGCCCGACTGGATAACCTTCCAGTTGGCGTCGGGGATGCTATCGCCGTTCAGATCCTCGGTCTTCTTGAACTTCGTGCCGTCGAGCAGCGACTTATCAACCGCGATCGGGTAGACCCCGTCGCCGAGGGCACACTGGCCGGCGTAGGCGCTGGCGCCGATCGGCAGATCCGAGCGGCCCACAACACGGGCGAAATAGGTGTCGACCGTACCCGCGACTTGGACCTGAATGTAGCCGATATTGTTGGGGATCTTGTTGCCGTCAGGGGTGATCGTGCCCAGGGACTTGCCCTGGGGGTCGATATAGCTGGCATCGAGGCGCAACAGATTGCCCGTCGGCACGCCGTCGGGCGCGATCTCGACACCGTTGGCCCGCAACGAGTTGATAATGCTCTCGTAGACCAGCCGATTCGTATCCGAGGGGCCGCGGCGGATCACCGTGTTCATGCCGGCGATAGAAGCCGCATTTGCGGCCGAGACGGCCTGCCGCTCTTCCTGAAAGGTGTTGCCCACATCCACCGATAGCCCGACCATGGCGACCAGCACCACAATCATCAGGGCAATCAGCGGCAGGCTCTGACCTTTCGAGCGCCTTCGGCCCGTTCTGTTCCTGGTAGCCATGGGAGTCCTCCATCCGTAAGGGGAATGTTGCTGGCTGCGATGTCGGTTCTTTGCCAGGCGCACGGTCGGCGGACCCGCTTCGCTAGCGGGCCGTGTAGAACGAGCTGCGAATGGGCATCAAATGGGATGCCTGGAGCCGCACAGTCTCGGCGAAGGCCGGTGCGAACGGGAAGTTGAAGCGATAGTCGTAACGGACCGTGACCCTGATCCAGCAGCCATTGCCGCCGTTCTGGAACTCGACGCCGCCCACATCGCCGCGACAGGCCGGGGCGAGGCTGTTCGGGTCGAAGCCCCTCAGGTTCTCGACATAGATATAGGCGTTAGGGTCGGTCATCATATTGTCGTGCAGGCGGTCGACGTTGAGATCGTCGAGACCGTTGCCATTGAGGTCGCGCAGGTTGGCGAAGCCGCCGGGCTGGTCGCCCGCGGCGCCATAGACCCGCAGCACGATGTTCTGAGCATCGAGATAGACCTCGAGCTCGTCATTGACCGTCCGCGACTTCGGATAGCTGCCGTAGGTCGCGCCCTCTTGTGCGGCGACGCGCAGGGCCTGCATCGTGAAGTAGATCAGACCCAGGTCGACCACAGCCGCCAGCAGGAAGAAGATCAGGGTTGCCGCCAGGGCAAACTCGACAATCGCCTGGGCGGGCGCCTGACGGCGAAATAAACGCTTCTTCATCGGCTTCGACCTCATCTCGGCTACGGCGTCGGCGTCGGGTTCAGGATCTTCCAGTCGGCCATATCGCGGGCGCAGGCGACGCCCTTGGTGCGGGTCGGGTCGCGCCCCAGATTCTCGAGCGAGCGTCGCTGGACGACCCGCATCGTGATGCCCTCTTGCAGGCCGATCAGGCTCCACAATGGGGTCAGGCCGTTGACCGGGTAGACGATCGAGATCTCAATCGGGCCGCGATCCTCGAGGTTGCGCGTACCGGCGCCTTGGGGGTAGCTGATCGTGACAAACTGCGTGACCGGCAACTGGTCGTTGGTGCCCTGCCCGATGATGGTCAGGTCGCTCTCGATCGCGGTGAGCACTGCGTTCACACAGTCGTCGTTGCGATACTCATATTCAGCCGGCTTCGGTGTCTGCTTATTAATGTCGATCCAGCTCTGGTACGGGGGCAGCTGCGCGGCGGCCTCGGCGCCGTTGCGCGCGGCCTGCGAGAGCGTCGAGTAGGCGAAAATAAGCCAGCCAAACTCGATGATGCCGAAGATGACCACCAGCAGGATCGGCAGCATAAAGGCCATTTCGACCAGGGACTGACCCTTTGGTTTCGCTGCACGTTCCATACGCTACCTCCGCGGTTGATGTCTGCCAGCTGATTATAGAGCCGCGCAAAGCCCTGCCTCAATAGTCAAATGGTACCGTGTCCCCGCCCAGATTACAGTCTGATGACGTCTGGATCGCACTACGATGAGTAGTAATCGAGTTGCAGTCTGCGCCGCCGCCCGGCGGAGGTGCGGGGCTCAGGCCCTCCAAACCTCCCTCAGGCTGTCTGACAAAGCTGTGCAAAGGATGGACAAAGAACGTGCACAACGGTATACTTCCCATGGAGCGGCGACTCTCGCTTCAGGATGAACAGCACCTATGGACCAACCGACACACCTCCTGGAAGAGTTCGTCATCGTCACGGCGCCCATAGAGCGGGTCGAGGCGGTCATGACCGAGCAGGCCCATATGCGGCGCTGGATGTCGGGGGCAGTGCAGTTCACCCCCCTCGACGGCTGGCGCTTCGACCAGGGCGCCCGCTGGCAGCTTACCCTGAGCGGCCTGGGCCGCCTGCTCGAAGCCCATTATATCGTCCACGAGCGACGGCCAGGCCTCGTGCTCTGGGCCTTCGACGGCTTCTGGGAGGGATTCGACGCCTGGCACTGGCTGCCGTCGGGCCCCGGCCAGGTCCTGATCCAGAACCGGGTCGAATATACCCTGCGCCTGCCCATCCTCGATCTGGCCTGGCCGGCGACGGTCGGCCCGCTCATGGGGTGGGATGCCCGGGCCCAGATGCAGCGGCTCAAGCAAATCTGCGAAGAAAGCCCCGCCTGAGGGCGGACTCAACTGAAAGCACTACCGATGGCCCGACCATTTCTGCCGATGACCGACAAGTGGCGCGAGGAGTTCACGCGCCCCCGCGGCCCCGAGGCCGTGCCGCAGGTCGGCGCCGCGGCCCCCGACTTCACCCTGCCCTACGCGCGCCTGGTACGGGCGGCCGACGGGTCCGAGCAGGTCGAGTACGGGCGCACGCTCACTCTCAGCGCCCTGCGCGGCCGGCCCGTGGTGCTGAACCTGACCCGCATCGTGAGCGACCGCTTCTTCTGACCGCACTGCGCGCCGCAGCTGGATGCTTTGCGGGAAGCCTACTCCGAGTTCGCCGGGCGTGACGCCCACCTCCTGGCGGTCAGCAGCACCGACCTCGAGATGACGAGTTTTGTGGCCGAGACGCTGCGCGCACCCTACCCGGTGCTCAGCGACCCGAGCTGGTCGGTCTTCCAGCGCTACGGCATGGGCTCGGCCATGGGCGTGCCCCTGCCGGGCAGCTTCGTGATCGACGCGGCGGGGATCATCCGCTGGAGCTGGGTCGCACCGCTCTCGGTGGTCTTCACCCCGCCCGACCCCCGGACGCTGCTGCAGGTGCTGGACGACATCGCCGCCTGATTGAACGGGCCTACAAGGGGCGCGCAGGGTCGCAGCATAGCGCGCCCCTACGCGCCTCTTGCTCAATCGTGGCCGCCGATATAGGCGTTGATCATGCGCATCCAGTAGGGCCAATCGTGGCACCAGCCGTCCCAGAGGCGCAGCGCATTGCCGATGCCCTTATCCCAGAGCTGGCGTGAGAGCAGCTCGGTCGACCAGACGGCCGGATCGTCGCGCCCGCTGACCAGGATGATGTCGCTGGAGCGCAGGCGGTCGAGGGTCCAGCTGTCGTTGATATTCGGCACGAAGTCGACCGGGTTGTGGAAGTAGAGGCCCTGGGTGTAGCGGCCGAAGAAGCGCCGCAGGTCGTAGAGCCCGCTCAGGGCGACCACCCGATTGACCACGCCCGGGTGACGCAGGGCGAAGATCACGGCCTCGGTGGCGCCGAACGAGCAGCCCGTGGCGATCAGGTACGGGTCGGGGTTCTGGCTGCGGATCAGCGGGATGACCTCGGTGAGCAGGTAGTGCTCGTACTGCTCCTCGCGCCACATGCGGGCGTCGGTGTCGAGGCCGTAGTTGTACCAGCTCTCGTTGAAGACGCTGTCGACACAGTAGAGCTGAAACCAGCCCTGCTCGATCTTGTGGGCCAGGGCGCCGACCATGCCGCGGTCCTCGTACTCGTGGAAGCGACCGTGCGAGGTGGGGAAGACGATCACGGGCGCGCCCCCGTGCCCGAAGACCAGGAGCTCCATGTCTCGCCCGAGGGCAGGACTGTGCCAGCGATGATAGCTGCGCTGCATGTCAATCCTTATGGTGGTCAGGCCAGGCTTCGGCGGTATGATATGCGGGCGGCAGGCAGCTGTCAATTACTCCTGAGGAATGATGGTTTCTTCAACGGCGATGGGCGAGGCCGAGCTGGGTTGGCGTCAACTGAGTATCTTGCTGGCAGGGCGTCTGGCCTTCAATACAGCCTTCAGAATGGTCTATCCGCTGTTGCCCTTCCTGGCCCTGGGCCTCGGGGTGACCCTGCAGACGGCGAGCTTGCTGGTGACGGTGCAGGTCGCGGCCTTGCTGCTGAGCCCCCTGGGGGGCACAATCACCGACCGGTTCGGCGAGCGAGCCACTTTGCTGGCGGGGCTGGCCTGCTTCACTTTGGGCGCGGCAGGCTGCGCGCTGGCGACCAGCTTCTGGCCCTTCCTGGCGGGCTACGGGCTGATCGGCCTCGGCACGGCCCTGTTTATGCCGGCCGTGCAGACTTACGCGAGCAACCGCAGCCCCTACAGCCGGCGCGGGCGCGTGCTCGGCATCCTCGAGCTAAGCTGGGCGGTCTCGGCCCTGGTCGGGGTGGTCGGCATGGCCCAGCTGGTCGAGGCGCAGGACGCCTGGGCGCCGGCGTTCTGGGCCCTCGCGGCCACGGGCATCGTGATGATGCTCCTCACGACACAGCTGCCAATGGGGCAAAGGCCGCCGGCCGACAGAGCGATGCAGGGCGCGGCCAAGGGCGGCAGCAGCATGGGCACGGCCCTCAGGCTGCCCAGCGTGGCCCCGAGCCTGATCATGGTCGGCCTGCAGCTGATGGCCCTCGAGCTGGTCTTTGTGGTCTACGGGGCCTGGCTCGAGGCCGACTTCGGCGCGAGCACCGAGCAGCTCGGCCTGGTCTTCGGGCTGCTGGGCCTGGTCGAGCTGGCCGGCTCGCTCGGCGCGACCCTGCTGACCGACCGCCTGGGCAAGCGCCGCTCGGTCCTGGTGGGCTTCGCGGCGATGGGCATCCTGGTGGGCCTACTGCCCCTGAGCCAGGGGAACTGGGCGCTCTTTCTCGCCCTCTTCCTGCTCTTCGACCTCTTCTTCGAGTTCGCCGTGGTCTCGTCGTTCCCGCTGATCAGCGGGCTCGGGGCCCAGGCCCGCGGCACCGTGATGGCCCTCAGCCTCACCGCCATGGGCATCGGGCGCGTGGTCGGCTCGCTGGCGGGGCCGCGGCTCTTCGAGGCCATGGGCTTCTGGGGCAATGGGCTGCTGGCGGCGGCGGCCTCGCTGCTCGGGGTAGCGATCGGGGCCGTCCTCATCCGCGAGGGGCGACATTAAGTGGATCGCTTGAGCGGCCGCGCCATGAAAAAACCTTGCTCACCCACTGGCAGGGGTCACGCCAAGTGACCCC
>CAZKTU010000137.1:0-10347 GCA_964555675.1 uncultured Oscillochloris sp.
GTGGAGGGTTGCGGGGAGGGTGAAGCCTCCCCGGCCCTCCCATGACCAAACAGCTCGGCTGTGTATGTACTAACGGGCCAGCCAGCCGCCGTCGACGGCCAGCACGTGGCCGTGCACATAGTCGCTCGCCGGCGCGGCCAGGAAGACCACGGCGCCGGCCAGGTCGGCCGGCGTGCCCCAGCGCCCCGCCGGGATGCGCTCGAAGATCTGCCGCCCGCGCACCGGGTCCTCGCGCAGATCCTGGGTGATGTCGGTGGCCATATAGCCCGGCGCGATCGCGTTGACGTTGATCCCGCGACTCGCCCACTCGTTGGTCAGGGCTTTGGTCAGCCCGGCCACGGCGTGTTTGGCCGCCGCGTAGGCCGGCACGTACAGGCCGCCCTGGAACGAGATCAGCGAGGCGATGTTGATGATCTTGCCGCGACCGCGGGGCAGCATGTGCTGGCCCGCCGCCTGTGCGAGGGCCCAGACGCCCACCAGGTTCAGGTTGATCACCGCCATGAAGTCGTCCATGCTGGTCTCGGCGGACGGGGCGCGCCTCACGATGCCCGCATTGTTGACCAGGATGTCGATCTGGCCCATGGCCTGCGCAGCCTGCGCGAAGGCCGCCACGGCCGCCTCGGGCTGGCTCAGGTCGGCCGTCAGCGAGACGCCGCGCCGCCCGGTCGCGGCGATCGCGGCCAGGGTCGCCTCGCCCTGGCCCGAGCGCGAGACGATCGCCACGTCGGCCCCGGCCTGGGCCAGAGCCACGGCCATGCCCTGGCCAAGGCCCTTGTCGCCGCCGGTCACCAGGGCCATCTGTCCATCGAGGCGGAAGAGATCGGGGGCCACGGCGGTCTCCTTGCAGCATAGTCGGCGGAGCGGTAGGTGTGTACGTAGTATAGGCTATCTTCTGCCCGCGCCGTGATGCTCATGGGGGCGCCAACCTGTGCTACCCTATATGCTGTAAGGGTCGCGCCGACGTTGGCGTGGCCGCACAACATGCCTGCGCCCGCAGCGAGGGAGCCCCATGAGTACCATTTCGGACATCGCACGACCATCGAAGGAGCTGGTTGACGGCCTGGCCAAGATCGGCAGCGCGACCGCCGCGGGCGAGCTCTATCGCCTCGGCATCAGGGACCCCTTCGTCAAGGGGCCGGTCTGCTGGACGCCTGGTGTGGCCATCGCCGGCCCCGCCCTAACCCTGCAGATGATGCCCAAGCGCGAGGATCTCTACAGCGAGGACGAGTATGCGGACCCCGAGCGGCAGCTCCATCGCCACTCGCTCTACAACACCCAGCCCGGCGACTTCATTGTGGTCGACGCCCGCGGCGATATGGCCAGCGGCATCTTCGGCGAGATGATGCTGACCTACTTCAAGGGCCGCGGCGGCGTGGGCGTGCTGATCGACGGCTGCATCCGCGACTACCCCAAGGCCAAGGATCTGGGCCTCGGCATGTGGTTGCGCGGCGTGACCCCTAACTTCCACACCCAGACCAGCCTCGCGCCCTTCGCCGTCAACGTCCCCGTCGCCTGCGGCGGCGTCCTCGTGATTCCCGGCGATATCATCGTCGCCGACGACGATGGCGCCGTGGTCGTGCCGATCGCCCTGGCCCCCCAGCTGCTCGCCAAGGCCAGCGAGCACGCCGAGTGGGAGGACTTCGCCCGCATGCGCCTCAGCCAGGGCGGCGACCTGCGCAAGTACTACCCGCTGCGCGCAGATGCCCAGGAGGAGTACGAGGCCTGGCGCAAGACCCAGGGCTCCTAGTTCTCTGGAAGTGCCAGCCCGTTTGTGACCAAGGACGAAAGACCAAAGACCAATCAGGCGGCAGCCCCGTGCCCTTTCCGCTGGCTTCGACAGGCTCAGCCGGCGGTCGCCTGAGCTTGGTCTTTGGTCCCTGGTCTTTGGTCTGAACAGGCACAGCCAGGAAAGCCAAGCCTGCCCTCATCAGCGCCCGCGCAGCCGGTCGATCAGCTCCTTGGCCCACTCGCGCGCCCCCGGCAGGTAGGCGAAGAGGATGCTGACCGAGGACATGACGCCGGCGACGACCAGGAGCAGCAGCATTAGGAAGACGATCAGCAGGGCCAGGGGGTTGTCGAGGGACATTCTGCCTCCATCCATAGCCCGCGGGGCGCTCTCAGGCTGTCCCGAAGCGCAGCCCCAGCTCGCGCAGCCAGCGCCTGTAGGCGATCGCCACCCGGTCCGAGCGCAGGTGCAGCTCGGCCTGCAGGTCGAGCGGCAGCAGCTCGGGGCGCTGTGATTCGACGATGGCCCGATCCTCCTCGAAGATCGCCGCGATGCGCGGCGTGTAGTCGAGCTCGAGCTGCGCGCCGTCCGCGACGGCCGTGGTGGCCACCAGGAACCACGCGCTGCTGTCGAGAGCGTCGTGGGGAGTCACTGCAAGCATCATGCCGTTGGTCGCCGCGGGCATGTGTTTGGTGAAGTGGGCCGCCAGGGGCCTGTAGGCGTGGTAGGTGTAGGTCACCAGCCCCGCGCTGCCCCCGAAGGGGTCGGGCTGGTAGACCGGGATGGGGTCCGACTCGACGCCCGCCGGCGTGATGCGGGCCTCGAACTCGCCCAGCTCGGGGCGGCGTGGGTCGCCCAGCACCCCCTCGTGCACGAAGGGGAAGTGGGCCGCGTCCAGGTAGTTCTCGATCAGGCGCGGGCCGTGGGCGCGAATGTGCTCGAACGGCCCGCAGACCGCCGTGCCGAAGCGCGGGTCGCCCCACTCGGGGAAGGGCGGGATGTCGCCGCTGGGCTCGCCCAGGCAGACCCAGAGCAGCCCGTAGCGCTCGCGCACCAGGAAGCGCCGGGCCACGGCCCGGGCCGGCGGGGCCTGCTCGGGGTGGGCCGGCATCAGCGTGCAGCGCCCGTCGCGCGCGTAGCTCCAGCCGTGGTACGGGCAGCGTAGCTGCTCGCCCTCGACCCTGCCGAGCGAGAGCCGTGCGCCCCGGTGGACACAGAGATCCTGCCAGGCGCAGGCCTCGCCTCCGGCCCGCCAGAGCACCAGGTCTTCGCCGAGCAGCCGGGCGGCCAGTACGCCGCCCTCGCCCAGGTCGCGGTCGCGGGCCACCGGGTGCCAGTCGTTGATCAGGACCGGGTCGTCGATCATAGGGTTGCCTCCAGCGCCGGTCGGGCCGGCCGTACGAGCACGAGGTCGTGGAAGACGACTGAGTAGACGCGGACGTCCATGCGCCCGACCGTGGCGAAGCCGTGGCGCTCGTAGAAGCGCAGCGCCCGCTCGTTGCGCTCCCAGGCGCAGAGCCAGAGCGGCGCGGGCGTGGCGGCGCAGGCCGCCGCGAGCAGGGCCACCCCCACCCCGCGCCCCTGATACTCCTGGTCGACATAAAGCTGGCCGAGCTCGACGGCGCCCGGCTCGACGCCGGCCGGCGGGTCGGGCGTCGCCAGGCGCGCGTAGCCGGCGAGGTGCGCGTCTACAGTCGCCACGAAGAGCGGCATGGGGCCGGTCGCGAGCAGGGCGAAGGCCTGGGGCGAAAAATACTCGTCCAGGTAGGCCCGCAGCATGGGCCGCGGGATGGCCATCCCGTAAGTCGCGGCGAAGACGCGGGCGCCCAGCGCGGCGAGGGCTGCGCTGTCGCCGGGCGTGGCGGGGCGGATGGTCGGCGCACTCTCGGCCATGGCGTCTGTCTCTGGCGGCGGGGCAGGCGCCGATCCTAGCACAGACCCGCCCGGCTGTCGAACGGGCGACGCATGCTATAATTCTGACACCCCGCCCGCAGCGAATAGTCACGTAGAGGTGACCCCAATGCGCCCACGTCTGGCCTGCGCCGACTTCACCTTCCCGCTGCTCCCCCACGACAAGGTGCTACAGCTGATCGCTATGCTCGAGTTCGAGGGCGTCGATCTAGGCCTCTTCGAGGGCCGCTCGCACCTCTGGCCCTCGCGCGAGTTCGCCGATCTGCCCGCTGCGGCCCGCCGCCTGCGCGCCCGCCTCGACGAGCTCGGCCTGGCCGCCGCCGACGTCTTTCTGCAGCTCAACCCCGACTTCGAGCCCTACGCCGTCAACCAGCCCGACCCCGCGCGCCGCCGTCACGCCCGCGAGCAGTTTGCCCGCACCCTCGAGTACGCCGCCCTGCTCGGCGCGGGCCACGTCACCGGCCTGCCCGGGGTCAGCTTCGCCTCCGAGACGCCCGAGGCCTCGTGGGAGCGCGCCGTCGAGGAGTTGGCCTGGCGGGTCGAGCAGGCCCGCGCCCACGGCCTGGTCTTCGCCGTCGAGGCCCACGTCGGCTCGCTCGTGCCCCGGCCCGACCTGGCCGCCGCCCTGGTCGCCCAGGTGCCCGGCCTCACCCTGACCCTCGACTACACCCACTTCACCCGCCTCGGCATGGCCGACAGCGAGATCGAGCCGCTCGTCCCCCTCGCCAGCCATTTCCACATCCGCGGCGCCCGCCCCGGCCGGCTCCAGGCTTCGCTCAAGGAAAACCAGATCGACTACGAGCGGGTCATCGCCGCCGCTCAGGCCGCCGGCTACCCCGGCTGGCTCGGCGTCGAGTATGTCTGGATGGACTGGGAGCACTGCAACGAGTGCGATAACGTCTCCGAGAGTATCCTCTTCCGCGATCTGCTGCGGCAGCTCACCAGCAGCTGGTAGATCTTCGCTACGAGCACTGGGGTGGCAGTGGAGGGGCCTGGCCCCTCCACACCTCCTCGCCAACCAAGAAAGTTGGTGCTTTCATGCAACTCCTCTTCGACGCCGACGCCTCCCTCGCGCCCCTCGACGGCAAGACCGTGGCCGTGCTCGGCTACGGCAACCAGGGGCAGGCCCAGGCCCTCAATATGCGCGACAACGGGGTGCAGGTGATCGTCGGCAACCGCGACGACCTCTACCGCGAGCGCGCCATTGCCGACGGCTTCGCGCCCGTCTCGATCGCCGAGGCCGCCGCCGCGGGCGACGTGCTGCTGGTGCTCACCACCGACGAGTCGCAGCCCCAGATCTGGCCCGAGCAGATCGCCCCCGGCCTGCGCCCCGGCAAGGCCGTGGTCTGGGCGAGCGGCTACAACGTCGGCTACGGCCTCATCCAGCCCCCGCCCGACGTCGATGTGCTGATGGTCGCGCCGCGCATGACCGGGGTGAATGTGCGCGAGCTCTTCCTGCGCGGCAGCGGCGCCCTGGCCCAGTTCGCCGTCCAGCAAGACGCGACCGGCAACGGGCGGGCCCTCTGCCTGGCCATCTGCAAGGCCGTCGGCCTCACCCGTGGCGGGGTCTTCGAGTCGAGCTTCCGCGAGGAGGCCGAGCTCGATCTCTTCGCCGAGCAGGTGGTCTGGGCCGGGATCACCGCCTGGTTCCAGGAGTGCTTTGCGATCGGGGTCGAGCACGGCTTCTCGCCCGAGCTGATGGTGATGGAGCTCTACGCCTCGGGCGAGACCGCCGAGATCTTCGCCGCCATGACCCGCAACGGCTTCTTCCGCCAGATGAGCCACCACTCCACCACCAGCCAGTACGGCACCCTCTCGCGCGGGCCCGCCCTGATCGGCGAGCAGATGCGGGCCCTGGCCCGCGAGACCCTGCGCCGCGACATCGCCGGCGGGGCTTTCGTCAAGGAGTGGAGCGACGAGCAGGCCGGCGGGGCGGGCCGCCTCGACGCGCTGCGCCGCGCCGCCCTGGCCCACCCGATGAGCCAGGCCGAGCAGGCGGTGATCGCCGCCGTGCAGCGCGCCGCCCAGGCCGCGCGGGAGGGTTGAGCCCATGGGCAAGCTGGCCGGCAAGGTCGCGCTCGTGACGGGCGCCGCCCAGGGCATCGGTCTGGGCATCGCCCGCGTCTTCGCCGCCGAGGGCGCCGCCGTGGCCCTGGCCGACCTGAGCGACGCGGGCGAGGCCGCCGCCGCCGAGCTCAGGGCGACGGGCGCCCAGGCCCTCTTCGTGCGCGCCGACGTGACGCGTGAGGACGAGGTGCGCGCCCTCGTCGCCGCCGCCGTGGCTCGTTTTGGGCGGCTCGACATCGTCGTGAACAACGCCGGGATCGTGGCCGTGCGCAGCGTCGAGGAGAGCAGCGTCGAGGAGTGGGACCAGGTCATGGCGGTGAATGTGCGCTCGATCTTCCTCAGCGCCAAGTACGCCCTGCCGCACCTGCGCGCCGCCGGCGGCGGCAGCATCCTCAACGTGGCCTCGGTCTCGAGCTTCATCGCCCAGCAGGGCACGCCAGCCTACTGCGCCAGCAAGGGCGCCGTGCTGATGCTCACCAAAGCCCTGGCCCTCGACTATGGGCGCGAGCGGGTGCGGGTCAACTGTATCTGCCCCGGCATCACCGACACGCCCATGCTGCGCTACCACGTGCGCCACGCCGCCGACCCCGACGCGCACCTGCGCAGCCGCCTGGCCCGCGTGCCCAGCGGCGAGATGCTCTACCCCGAGGATATGGGCCGCGCCGCCGCCTTCCTCTGCAGCGACGAGGCCGCCGGCATCACCGGGACCTCGCTGGTGGTCGACGGCGGCTACATCGCCGCCGCCGAGTTCAGCCCGCCCGTGGGGTGAGGCCCTACACGCCCGTCAGCGGCAGCTCGCGCAGGCGCTTGCCCGTCAGGGCGAAGACCGCGTTGGCCACCGCGGCCGCGATCGGGCCCATGGGCGGCTCGCCCACCCCATAGGGCACGTCGCCGCTGCGCAGCACGGCCACCTCGATCGCGGGCGCGTCGCGCATCGAGAGCAGCGGGTAGTCGCCGAAGTTACCCGCTTCGATCCGCCCATCGCGCACTGTCAGCCGCTCGAACAGCACCGAGCTGAGGCCCATGGCGATATTGCCCTCGGTCTGGGCCGCCACGCCGTCGGGGTTGATCGGCAGGCCCGGGTCGACCGCCGCCCAGACCTTGTGCACGCGCACCCCGCCCTCGGGCTTGAGCGAGACCTCGGCCACGTGGGCCGCGGCCGTGCCCGCGTCGATCGAGCAGGCCACCCCGCGGGCTCTGCCTGCGGGCGCCGCCGTGCCCCAGCCCGAGCGCCGGGCCACCTCGGTCAGCACGGCGCGCACCCGGCTGCCCCGCTCGTCGTCGCCGGCGTTGTCGGCGCGGAAGGTCAGGGGGTCGGCCCCGGCCGCGTAGGCCAGCTCGTCGACGAAGCTCTCGACGGCGAAGACGTTGGCCAGCAGGCCCAGGCCGCGCCACGAGCCCGTGGCCAGGGGTAGGGCGACGCGCTCGGCGGTGACGCTGATGTGGGGGATGGCGTAGGTGATGCGCGCGCCGCGCCAGGCCCCCAGGTCGGCCCCGAAGACGAAGCGCAGCGGCGCCGGGAAGAAGGGGAAGAGCACGTCGCCGCTGGCCTGGCTGTGCTCCAGCGCGGCGATGCGCCCGCCCGGGCCGAGGGTCGCCCGCAGCACGTGGTGGGTCGGCGGGCGCACGAAGCCGTAGCGAAACTCCTCGGTGCGCGTCCAGCCCACGTGGACGGGCCTGCCCGCCGCCGCCGAGAGCCGCGCCGCCTCGACCGCCACATCGGTGGCGATGCGCCGCCCGAAGCCGCCGCCCAGGTAGGTCGGGATCACCTCGACCGTCTCGGCCTTGCGCCCGAGGGCTCTGGCGATCGCCTCGGCCGTGGCCACCGGGCTCTGCGTGCTGACCTGGGCGATCACCCGGTCGGGGCGCACGTCGACCAGGGCGGCCTGAGGCTCCAGGTGGGCGTGGGCGGCCATGGGCGTGCGATACTCGGCGCTGATCACCTCGGCGCCACGCAGCGGGGCCGCCCCGTCGCCCGCGCGCTGGATGACCACACCGCGCCCGGGCGCGGCCTGGACCATGGCCTCGATCTGCTCCTGCTGCAGGGGCGGGCCCTCCGACCACTCCAGCTCCAACGCGCCCACGGCGGCGAAGGCCGCGCTGCGCGACTCGGCCACGGCCCCGGCGAAGTCGTTCTCGGCCACCACCGCGACCACGCCGGGCATGCCGGCCGCATCGCCAGGCCCGCTGCGGCGCAGGGTGGCGCCCAGGGTCGGCGGGCGGGCCACGGCTCCATAGAGCATGCCCTCGACCCGGGCGTCGTAGCCATAGGTCGCCGTGCCGCGGATCTTGGCCGGCAGGTCCACGCGGGGCGCGCTCGTGCCGATGATCGTCCACTCGGCGGCGGGCTTGAGCGGCGGCGGCTCCTCGGGCGCCTGGCGGGCGGCCGCGCCCGTGGCCAGCTCGCCATAGCTCAGGCGGCGCTCGGGGCTCGCGCTGACGAACATGGCCCCCGCGGCGGCCGTCAGCTCGCTGGGCGCGACGCCTAACTGGGCGGCAGCCTCGGCCCGCAGCAGCTCGCGCAGGGTGGCGGCCGTCTCGCGCAGGGGCGTGAAGAGCGAGACGACCGAGTTGCTGGCGCTGGTGCCGCCGCCGTCGACCACCGGGCCGAGGGAGCCGCTCTGCACGACTTCGATCTGCTCCCAGGCCAGCTCGAGCTCGTCGGCGGCGATCTGGGCGAGGGCCGTGTGCACACCCTGGCCCATCTCGACCTTGGGCACGGCGAGGCGCACCATGCCCGCCGGGGTGAGCTCGAACCAGAGCTGGGGGTCGCCAGTGAAGCTGGACGGTGGGCCGCCGCCGCTCTCGAGGCTGTCGGCAATCGCCAGGCGCATGGCGGGCAGGCCCAGGGTCGCGCCCAGGGCCAGGCCGCCGCCGACAATGCCCGCGCCGATCAGGAAGCCGCGACGGGTGACCCGCCAGCGGCGCTCTTGCTTGCTCATGCGGCCTCCTTGGCGGCGCGGGCCAGGGCGGCCGCGTTGGCCACAGCCTGGCGAATGCGCCCATAGGTGGCGCAGCGGCAGTAGTTGCCGTCCATCGCCGCGGTGATCTCGTCCTCAGTCGGGCTCGGGTTGACCGCGAGCAGGGCGGCGGCCGTCATCATCTGGCCGCTCTGACACCAGCCGCACTGCGGGGCCTGGGCCTCCAGGAAGGCCTGCTGCACGGGGTGGAGCGTTTCGCCCTGGGCGAGTCCTTCGATCGTGGTGATCGTCCGCCCGGCGACCTGGGACAGCAGGGTCTGGCAGCTGCGCGCCGCGACGCCGTCGAGGTGGATCGTGCAGGCCCCGCAGAAGCCCGCGCCGCAGCCGAACTTGGTGCCGGTGAGGCCGAGCTCGTCGCGCAGCACCCAGAGCAGCATGCGCGCCGGCTCCTCGGCGACCTGATATGTCGTGCCGTTAATCGTCAGTTCCAAGGGGTTCTCCGTCATTGCTGGCCGCCGTGTGGGCGGCCCGTACACAACCACACCGCGCATGTGCGCGGTGCGATATTAGTACTGTACCAGAATTTGTCCGTCGCGGGGGTGGGCCGCGCGCTTGCGCTCAGCGCAGCCGCGCCAGCACCCGCTCGCCGGTGAGGCGCAGGGCGGCCTCGGGGTCGGGGCCGAGGGGCGGCCCGATGTTGATCTGGGTCACGCCGCGCTCGACGAGCCAGCGCAGCCGGGCGACCATCTCGTCGGGGTCGCCGTAGATCGCCAGGCGGAACATCTGGGGCGTCAGCAGCTCCATCGCGCGCGCCATCGCGCCGGCCTGCCACGCCTCGCGCACCGGCGCGAAGTCCGCGGGGGTCAGCCCGATCGGCGCGAGGGTCTCGGCGCGCAGCGAGGGGCCGTAGTAGGCCACCAGGTAGCGCAGGGCATCCTCGGCGGCGCGGCGGGTCGGGGCCACCGACCACCAGACACAGGCCGCCAGGTCGAAGCCCTCCAGGCTGCGCCCGGCCCGGGCCGCGCCGGCGCTCACCCGCTCGCGCACGCCGTCGATGGCCTCGGGCGGGAAGAGGATGGGCAGCCCGCCGTCGGCCAGCTCGCCCATCAGCTCGAGCACGCGGGGCCCCTGCCCACCGATATAGATTGGGATGGGCTGCTCCGGCAGCGGGAAGCGCATGCGGGCGCCGGGCTGCCAGCCGGCGAAGACCGCGCCCTCGTGGGCCGCCTCGTCGCCGCGCAGCAGGCGCCTGATGAGCGTGACCGCCTCGGCCAGGCCCGTGGCCGGGCGCCGCTGGCGCAGCCCCACCCAGTCGAGGTAGGGCGGGTCGCCCGGGCCAATGCCCAGCACGAAGCGGCCCGCGCTGAACTCCTGCAGGCTCGCCGCGCCCATGGCGATCTCGGCCGGGCTCGCCGTGAAGGGGTTGACAATGCAGGTGCCCACGCGGATGCGGCTGGTGGCCGCGGCCACGGCGGTCAGCACGACCCAGGCGTCGCGCTTCATCAGGTCCTGGCAGTACCAGAAGTCGTCGAAGCCGAGCTCCTCGGCCAGCTGGGCGTAGCGCACGACCTCGCGGATCGGGCCCGAGTCGCTATTGAAGCGGATGCCGAAGCGCATAGGTTTCCTTTTCAGGCGGCAACGTCGCTTGCGCTCGTTGCCGCCTGGAGTATTTCAGGGAGGGCCAAGCCCTCCCTGGCCCACCCTGAGCGAAACGTGGAGGGC
>CAZKTU010000137.1:10447-16450 GCA_964555675.1 uncultured Oscillochloris sp.
AGCCCTCCCTGGCCCACCGTGTGCACGTACCCTTGCCGTGGGCAGCGGCGAAGAGCATACCTCGGTTACGAATCGAGCGAGTCCCAGGGGATGGGGCTGACGTCGTCGTGGCGCAGGGTGCGCGCGCCCACCCGGTCGAGGCGCATGATCAGCCGGCAGGCCGGGTCGGGGCAGGTGGCTCGCGTATCGGTCTCGATCCAGTCGGCCGGGTGGTTGCGGCGTTGCCGGGCCGGCAGTAGCGGGATGACCGCCTGCAGGGCGTACAGGCAGAAGTCAGCCCCGTCGGGCAGGCTCAGCTTGCCGCCCCGCAGGAAGAAGCGGTCGCCGACCGCCATGGCGCAGGTGCAGTGCCCCTCGATCGCCTCGACCACCACGGCCAGGTCGTACAGCTCGAAGCTGTCGTCCCGCTCCACCCCCTCAGCGTGATCCATGAACCTCTCCGTTGGCCCACGCGGCGCGACCCTACCCGTCCAGGGCCGCGTCGAGGGCGGTGATCGTATGGGTGAGCCGCTCGGCCATGCCGCGGGCGAGGTGCTCGTGGATGGCGATGGCCAGGTCGGGGCTCTCGTCGCGCATGCGGCGCAGGGCCGCGGCGCTCAGCCGGTAGTAGACGCAGGGCTCTTCGCAGACGACGTCGCTGGTGCGCGGGGCGCCGAGGTAGAGCCCGATCTCGCCCACGATACTGCCCCCGGCCATGGTCTGCAGGCGCACGGGCGCGGCGTCTGGCCGGCCGATCTGGGCGGTGACCGTCCCCGACTCGATGAAGAGCAGATCGTCGGCCGGGTCGCCCCGGCGCAGCAGCACCTCGCCCGCCTGCGCCTCGTGTCGCTCGAGGTAGGCCCCCAGCCGCTCGAACTGGGCCGCCTCGGGCAGGGCGCCCGCGAGCTGCTCGCCCAGGGTGGGGGCGACTCGCCCGAGCCCGGCGCCGTTGATCAGATCCTGCTCGCACCACTCCAGGGCCCGGTCGAGGTTGGCCGCGAGGCGCAGTGGCCCGCCTTCGGCCAGCAGGCCCGCGGCGTCGAGCTGGCCGCGAATCTCGTCCGCCATCCCGCTCAGCAGCAGCTTCACCTGCCAGCCGGCGCTCTGCTGCTGCATTCGCGAGAAGGCGTAGAGGCCGGACGAGTCGAGGCCGCTGACGTCGGCGAAATCGAGGATCAGGTAGTGGGGGCGGGGCGCCGGGTGGGCGTCGAGCTGGGCCCGCACGCTGTCAAGCAGCCGCGCGGCGGTGCCGAAGAAGATATAGCCCTGCAGCTCGAGGATAATGATGCGCTCGCCCTCGGCGTCGAGCAGCTTGCGCTCGGCCGCCGAGCGCGTGAAGCGGCTGCGCCGCGAGGCCCCGCTGAGCGCGCGCCGCACGACCCGCACCCGGCTGTACTCGGCGGCGAAGAGCAGCAGCGCCGCGACCAGCCCCACCCCGACGCCGGCGAGCAGGCCCCTGGCGGCGATGACCAGCACAATCAGCAGCAGCAGGGCGTAGTCGAGCCGCGACATGCGCCGGCGCTGGGTGACGAGCCACTCGAACATGAAGGTGTAGCCGAAGTAGATCAGCAGGCCGCTCAGCACGAAGCGCGGCAGGATGTTGAGGATGGTGGCGTCGAAGAGCAGCGGCAGCGCGACGACGACGGCGGCGATCACCCCGCCCAGCTTGCTGCGCACACCCATCCGGTGCATCAGCACGCTCAGGGCTAGCAGGTGGAAGCCGGTCACCCCGCCGAACAGGGCGCCGGCCAGGGTGCCCAGCCCGCCCGCGCGTAGCTCGCGGTCGAGGTCGAGGTCGCGCCTGATACTGATCTCGATCCCGCTCAGGTAGAGGATCATCACGATCGCGGCGATCAGGGGCATGGTGATGATGTTGAGGCCCTGGCCGGCGACCGCGCCCCAGTCGATCAGCCCCAGCTCGCCGGGGCCGAGGGGCTGCACGAGCGAGCCCGACGGGAAGGGCCCGAGCAGCCAGTTGTCGGCCGCTGCCGCGGCCAGGGGTGTGCCGCTGAGGGCCAGGATCAAGTGAAACAGGGCGATCGAGCCGAGTAGGGTCACCGGGAAGAGCAGCAGCGGGTTCCACCAGCGCCGCCCGCCCACCAGGATCGTGCCGACCACGGCGGCGGGGACCCAGCGCGCCAGGGCCGCGGGCGCCAGCAGCGGCCCGAGCGTGTCGAGGGCGGGAAGCAGGCCGGCGCTCAGGTCGATCGCGCCCCTGATGAACAGCCAGCCGACGCCCGCGATGAAGCCGCCCACCACGGGGTAGGGCAGGTAGCGCGCGATCCGCCCCAGGCCCGTGGCCCCGAGCATGTAGAGCACCAGCCCGCCGACCAGCGAGCTGAGGATGACCGCCGCGAGGCCGGTGACGAAGGTCGCCTGGGCCGAGGCGGCGGGCGAGGCCGCCGCGACCACCCCGGCGACGATCGACGCGGCGACGACCACGGTGGCGGCCTGGGGCGCGGCGATCGAGATGGTGAGGCTGCTGGTTAGGGCCGTGACCAGGGCCAGCAGGGCCGCGCCGAGCAGCATCAGGCCGACGCCGCGGGCCTGCAGGGCGCCCAGGCTGCTCGGGTAGACCAGCCCCGCCATCGAGATATTCAGCAGCAGCAGGATGATGCCGTTGGCCCCGCCGCCGACGAGGGCGATCAGGGTGTCGCGATTGCGTACGGCAGGATCGGGCGAGCCCGAAGCCGTGGGTGCGCCGGGCTCCAGCAGGGCCGTCCTGCCCATACGTATCTCCAAAACAACGCGCGGTTCTTCTATGATACGCCGTCGGCCTGAAACTGTCTACTCTGGTCAGACGCCGCTCTGGCCCGGCGCGCACTCTTCAGGTATAGTTTATAAGTGCCGTTGGCTTTCTCAACATTACCCGCCCCAGGCCGCGGGGGCACGGGCCTTCGGCCCCGCGACGGGTAGATGTGGAGGGGCCTGGCCCTCCACGCCTCCCGCAAGACGGTAACATAGAGCGCAGCAAGGTGAAGCCTTGCCTTTGAAGGATGAGGAAAACTGTGTCATCATCAACTGCCGCCGAGCTCCTTCGCCAACGTTATGGCGCGGGCGAAGCGCCTTCGCAGCCGGCCTTGAGCGAGACCCTCGAGCTCTTGCTCAACCACCGCTCGGTGCGGGCCTACAGCCCCGCGCCGCTCCCCGCCGGCACGCTCGAGGCCCTGGTGGCGGCGGCCCAGTCGGCCGCGACCTCGTCGAACCTGCAGGCCTGGAGCGTGGTCGCCGTCGAGGACCCCGAGCGCAAGGCGCGTCTCGCCGAGCTCGCCGGCAACCAGGCTCACATTCGGGTCGCGCCCCTCTTCCTGGTCTGGCTCGCCGACCTCTCGCGCCTGGCCCGCGTCGCCGCGCGGCGCGACTTGCCCCATGCCGGCCTCGACTATACCGAGCTGCTGCTGGTCGGGGTGATCGACGCGGCCCTGGCGGCCCAGAACGCGGTCGTGGCGGCCGAGGCCCTGGGCCTGGGCACGGTCTATATCGGCGCGATGCGCAACCAGCCCCTCGCCGTCGCCGAAGAGCTCGGCCTGCCCCCGCGGGTGCTGCCCGTCTTTGGCCTCTGCGTCGGCTGGCCCGACCCGGCGAAACCTGCCGCCGTGAAGCCACGCCTGCCCCAGGCGGCCGTGCTCCACCGCGAGGTCTACAGCGCCGAGCACGAGCCCGCCGCCGTGGCCAGCTACAACACCGCCATGGCCGACTTCTACCAGGAGCAGCAGATGCGCGTCGAGGGCGACTGGGCTCAGCACTCGGCCCAGCGCGTGGCGGGCCCCCAGAGCCTCTCGGGCCGCGATACGCTGCGCGAGACCCTGCATCGCCTCGGCTTCGAGCTGCGGTGAGTGCTCGCAAGCCAGGCTTGCGGCACGCCGTAGGACGGAAAAGGGTTTTTTCAGAGAGGGCTTTGCCCGCCCCGGCCCTCCCATGGCCTGACAACTCGGCGGTATAATGCGGTCGCTACGCCACCGCCGCCGCTGCCGTGAGGAGACCATGGAGATCGACCGCGACCTCGCCCGTATCGCCGAGCAAGAGCGCCGCCTGCGCTTCCCGAGCTTCGACGCCCGCACCGCCTGGGAGATCGGCTCGCGGCTCAAGGCCGCCGCCGAGGCCCAGGGCGTCGCCGTAACGATCGAGATCCGCCTCAACGGGCAGACCCTCTTTCTCTATGCGATGGAGGGCACCGCCCCGGTCAACGCCGACTGGGCCCGCCGCAAGCGTAACGTGGCCGACCTGCACGGGACCAGCTCGTACGCGGTCGGCCTCGGCCTCAAGCGCGACGGCGGCAGCCTCGAAGAGAAGCTGGGCCTGCCGACCCGCGACTACGCCGCCCACGGCGGCGCCTTCCCGCTCGCCCTTGAGGGCTCCGGCCCCGTCGGCACGATCACGGTCTCGGGCCTCCCCCAGCGCGAGGACCACGCCATGATCGTCGCCGTCCTGGCCGACTACCTCGGCCTGCCCCTCGCCGATCTGGCGCTTGAGTAGCACTGCTTTCTGGACGTGCCTGCCCGGTTGCGACCAAGGACCAAGGACCAAGGACCAAGGACCACCTGCACGGGCAAGAGCCCGGTTCTGGTAGGCGGTCTCTGGTCTTTGGTCAGAACTGACAATGGGCTTCTCGCTGCGCCAGTCCGCTCTGCCTGAGCCAAACGAGCGGCGATGAGGTTCGAGTACCGGCAGAGCTTCTCTCCTGCCTTCGTGACCTTCGTGCCCTTCGTGGTGAAACACTTCGGCCATTTCAGCCCAGCCGCCAGCGGCGCCGCTCGCTGAGCTCGGGGCGTCTAACCAGATGCGCATCGCCCTCATCGCGATCGGCTCCCACGGCGACATCAGGCCCATGGCCGCCCTCGGCGCCGGGCTGGTGCGGGCCGGCCACGGGGTCGTCCTGGCGACCACGCTCGATCACCGCGCGACCGTCGAGGGGGCGGGGCTGACCCTCGGTCCGGTGAACTTCGACTACCAGACGCTGCTCCGCGACGGCTTGGGCCCGATCATCACCGAGGCCGGCGCGAACCTGCCCTACGCGATGTGGCGCATCGACCGGGCCCTGCGCCCCCTGGTGGCGGGTGTGCAGCGCGACCTGTGGGCGGCGGTGCAGGGCGCCGAGCTGATCGTCAGCGGGCTGCCGATCATCGGCCAGGATCTCGCCGAGGCCCTGGGCGTGCCCTTCGTCGCCGCCCGTCTGCACCCGAACCGCACGGGCGCCCTGGCCGGGGCCTACTGGCCCTGGGGCGATCCGCCGGGCCCCTGGCTGCGCCGGCGCACCTACGATCTTGCCGACCAGCTGGCCTGGCTGCCTCTGCGCGGCCTCGTCGACGCCTGGCGCACCCGCGAGCTCGGGCTGCCCCCCGCCCCGCTCTGGGGGCCGTTCGCGGCGATGCGCGCCCGCCGCGACCTGGTGCTGCACGCCTACAGCCCGGCGACCATCCCACGCCCGCCGGATTGGGGCGCGCACGAGCTGGTCACCGGCTTCTGGTACCTGCCTACGCCGGGCTGGAGCCCGCCGCCGCACCTGGTGGCCTTCCTAGAGGCCGGCCCGCCGCCGGTCTACGTCGGCTTCGGCAGCATGGTCAGCGACGAGGCGGCCCGCGTGGGCGCGCAGGTGGTGGCCGCTCTGCGACGACACGGGCGGCGCGGGGTGCTGGCCGCGGGCTGGGGCGGCCTCGAGCCCCGGGGCTGGGGCGAGGATATGTGCGCGATCACGGCCGCGCCCCACGACTGGCTCTTCCCGCAGATGGCCGCGGTGGTCCACCACGGCGGCTCGGGCACGGTCGCCGCCGCCCTGCGGGCCGGGGTGCCCCAGCTCGGCGTGCCCGCGTGGGGCGACCAGATCTTCTGGGCGCGCCGGGCGGCCGCCCTCGGGGTCGGGCCGCCGCCCCTGCCGCGCCACCGCCTGCGCGCCGATCGCCTCGCCGCCGCCCTCGAGCGCACCCTGAGCGACCCGCTCATGCGCCGCCGCGCCGCCGCCCTCGGCGCGATCATCGCCGGCGAGGACGGCGTGGGGCGGGCGGTCGCCGCGATCGAGGCGCGCTA
>CAZKTU010000138.1:0-16327 GCA_964555675.1 uncultured Oscillochloris sp.
GAGATCAGCGCCAACAAGGTGCGCCAGGGCGCGGCCTGGCTGGCCGAGCGGGGGTATGTGCGCTAGGCGCGCTACGCCTGTTGGGGCGCCAGCATCCCTCGGAGCAGGGCGACGAGGGATGCGCTGAACTCCTGGCCGAAGTCGACCTGGAAGAGGGCCAGGGCCGGGTCGCCGGCCAGGGCGGCGCGGGCGCCGGGGGCGGGCTCGGCGAGGCTCTGGATGCCGACGACGAGGGCGTAGGCGTGGAGCAGGGCGCGGGCCCCCTGGCCCGGCCCCAGGCCCGGCAAGACCTGTTCGAGCAGCGCGCCGCTGCTCAGCAGGCGGTCGCGCAGCAGAGTCTTCAGCTGCCGGATCGGCTCGACGCCCACGTTGCGCTCGAGCACGGCGTGGGTGATCGCGAAGAGGCGCACCAGGGCCGGGACCTCCAGCAGGGTCGCGGTGACGGCGGCGGCCACGCGCTCGACTGGGCTGTTGGGGGCGAGGTCGCCCAGAGCGGCGGCGAGGGCGTCGAACCAGGCCGCGAACTGCTGCTCCTGCACGCTGAGGAAGAGCTCCTCTTTGGTCGTGAAGTACAGGTAGAGCGTACCCTTAGCCAGGCCGGCCGCATCGGCGATCTCGCCCACGCTGATCGCCTCGTACGGGCGCTCCTGGAACATGCGCCACGCCGCGGCCCGCAGGGCCTCGCGCCGCGCCGCCTTATCCTCCTCGCGCACTGCTCGTCGCATGACCCCCCTCGTGATAAATGAATCCGGGTCAATATAAGCCGCCGGTGGCTCCGCGTCAAGGGCCGGGGGCGCCCGCTTGCGCTCAGCGCCGGTAGGGGGTACTATAGTCCTACGAGCAGCATAGGAGCAGCATATGCAGATTATTCCCCCCGAGCAGTGGGAGCGCTTCTGCGCCGAGCTCAGCGGCGCCTTGCAGGGGTACCCTGCCACCTTCGTGACCGCGGGCGCCGAGCCCGAGCTGATCGCCGAGCGCCTGCCCTTCGACGGTCTGCACCTGGCGGGCGACGCCGCCTCGGCCGACCTGCTGGCCTGCGCCGGCGGCCGCGCGCTCTACGCCGCCACAGGTCTGACCGGCATCGTCTACAGCCCGGGCGACGAGACCACGGGCCCCGCCATTGTGCTCGAGTCGGCCGGCGCCCCCGTGGCCCAGGTGCGCTTCGCGCCGGCGCGACCGGCCGCTCGCCCCCTGCGCGAGCGCTCGGTCGGCTGAGTCCGCTTTTCGGGCGGGGCCGACCCGCGGTCGTTCACAGGTCGGCGACGACGCGCTCGGCGATGCTGTAGGCGGCCCGGGGGCGGCCGACCGCCATGGCCTGGCCGCGCATGAGGGCCAGGCGTTCGGGCTGAGCGAGCAGCATATCGATGGCGCGGGGCACCAGCTCGGGCACACGCACCTGCACCCCGGCCCCCGAGGCCGCCACGAAGTCGGCGTTCCACTCCTCTTGCCCGGGCACCGGGTCGATCACGATCATGGGCGTGCCGCGGGCCAGCACCTCGCTGGTCATCAGGCCGCCCGGCTTGGTGACCACAATATCGCTCGCCGCCACCAGGTCGTCGACATAGGTGATAAAGTCGAGCAGGCGCAGGCGCATCTGAGGGCCGTCGGTCAGATCCTTGAGGCCGTCGGTCAGATCCTTGTTGCGCCCGGCCACCACATTCACCACGCCGGGGCGCTCGAGCTTGAGGCTGTTCTCGACCATGTTGCGCACGCGGTCGACCGCGATGCCGCCGCCAAAGATGGTAATCACCCCCTGGTCGAGCGGCAGCTCGTGGCGGCGGCGCATCTCGTCGCGATCCTTCGGCTCGGCGATCTCGAGCCGCACCGGGATGCCGGTGATCTGGATGCGCTCGAGCGGCACCCCGCGGGCCAGCAGCACGTCGCGGTTGAGCGTGCTGGCGACGAAGTAGCCGGCCACATCCTCCATCAGCCAGGTGCTCTGCACCGAGTAGTCGGTGATCACGGCGTAGATCGGCACGCCCCGCTCGACGGCATAATCGTGCAGCACGTGCAGCGGCCACTGCATGGTGCAGACGATCGCGTCCGGCGCCAGCTCGCGCACATGGCGCACGAAACGGGTCAAGAAGGGTTTGCCGGCCGTGGTCATGGCCTTATTGGCCTTCATGGCCTGCTGGGCGTCGGTGAGGTTGATGCCGGAGTGGACCATGGTGTACAGTGGCTGCAGCCTGGTGGAGATATCGTTGTAGGCGCTCGTGATCGTCTTGCGGGCCAGGTCGTTGACGTGGTCGAAGACATCCTCGGTGTGGACCTCGACCCCGGGGATGCGCTCGAAGGCCGCCCCGAGGGCCTTCGCGGCGCTGGTGTGGCCCGTGCCCGCCGAGACGTGGAAGACGCCGATCCGTGGCATCATGACCTCCGCTCTGTCTGTGTTGGAAGGACGACGATGGCGTCTAGTGTACACGATATGGCGTCCCCCTTTCCCGCCGGCTTCCTCTGGGGCGCGGCCACCTCGGCCTACCAGATCGAGGGCGCCTGGGACGCCGACGGCAAGGGCGAGAGTATCTGGGACCGCTTCAGCCGCACCCCCGGCCGGGTGGCCCGCGGCGAGAGCGGCGAGGTCGCCTGTGACCACTACCGCCGCTACGCGGACGATGTAGCCCTGATGGCCGAACTCGGCCTGGGCGCATACCGCTTCAGCATCGCCTGGCCGCGTATCCAGCCAGACGGGACGGGCCGGCCCAACCAGCGCGGGCTCGACTTCTACCGGCGTTTGCTCGAGGCCCTGCGGCGGGCGGGGATCACGCCCACAGCCACGCTCTACCACTGGGATCTGCCCCAGGCACTGCAAGCGCGCGGGGGCTGGGCCAACCGCGACACGGCGGCGCGCTTCGCCGAGTACGCGGGCCACGTCGCCGCCGCCCTCGGCGCCGACGCCCCCCTCTGGGCCACCCTGAATGAGCCCATGCTGATCACCTACGCCGGGCACGCCAACGGGGCCAAGGCGCCCGGGCTGCGCCGCCCCTGGCTGACCTGGCAGGTCGCCCACAATCTGCTGCTGGCCCACGGGCTGGCCGTGGCGGCCTTCCGCGCGAGCGCCCCGCCCGGCAGCTCGCCCAAACTTGGGATCGTGCTCAACATCAGGCCGTGCCATCCGGCCACGGGTCGCGCCCGCGACCGGCGCGCGGCCGTGCGGCTCGACGCGATCACCAACCGGCTCTTCCTCGCCCCGCTCTTTCAGGGGCGCTACCCGCCCGAGGCCGCGGCCTTCTTCCTGAGCCGGCTGACCGCGCTGCGGGCGAGACCCGGAGACATGGCGATCATCGGCGCGCCCCTCGACTTTCTGGGCCTGAACGTCTACACGCGGGCGGTGGTGCGGGGCGACGCCAACCCGATCACCGGCCTGAAGATCCTCAAGCCGGGCGGCGCCCTCACCGGCATGGGCTGGGAGATCTACCCGCCCGCGATCTTCGAGGCCCTGAGTCTGGCCCGCGAGCACACCGCGCTGCCGCTCTACCTCACCGAGAATGGGGCGGCCTTCCCCGATGCCCCAGACGGGGCCTTCGACGACCAGGATCGCATCGCCTTCCTGCGGGCCCATATTGCCGAGGCCCGGCGGGCGATCGCGGCGGGCATCGACCTGCGGGGCTACTTCGTCTGGAGCCTGCTCGACAACTTCGAGTGGGAGGAGGGCTACCACCCGCGCTTCGGTCTGGTCCACGTCGACTTCGCCACCCAGGCCCGCACGCCCAGGGCCTCGGCCCGCTGGTACGGCGCGGTCGCGGCCCGCAACGGGCTGGGATAGAGGAATACCATGCCGATCGTCTTCGTCCACGGCGCGGGAACGCGCGAGTATTATCGCAAGTACAAGGTCGACATCGACCACGTGGTCGAGCACCTGCGCCACTATGTGGCCCCGGCCCTGGCGCCCGACGGCCACAACGTCGAGATCATCGTCGCCTACTGGGGTGACCTGGGGGTGTCGCTGCGCTCCGACGGCCTGAGCGTGCCGCTGACCCCGCCCCCGGTCTTCCACAACCACCCGATCATGGCCCTCTGGCCGGGCGGGCGTCGCCGGCACCTGCTGGGCGAGGGCTGGCGTCGTTTGACGGCGGGCCTGGCCTACTACCTGGGCCGCATCGTGGCCGTGCTGCGCCGACCCCAGACCAAGGCCACGGCCATGTTCCTGGGCGACGCCCTGCACTACTTCGTGCAGCGCGGCACCGCCGAGCACCCCGGCCCGATCCCGCTACGGGTGATCGACGCGCTCGAGCGGGGGCGCGAGGCCCAGGCCAGGCGTCCGGGCGAGCCGCTGGTGGTCTTCAGCCATAGTCTGGGCGGGGCGATCGTCTACGACGTGCTGACCGCGTTTCTGCCCAGCCTGCCCGAGCACCAGGGCATCCATGTCGACTTCTGGGCCTCGCTCTCGTCGCAGATCGGGCTCTTCGAGGAGATGCAGCTCTTCCTCGCCAGCGACCCAACGTACGGGCCGGGCATCGCGGCGCCCTTCCCCGACCGGCGCTTCCTCGCGCGCTGGTGGAACGTCTGGGACCCCCACGACTTCCTCAGCTTCACCGTGCGCGGGGTGATCAACGGGGTCGACGACGAGCACTTCGACAGCGGGCTCGCGCCCACGGCGGCCCACCTGGCCTGCCTGCGCATCTCGTCGTTCTACGCCGTGCTGGGGCGCAAGGTGGCCGCGGCAAGGCTGGACCGAAGGTAGGCCGAAACGGGCTCCTGTTTTTACCACGAAGGGCACGAAGGTCACGAAGTGGTCTTCGTGGTGAAAAATGGAACCCTCGTTGTACTCCTAGCGCGGAGTACGGTATGGGCCCAGGTAGCGCTGCACGAGGCCCATTTCGAACTCGTTCTGCAGGGTGGTGCGGGCGCCCTCGGCGGTGGCGGCCAGGGCGCGGCCGAGCTGGCGGCAGATCGCGTCGGCGAGGAACTGGGGCAGGGGCTCCTGGACGCTGGTGACGCGCAGGGCCCCGCGGAAGGTCGCCAGCACGGCGCCGAGGGGCTCGCGGGCGATCAGGGCGGCGGGCAGCTCGAGGCGGTAGGCCGGGCCTGCGCCGTCGGGCCTGTAGTAGAGCACGTAGAGCTGGCCGTAGCCGTGCTCGATGGCCGTGCGCCGCTCGCGGAAGTCGGGCAGGGCGGGGTTCTTGTAGCCCGTCAGCAGGTGCGGCTTGTCTTTGCGGATCAGACTGACCGGCAGCGAGTGCTCGCCCGGGTTGAGCACACTGGTCCAGAGGGTGCGGTCGGTGACCGTGCCCGAGAGATGGGGGGCCAGCTCGAGCACGTCGTCGGCGGCGGTGGCCGACTTGGGGTGGGCGACGACGCGCCGGCACTCGAGCACCAGGCGCCAGTCGTCGTCGGCGAAGAAGCCCTCGATCAGGGGGCGGAAGGTGTCCCACCAGGCGGGCGGACGGCCGCGGTGATCCTGGGCGTAGCGCACCAGCATGCGGTTGATCTCGAGCAGCATCGAGTAGAACGAGCCGTCGAGCAGGAATAGCCCGCTGCTGGTGGCGCGCACGCGGCGGGCCAGCAGGCGCAGCTCGAGCACGCAGCGCAGGCCGCCGAGGATGCTCTCGAGCTCCTCGACGGGGGGCAGCAGACGCACCAGCACATCCTGGTCGGTCAGCGCGACCTCTTCGACCGCGGCGGCGGCGATCGCGGCGAAGGTGGCCCCGGCCGCCGGCACGGTGGCGTGGGCCCCGTCGACCGCGCAGAGGCGCCGCGCCCGCCCGTCTGGGGCGAGCCTGATGCGCCGGTCGAGGGCGGCCCGCAACCGCTCGCGCTCGCCCTCCAGCTCTTGCAGGGTCGAGCGGCAGGCCGCGGCGCAGTCCTGAATGGCCGCGAGGACGGCCGCGGGCAGGGCCGCCGTGCCCAGGTTATCGGGAAGAGGCTCGCTCATACCAGGCTCCGTACAAATGTGCGCCCGCATCATAACATATGCCCCGCTGCGGTACAATTGGCGCTCCAGCCTTCATCTTTCATCCCTCATCCTTCATCCTTCATCCTTGATATCGGAGCACTCCCGTGAGTCTCGAAGACGCCCGCGCCCTGGCCAGCGAGCTGTACGGCCTGAGGGCCGACCCGCGCCCGCTGCCCGGCGAGTACGACGACAACTTCCACCTGCTGGCCGACAATGGGGGCGAGTACATCCTCAAGCTGATGCACCCCGACGCCGAGCGCCCGGTGGTCGAGCTGCAGGCGGCCCTGCTCGCCCACCTGGCCGAGCGCGACCCGGGGCTGCCGCTGCCGCGGGTCTGCCCCACGAAGGCGGGCGAAGCCGTCGCGTCGGTGCGCCTCGCCGGCGGCGCCGAGCGGCTGGTCTGGATGCTGAGCTACCTGCCGGGGCGCCTGCTGGCCGACGCGCGGCCCCACTCCGACGCGCTGCTGGTGGATCTTGGCGCGCTGCTGGGGCGGCTCGACGCGGCCCTGGCCGACTTTGCGCACCCGGCCGCCGCGCGCGAGCTGAAGTGGGACCTGGCCCGCGCCGGCTGGATCGGCGCGCGGCTCGACGCGATCGCAGACCCCGAGCGACGCGTCCTGGCCGAGAGCTTTCTGCGCCGCTACGAGGCCGAGGCCGCCCCGCTGCTACTCGGGCTGCGCCGCAGCGTCATCCACAACGACGCCAACGACTACAACCTGCTGGTGGGCGACGCGGGCGAGTGGCCGCAGCGCATGGCGGGCGTGATCGACTTCGGCGATGCCATCCTGACCAACACGGTCTGCGAGCCGGCGATTGCCGCCGCCTACGCCCTGCTGGGCAAGGCCGACCCCCTGGGCGCGATCGCCCGGGTGGTGGCCGGCTACCACGGCGCGAACCCCCTGAGCGAGGATGAGCTGGCCGTGCTCTTCCCGCTGATCGGGGCCCGCCTCGCGGTCAGCGTGGTCAACTCGGCGTTGCGCAAGGCCGAGCAGCCCGACGACCCCTACCTGACGATCAGCGAGGCCCCGGCCTGGGAGGCCCTCGAGCGCCTCGCCCAGATCCACCCGCGCCTGGCCCACTACACGCTGCGCCAGGCTTGTGGCTTGCCGCCGCTGCCCCAGGGCGAGCGGGTGCGCGCGTGGCTCGCGGCCAACACGGCGCAGTTCGCCCGCGTGCTCGACCTGGACCTGCGCGCCGGCCCGGTGGCCCCCCTCGACCTGAGCGTGGGCAGCCTGGCCCTGGGCGCGAACCCGGCGGCGGTCGAGCGCGACGCCCTCGCCGCGACCATCGACGGGCTGCTGCGGGCCGCGGGCGCGCCGGTGGGCGCGGGCGGCTACGGTGAGGCGCGCATGCTCTACGCGGCCCCGGCCTTCGGCGCGGGCGAGCACCCGACCGACGAGCGGCGCACCATCCATCTGGGCCTCGACCTCTGGACGGCCGCAGGCGCCCCGGTCTACGCCCCCCTGGCCGGCGTGGTCCACTGCCTGGCCGACAACGCCCAGCGCCTCGACTACGGTCCGCTGGTCATCCTCGCGCACGCCACCGACGACGGCGAGCGCTTCTATACGCTCTACGGGCACCTCGACCGCTGGGCGCTCGAGCACCTGACGGTGGGGCAGGCCGTGGCCCGCGGCGAGCGCATCGGCAGCATCGGCGGGCCACCCGGCAACGGCGATTGGCCGCCGCACCTGCATCTGCAGATCATCATCGATCTGCTCGAGCTGGATCGCGACTACCCGGGCGTGGCCCTGGCGAGCCGGCGCGAGCTCTATCTGGCCAACTCGCCCGACCCCAACCTGATCCTCGCTATCCCCCCGGCGAGCCTGCCGCAGGCCCAGCCCACCCCGGCCGAGACCCTGGCGGCGCGGCGCGCGCGCATCGGGCGCAACCTGAGCATCTCGTACAGCAAGCCGCTGAAGATCGTGCGCGGCTGGAGGCAGTACCTCTACGACGAGACCGGCCGGGCCTACCTGGACGTCTACAACAACGTCCCTCACGTCGGCCACAGCCACCCGCGGGTCGTGGCCGCCGCCCAGGCCCAGCTCGGGCTGCTGAACACCAATACGCGCTACCTGCACGACACGATCGTGCGCTACGCCGAGCGGCTGACCGCCCTGATGCCGGAAGCGCTGCAGGTCTGCTACTTCGTCAACTCGGCCAGCGAGGCCAACGAGCTGGCTCTGCGCCTGGCCCGGGCCTACACCGGCCAGCGCGACATGATCGTGCTCGACGCGGCCTATCACGGCCACACCACCGGCCTGATCGACATCAGCCCGTACAAGTTCGCCGGCCCCGGCGGCACGGGCGCGCCCGACTGGGTGCACGTCGCCGCGATCCCCGACGACTACCGCGGCCCCTATCGGCGCGACGACCCCCAGGCCGGGCCGAAGTACGCCGCCGAGGTCGCCGCGCTGGTGGAGGCGCTGCAAGGGCGAGGCCGCGGCCTGGCGGGCTACATCGCCGAGTCGCTGCCCAGTGTGGGCGGACAGATCGTTCTGCCCCCTGGCTACCTGGCGGCGGTCTACTCCGCCGTGCGCGCCGCCGGCGGGGTCTGCATCGCCGACGAGGTGCAGGTGGGCTTCGGGCGGCTCGGCGCGGCCTTCTGGGGCTTCGAGCTGCAGGGCGTGACGCCCGATATCGTGGTTCTGGGCAAGCCGATCGGCAACGGCTTCCCGCTGGGCGCGGTGGTCACCACCCGCGCGATCGCCGACGCGTTCGACAACGGCATGGAGTTTTTTAGCACCTTCGGCGGCAGCCCCGTGGCCTGCGCCGCTGGCCTGGCCGTGCTCGACGTGATCCGCGACGAGGGCCTGCAGGAGCGGGCCCAGCGCGTCGGCGGGCGCCTGCTGAGCGGCCTGCGCGGGCTGGTCGAGCGCCACCCGGTCGTGGGCGACGCGCGCGGCGCGGGCCTGTTCCTCGGCCTCGAGCTGGTGCGCGACCGCGAGACCCGCGCGCCCGCCGCCGCCGCAGCCTCGTACGTGGTCAACCGCCTGCGCGAGCGCTGCGTCCTGGCCGGCACCGACGGCCCGTACCACAATGTGATCAAGATCCGCCCGCCCCTGCCCTTCGACGAGGGCGACGCCGACTTCCTCGTCGCGGCCCTCGACGCGATCTTGCACGAGGATTACGTGCGTTCGTAGGCCCGCCATCGGCGGGTGCGGGAAAGGGCGAGAGGGCCGCCGCGGCCCTCTCGCAGTTCACCTATGCGCCGCTCTCGCCGGGCGAGCTACAGCCCCCGCTTGTACTCGTACACGCGCACATAGTCGAAGGTGGCGGTGAAGACCCCCGGCACATCGCCCTGCTGGCCCATCGCCGCCAGGCCGATCCGCGCGCCCTCGCCGAGGGCGTGGGCCCACGTGCCGGCGCGCACCCAGGTCTTGCCGTCGCGGCTCGAGTAGGCGGTGTAGAGCTCCTGGCCGTCGACGGTGCGCTTGAGGATGCGCAGGTAGGTCCACTCGTCGGGCGGCCCGCCCAGGGTGCCGCCGAAGTGGGGGCCGCGCTCCGGCTCGACGAACTCCTTGCCGAACTCGATCTGCCGCGTCTCCCAGATCGAGACGTGCATCAGCCTGACATACGTGTCGTCGTCGCCATAGAGCAGCAGCCCGGCCTGTACGAAGTTCTGGCAGCAGCCCTCGGGCGGGACGTCGAGGCGCACCCTGGTCTCGACGACATAGTCGCCCGCCACCGGGGGCAGGGTCAGCACCGAGGCGCTGTTGTTGCCCTCGAACAGGTCGGCCTTCTGCACAGTGATGTTGAGGCCGTCGTCCGTCACGCTGTAGGTGGCCGGGTCGGGCTCGCGCACCCAGGTCCAGTCGAGGCTCAGGCCGCCGGCGAACTCCTCGGCGAGGATGCGCTTGCCGAGCCGCAGCTCCTGGGGCGGGCGGTGGCGCGACTTGCTCTTGTCGCCGGGTTGGGCGGCGGGGGCGGGCAGGGGCTCGTCCGACGGGCCGAGGCCCGCGCGCAGGACCGGCCAGCCGCGCACCCACTCGAGCTCGTCGAGCAGCACCGGGCGCTTGGTGAAGTTGTTCGTCCCGGCGAAGTAGGGGTCGTTCACGTCGACCCCGTGGTAGACCGTCCACCACTGGCCCTCGAGGTCCTGGAAGACCGAGTTGTGACCCACGCCGACCCAGCGGTTGCCGTTCTGGGTGATCGCCGGCGTGCCGCCCACGCGCCCCGCGAGGAACGAGACGCCCTCGCGGTCGACGAAGGGCCCGAGGGGGCTCTCAGAGCGGCCCACGAAGACGCTATAGCCGGTGACCGGGCCGTTGCAGCAGTTGCCCGCCGAGACGAACATGTAGTAGTAGCCGCTGCGGTAGACCACTTCGGCGCCCTCGTAGCGGTTGGCGATGGCGACCTGCACGGCGGCTGCCGGGTCGCTGCTCAGCCCGTCCGCCGCGAGCGGTCGCACGAAGATCCCGCCGTAATAGCTGCCGTAGTAGATGTAGCGCTGCCCGTCGGCGCTGATCACCTCGGGGTCGAAGGTCCAGAAGAAGTTACACTCACGCTGGCCGAACGGCAGATCGGGGTTGCCGTTGTAGCGCGGCTCGACCACGGGCGCGCCCTGGTCCACCCAGGGGCCGAGGGGGCTGGCGCTGGTGGCCACGCCGATCGCCGAGTCGCCGCCGCAGCCGGGGGCGCCGCTGACGCTGTCGTCGGTGTCGGTGATCACATAGTAGAGGTAGTACTGATCGTTGAAGAACTGGATCTCGGGCGCCCAGACCCCGGCAGTTGGCTCGCCCCAGGCCGGCACCTCGGCGAAGGCGTCGCCGACGTAGGTCCAGTTGACCAGGTCGCTCGAGCGCAGCATCGGGAGGTTGCGGAAGTTGAACTCGCCCGCGGCATTGCGGTCCTCGTCGTTGAGCGGGTCCTTGGTGCAGTACATGTACCAGTCGGTGTCGCCCTCTTGCTGGCCGCGGATCAGGCTCGGGTCGGCGCAGCTCTCGACCAGCCCGTCGCCCGGGATCTGGATGGGCAGCGGGTTCTGGTAGTCGCCGGTCTGGCGGTTCTTGGCGGTCGCCGGGTGGGCCGGGGCGGCGAGCAGGGCGAGCAGGACGGCGAGGGCTCCGAGGATGCGCGCGCAGTGCCCGCGGTGGTGCTCCAACATCGTTGTCTCCTTGGGCCCGACGTCCCACCCCCGTTGGTGCGGCGCGGCCCTGGCCGGGCGGGGCGCAGGCCCGCGCGCCGGCCTATGGGTGGTTCCAGGTACGTACACTCCTGCATTTCGCGTGCCGCCCCGCGCGCGGCTACGTATGCGCGTCAAGTAATTTTCCCGATGTGCGTAGGGCGCCCGCTGGCTATACTAGCCTCAGCAACGGACACAAGCAGCCACGAACGATAAGGAGCCCAGCGATGTACGGACCCGACGCCTACCTCTTCGAGACCAACATGGTTCTGCTGGCCAACCTGAGCGACGAGGAGCTGTCTGACCCGACCCTGATCGCGCAGCTCACCCCCGGCACGACCGCTCTGAACGAGCTGGGCGCCTGGCTGAGCGGCGCCCTCGAGCGCGGCCTCAACGCCGTCGCCGATTGGTTCGCCCCCGCCCACGAGAGCCCCGAGCGGGCCGGTTACTGGATGTTCCCGCCCCTGTACTGAGCCGCTCCGCGCTGGCGGGTACGTTTTGTTAGAGAGGCGTGGGGGGTTATGCCCCTCACGCCTCCTTCTCATGGGATTGCCTGCATGAACCGCTTGACATTAAAATACCGTATGGTATTCTAAATTATCCGACAGCATTGCAAAGAAATCGCCTGCGCCGTGTCCTCTGAGCAGCCGTCCAACCAGCCGCCCGGCGAGCGAGGCCCAGGCCGCCCGCGTGAGCCCGAGACCGACCGGCGCATCCTCGACGCGGCCCTCCATTTGATGGCCGAGCAGGGCTACGCCCGCATGTCCATGGACCAGGTCGCCGCCCTGGCCGGCGTCACCAAGCCGACGATCTACCGCCGCTACCCCGGCAAAGTCCAGCTCGCCATGGCCGCCATCGTCGTCTACTGCGCCGATGTGTCCCTAGAAGCGGTGGGCGACACGCGCATCGATCTGCTCGGCCAGCTCGACCAGTTGCGCTACGCCCTCGATCGGCCCAATGGCATGGGCATGGTCGGCACCGTACTCTCCGAGGAGCGCGAGACCCCCGAGTTGCTGGCCAGCTTCCGCGAGCATCTGGTCGGGCCGCGGCGCAAGGCTATCCGCGCGATCCTCGAGCGGGCCCGCGACCGCGGCGAGCTACGCGCCGACGCGGACCTCGCCATCGCCGCGACGCTGCTCGTCGGCGCCTACTATGCCCATTACCTCGGCGGCGCACCCTTCCCCGACGGCTGGAGCGAGGGGGTGGTCGACGCTGTCCTGCGCAGCATCCTGCGCCAGCCACCCGAGCCGATCCTGTAGAGAGGAGTCCCTATGGAGGTCTTCGACGCCGTCCGCACCGTGCTCGCCGTGCGGGAGTTCGACCCGCGCCCCGTCCCGCCCGAGGTTGTACGCCAGATCGCCGCCGCTGCCCGGCTCACCGCCAGCAGCAAGAATTTGCAGCCCTGGCACTTCGTCGTCGTCGACGAGCCTGAGACGCTCCAGCAGCTCGGTGCGATGGCCCGCAGCGGGCCGTATATCGCCCAGGCGCCCCTGGCGGTCGTAGTCCTGATTGAGCGCACCGAGTTCGCGATCTCGGATGCCAGCCGCGCCATCCAGTCGATGGTGCTCACAGCGTGGGCGGCCGGGGTCGCTTCGAACTGGGTTGGCTGGATCGGCTTCGGGGGCATCGATGGCGCCCGGGCGCTCCTTGGCGTCCCAGAGACGTACGATGTGCTGGCAATCCTGCCCTTCGGCTACCCGGCCGCGGCCGTGGGCGCCGGCAAGAAGAACCGCAAGCCTCAGGACGAGGTTATCTCGTACGGGCGCTTCGCTCAGCCCTTCGACGAGCTGTAGCGGGCCAGTGGAGTACGCCCCCCAGGCTCGGCGACGAGCAGCGGGGGGATGGTACAATGCCCTGGTATGCCTATACTCGTGGACGGCCACAACCTGATCGGCCAGATGTCCTCTATCAGCCTGGCCGACCCCGACGACGAGGCCCGCCTGGTGCTGCTGCTGCGGCGCTACGCGGCCCATCGGCGTGGGCGCAAGGTGGTGGTGATCTTCGACGGCGGCGTCTACGGCCACCCCGACAACCTGAACGGCTACGGGGTCGAGGCCCGCTTCGCCAAGTCGCCCAGCGACGCCGATAGCGAGCTGATCCGCCGCATCAGGGCGGTCAAGCGGCGTGACGAGTGGGTCGTGGTCAGCTCCGACCGGGCCGTGATCGGCGCGGCCCACGCCCAGGGCCTGCCCGTGGTCAGCTCGCAGGAGTTCGCGCGCCGCCTCGAGGCCATGGATCTGCCGCGGGCCTCGCTCAACGCCAAGCGCAACGACCGCCCCCTGACCAAGGCCGAGATCGAGGAGTGGATGCGCCTCTTTGGGGTCGAAGAGGGCGATGACGAGGAGTACTATTAGCGTGGACTACTCCGCCCTGGCCGAGCAGAACCGCCGCTCGTGGAACGCCGTCGTCCCCGCCCACGCCAGCCATCGGCCCGGCCTCGCCGCCTTCCTGCGCGGGGGCGGCCTGACCCTCTTCCCCGAGGAGCGCGAGCTGCTCGGCGAGCTCGCTGGCCGGCGCGCGCTGCACCTGATGTGTAATAGCGGCCAGGATACCCTAAGCCTGGCCCGCCTGGGCGCCGTGGCGACAGGGGTCGACATCAGTGACGAGGCGATCGCCATGGCGCGCAGCCTCAGCGCCGAGTGCGGTCTGCCCGCCGAGTTCGCCCGGGCCGACGTCTACGACTACCTTGCGGAGGCCCAGGGCGCGGGCTTCGAGCGGATCTACTGCGGCTACGGGGCGGTCTGCTGGCTCCACGACCTTGGCGCCTTCGCGCGGGGGGTGGCCGGGGCCCTGGCCCGCGGCGGGCGCTTCGTCCTGGTCGAGTTTCACCCGGCCTCGAATATGTTCGACGCCGACTGGCGCCTGGCCCACGGCTACCCGGCCGGCGGGGCCCGCCTGACCCTCGACGGCGTCGGCGACTATGTCGGCGCGGCGGGCGGGGGTCTCTCGCCCGGCGGTTTCGCCCCGGGGGTGGAGGCGTTCGCCAACCCCCACGCCTGCCACCTCTTCCGCTGGGGCGTCGGCGAGGTGGTCAGCGCCCTGGCCGACGCCGGCCTCACCCTGACCGCCCTGCGCGAGTACCCCTTCGTCAACGGCGAGCGCCCCTTCAACCGGATGCTCCCCGCCGAGGGCGGCCGCTGGCTGCCGCCCGCCGATGTCCCGCCGATGCCCCTCATGTACGGCCTCGCGGCCGAGCTAAAGTGAGTGTTATGAGCAGCGACCGCATCATCCTCGAAGGCATGGTCTTCTTCGGCTACCACGGCACCAGGCCCGAGGAGAACAGCCTGGGCCAGCGCTTCGTCGTCGATGTGGCCCTGCAGCTCGACCTGCGCGCCGCCGGGCTGGCCGACGACCTGGCCGCCACGGTCGACTACAGCGCCGTCCACGCCAGCGCCCGCGCCATCGTCGAGGGGCCGCCCCTCAAGCTCACCGAGGCCGTGGCCGAGCGCATCGCCGCCGCGGTGCTGGCCGAACACCCCATGGTGCAGGCGGTCGAGGTGCGCGTGCGCAAGCCCAATGTGCGCCTCGGCGACACCGTGCTGGCCGGCTCGATCGTCGAGATTGTGCGGCGCCGATGAGCGCGCGCCCCTTCGTGACCATCACCTACGCCCAGACCCTCGACGGGCGCCTGGCCACCCGCAGCGGCAGCTCGCAGTGGATCGGCGGGCCCGAGTCGCTGCGCTTCGCCCACGCGCAGCGCGCCGCCCACCAGGCGATCATGGTCGGGGTGGGCACAGTGCTCGCCGACGACCCGCGCCTCACCGTGCGCCTGGTGCCCGGGTCGGACCCCCTGCGCGTGATCGTCGACAGTCAGCTGCGCACGCCGCCGGGCGCGGCCGTCTTGCGCGACGGCGCGGCCCGCGGCACGCTGATCGCCTGCGCCGCCGGGGCCGACCCCGCCCGCCGCGAGGCCCTGGCCGCCCTGGGGGCCGAGCTGCTGCCCTTGCCGCCGGGCCCAGACGGCGGCCTCGATCTGGCCGCGCTGCTCGCGATCCTGGCCGAGCGCGGGCTGGCCTCGCTCATGGTCGAGGGCGGGGCCCGCCTGATCACCGGCCTGCTGCGGGCGCGCCTGGCCGACCGGCTGGCCGTCTGTGTGGCCCCCAAGATCCTCGGCGAGGGGCTCAGCGCCGTGGGCGACCTGGGGCTCGAGCGGCTCGCCGACGCCTATACCCTGCGCGATGTGAGCGTGACGCCCTACGGCGTAGACTGGGTGATCGATGGCAGGCTCGTCTACCCATAAGGCCCAGGCCGTCTGGTTCGCCGGCCCGCGTCTGGTCGAGCTGCGCGACGAGGTCGTGGCCGCGCCCGGCCCCGGCGAGGTCCTGGTGCAGGCCGTGGCCTCGGCGATCAGCCACGGGACCGAGCTGCTGGTCTACAGGGGCCAGGTCGACCCGGGCCTGCCCCTCGACCTGCCGACCCTGGCGGGCGGCTTCGCCTTCCCGATCAAGTACGGCTACGCCAGCGTCGGGCGGGCCCTGGCCGTGGGTGAGGGCGTGGCCCATGTCGCCCCCGGCGCCATGGTCTTCGCGCTGCACCCGCACCAGAGCCTCTACCTCGCCCCGGCCAACCTGGTCACGCCGCTGCCCGCCGGCCTCGACCCCGCCCTGGGCGTCTTCTTCGCCAACGCCGAGACGGCCCTGAATATCACCCACGACGCCGCGCCGCGCCTCGGCGAGACGGCCCTGGTCTTCGGCCAGGGGGTGGTCGGCCTGCTCACCACCCAGACCCTGGCCCTGGCCGGCGCTCGCGTGATCGCAGTTGAGCCGGACAGCCACAAACGCGCACTGGCGCTGGCGGTCGGCGCCACGGCGGCGCTGGAGCCGGGTCCCGGGCTGCCCGAGGCCCTGCGCGCCCTCAACCACGGGCGCCTCGCCGACCTCGCGGTCGAGGTCAGCGGCGCGCCGGCGGCCCTGCAGGGCGCCCTCGACGCGGTCATGGACGAGGGCACGGTGATCGTCGCCTCCTGGTACGGCCGCAAGCCGGTGAGCCTCGACCTCGGGGCGCGCTTCCACCGCGGGCGCGTGCGCCTGCGCCCCTCGCAGGTGGGCCGCCTGGCCCCCGAGACCTGGCCGCGCTGGGACTACGCCCGCCGCTCGCAGACCGTCGCCGCGCTGCTCCCGCGCCTGCATCTGGCCGAGCTGATCAGCCACCGGCTGCCCTTCGCCGGCGCCCCCGCGGCCTACGCCCTCGCCGACGCCGGCGGGCCGGGTGTGCTGCAGGTTGTGCTGGAGTATCCGTCGGCTTATTGACAAGCCCGCCGTTCGGCGCTACCCTATGGGCAAGTTGTCTTACCACTTGACCACAGAGAGCCC
>CAZKTU010000139.1:0-16311 GCA_964555675.1 uncultured Oscillochloris sp.
TACTAGGGATAAATGCGGTAAAGCATACGCGGGAAGGGGATGGTCTCGCGGATATGGCGCGTCCCGGTGATCCAGGCGACGGCCCGCTCGATGCCCATGCCGAAACCGCTGTGGGGGACAGTCCCATAGCGCCGCAGGTCAAGGTACCACTGGTAGTCGGCGACGTCGAGCCCGTGCTCGACGATCCGCCGCTCGAGGAGGGCCGGGTCGTGGATGCGCTGGGAGCCGCCGATGATCTCGCCATAGCCCTCGGGCGCCAGCAGGTCCGCGCAGAGGGCCACCTCGGGCCGGCTCGGATCGGGCTCCATGTAGAAGGCCTTGATCGCCGCGGGGTAGCGCTCGACGAATACGGGCCGGTCGAACTTCGAGGCGATCAGCTGCTCGTGGGGTGCGCCGAAGTCCTCGCCCCAGGGGATGGGCGTGGCCCCTTCGACCTCCCCGGGGTTGGCCGCGATCAGGGCGATCGCGTCGTCGTAGCTAATGCGGGGGAAGGGCGGCAGGCAGCGCTCGAGCACGGCTGTGTTGCGCTCGAGCACCCTGAGGTCCTCACCGCGGCGCTCCAGCACGCGCTGCACGATGGCGCTGACAAAGTGCTCCTGGAGGACGAGGTTATCGTCGTGGGAGGCGAAGGCGACCTCGGGCTCGATCATCCAGAACTCGGTCAGGTGGCGGCGCGTCTTGCTCTTCTCGGCCCGAAAGGTCGGCCCAAAGCAGTAGACCTTGCCGAAGCTCATCATGCCCGCCTCGACATAGAGTTGGCCCGTCTGGGCCAGATAAGCCTTGCCGAGGTCGAAGTAGTCGGTGGCGAACAGGTTGCTGGTGCCCTCGGCGGCGGTGGCCGTCAGGATGGGCGAGTCGAACCTGATGAAGCCCTGGGCGTTCAGCCACTCCTGGGCGGCCGCAATCACCTCGGCCCTGATCCGCAGCAGGGCGTTCTGCTTCGCCGACCTAACCCAGAGGTGGCGGTGCTCCATCAGAAACTCGACGCCGTGCTCTTTGGGGGAGATGGGGTACTCGTGGCTAGGCCCGACGGCCTCCAGGTCTTGCACGTCGAGCTCGAAGCCGCCAGGGGCGCGCTCGTCGGCGCGCACGGTGCCGGTGATGCGGCACGAGGCCTCCTGGCTCAGGTGCTGGGCGGTGACGAAGGCCTCCTCGCTGACATTTTTCTTGAAGACGACACACTGGATCGTGCTGCTGCCGTCGCGCAGCAGCAAGAAGACGAGCTTGCCTTTTTCGGTCTTGTTATACACCCAGCCTGCCAGAGTCACGACCTGACCAACGTGGCTGGCAATCTGCGCGATCGAGGTGGTTGGCATCAATGACATCCTGTGCTCCTGGGCTACGCTAGGCAGACTCGTGCGCGTCAGTATGCCACGATTCTATCATGGCTGGCAAATTGACAGGGCCACGCGGATGCGCAATAATTCGGCTTACGCCCTCGTCGCGCGGCTACATTGCCCTCGACCATGGTACGCCGACTATCTGTCCTCCTTGGAGAGGGATTCTATGGATATCCAGCGCTGGCGCGACGATCCGGCCGTCCGGCGAGCACTGGCCGAGCTCGCCGACTACCGGCCTGTTCTCGAGACGGCGATCGCGGTGCAGCAGGTGCCGGCGCCCACCTTCGATGAGGCTGAGCGCTCCGCCCTTGTGTTCGACCGCCTGCGCGCCCTCGGCCTTGCCGATGTCGAGACCGATGAGTTGGGTAATGTGTATGGCCGCCGTGCCGGCCGTGGCTCGCGGCCCGCTCTGCTGATCGCCGCCCACCTTGATACAGTTTTCCCCCGCGACACCGACCTGCGCCTGCGCTACGATGGCGATCGCGTCTATGGTCCCGGCCTCGGCGACAACAGTACCGGGGTGGCCGGCCTGATCCACCTGGCCCAGGTGATGCAGCGCCACGATCTGCCGAACCAGGGGGATATCTGGTTCGTGGCCAATGTGGGCGAGGAGGGCCTGGGCGATCTGCGCGGTATTAGGGCCGCCGTTAGCCGCCTGCGTCAGCGCATTGGGTGTGTGATTGCCCTCGAGGGCTGTGACTTCGGTACGTTGCATCACCAGGCAATCGGAGTGCGCCGCTATCGGATTGAGGCTGCCGCACCCGGGGGCCACTCGTGGGGTAACTTTGGCACGCCCAGTGCCATCCACGCCCTGGTGCGCCTGGCTGCCCGCATCGCCGAGTTGCCCGTCCCGCGCGCGCCTCGCACAACCTATAACATTGGTGTGATCGAAGGCGGCACGTCGGTGAATACAATCGCCGAGCGCGCCAGTTTGCTGCTCGACATGCGCTCGGTGAACTCGAACGCTCTCGCCGAGCTGATCAGCCAGGTCGATCGCCTCGTCGCTGCGGCCGCCGCCGAGACCCCTGAGGTGCTGATCAATGTCGCGACGGTGGGCAACCGGCCCTCGGGCTCGATCGCCCGCGACCATCCTCTGGTCCAGGCCGCCGTCGCCGCCTATCACACTGTGGGCGCCAACGTCAGCTACCAGCAGAGCAGCACTGACGCCAATATCCCGTTGAGCCTGGGTATCCCCGCAGTCTGTATTGGCCTGACTGATGGCGGCAACGCCCATCGCCACGACGAGTTCATCCAGCCCGCAAACCTCGGCCGCGGACTCCAGGCCCTCTTGCTCCTGGCTCTCGCCGCCAGCGAGTAGCGGTCTCGTGTTTCACGTGAAACAGCGGCTTCTCCCGCGAAGCTGAGGCGTTGCTCATGACTGGAGCCGGCAAGATGCGGCGCTTTCGTCAGATGTCGCTTGTTTCACGTGAAACAGATGATGAGGAGCTTGCACGCTGGCACAACGCGCAGCAAGCTCCCAAGCTCCGATAGCCACGAGCAGGTTGGTTGAGCCCGCATCGTATTGCCTTCGACAAGCTCAGGTAACCGCCGGCTGAGCCTGTCGAAGCCGGACGAAAGGACACGGGCTCAATCGTTCCGCTCTCCGCCGTAATCTCCCAATCTCCGTTATATCTGGCCTCTATTCGCCCCGCTCGTCATACCAGCTGCCGAGGGTCGGTCTGTAGCCTCCCTCGCCGTCCGGATCGAGTCTGATGTAGGTGAACAGCGTCGTATAGTTCTCCTCGTCGCCGATCTCCGACCAGCTGTAGCTGCGCACGCCCTCATCACGCAGGTGCCGCGTCCAGGTCCCGCTGTTGAAGTAAAAACCCCTACTGCCGTCGAACCGCTCGATCGGGCCCAGGTGGCCGTCCAGGGGCCCGTGAGTGTGGCCCATGATCACCGTGGTGAGCGAGGGGTCGAGCTCCAGTAGTTCGCGCGCCGCGCCTCGATACGCGTCATCCTCGCCCCCGCCGCCGCCCAGCACCACCTCGCCGCCCGGTACAACCACCACATCGTCAAGCCTCAGCGAGGCGGCGCCGCCGAGCAGCGCCCCGAGCTCGGCCTGGCTTGCCCCGCGCAGCACGCGCTCGAACTCCGCTCGCGCGCTGGGATCGGCCAGTTGCGCCCGCACAGCCGCCTGGAGCGCCGGGTCCTCAATCGCGGCCGCCACCACTGCCGCGTCTGGCTCCAGCAGTTCGCCCGTCTCCTCCTCGGCCGCCCCGCCAAGCAGCGGCGGTAGGCCGCTCGTCAGCAGAAAGCGGACCACCAGGCCGACGGCCGTCGCCGTAAAGAGGAAGTCGTTGCGCAGACCTAGCTTTACCACCCGCAGGATCGGCTTGACGTTGTCGATGAACCAGCGCTCCTGCTCGAGTTGGTTGTACACCTTGTCGACGAAGAGCGTGCCCCAGCAGCGCTTCAGGCGGCGCGTCCCCCTACGGTCGTAGCCGAATGGGTCGCTCATCTGGTCACCGAAGCGGTTGGCCCTGTCGTACTCATGGCCGTGCTCGATATGGACCCTGCCCGAGGGGCCGCGCCCGAGCTGATAGCTGTACTCGACCAGGCGCAGGTCGCCGCATGAGCCCGGGGGGTAGATAGCATCGAAGACCAGAGCCCAGACCCCGTCCCACAGCAGGTCGATGTCGTGGTTGCCCGCGATGATCGTGACCGAGTTCCCCTCCATCATGAAGCGGCGCAGGCCCTCGAAGACCTCGGGGTGCCCGCTCGAGATCTGTGGCTCGAGCCCGAGGATAACCCGCGTCCGCCTGATCGACTCCTCTTCCGTGCTCCCAAGGTGATCCTCCGGCGAGGCCAGCCCGATCTCGGGCAGAGTCTGGCAGTACTCCAGAAAGTCGCCGGCGATCACCAACTCCACAGGGCTCCCTGTCGTGCCGATCGCGTTGAGGAAGCGCACGAACTCGTCCCCCGCCGTGAAGTCCTCCAGCGGATCGAGCTCGCCGTTCGGTAGCCAGCCGGGTCCAAGGTGTAGGTCGCTTACTACGTAGACCGCTCTGTCCATGTGCGCCTCGTCCTCCCTTGTCTGTGTTGCTGCTATCGCCTATCATAGCACGCAGCCCCTGCCCCGTTTCGGCGACCGACTACAGACGACCGTCGCAGACCTGCCCTGCCTTTATCGGTCGTCAGTCGTCAGAACTCGGCTCGCCCCTTGTACTCATGGTGATGTTATCGTGCCACCCCTCCCTGGCCTCGCCGACACCCTCGCCTTCGCCGATGGCGTTGCCTCGGCGGGCCAGAGTTGCCTCGTCCCCCGCGCCCTCGCCGATGCCTCCCTGCCCTGGCTTGCCGCCGTCGGCGCCGGCTATGCCCAATTCCTCGCCCATCTGCCCCTGATCGCCGTCGTCCCTCGGCCCGGCGGTGGCCATAGTGTTGGCCTCGCCTTCGCCCCTCGCCTCTTGCGCCTGCTCAGCTTCGCCCCACCCTACCTCGCGCAGGCCAGGGGCGGGCGCGAGCTACGCTACCCTATTGTCGGCGGCCTCCTGTCCCGCGCCTCTGGCGGCCACCTCGCCTTTGGCATCGCCCCCGAGGGCGCCCAGGCCCGCCTCTGGATCGAGGTCCGCGCCTTCAGCCCCCGCCTCGGCCTCGGACCGCTCTACTTCCTTACCCAGGCCCAGTTCCACCGCCTGATCACCCTGGCCTATCTGCGCCGGGTCGCGCGCCCCCTCCTTGAGTGCGAAATGGTACACTCTCATGGCCAGCCGCTGAAACCCGGGGGCATTGCCGGCGAAGGGTGAGTGGTTCGCGCTGCAGCATGTGCGCCCCCCCCATCAGCCTAATCCCCGAACGGAGCTCGTATGTCCTCAGCCGACTTCTTTGCTCGCGTCGCCATGCCGAGCGAGCCCCTACCTAACCCTGATGCGGTCGTCACCCTCGGCGATTGTCGCTTCACCGTTCTCACCCCCCGCCTGCTGCGCCTCGAATGGGCGCCGGGCGGCGCTCACGATGACCGCCCCAGCTATGCCTTCCCGCGCCGCGCCGCGCCGCCGCCCCCATTCCACTTCTCAGTGAGTGAGCATACCCTCACCCTCGACACTGGCGTCCTCAGGCTCACCCGTACCGGGCTCGCAGGGGCGTTGAGCGCCGAAAACCTGCAGATCACCCTCAACCTCGGCGGCGCTCAGGTCACCTGGCGCCCCGGCGACGACGACCCGCACAACTTGCGCGGCGCCCGCCGTACCCTCGACGGCTGCCGCGGCGAGGCCGCCCTTGACCCCGGCCTCCTCTCGCGCTCCGGCTGGTCCCTCTTTGACGATAGCCCCAGTCCTCGCTTTGATCCGGAGACGGGCTGGGTGCAGGCCCGCGCCGAGGGCGAACGCCAGGACTGGTACTTCTTCGGCTATGGCCACGAGTACACCGCCGCCCTCGCCGACTACGCGCGCTTCGGCGGCCCCGTGCCCATGATCCCCCGCTGGGCCCTCGGCGCGTGGTGGTCCCGCTACTGGGCCTATAGCGAACAAGACCTGCGCGACCTCGTCGGCGAGTTCGCCGCTCACGATCTCCCCCTCGATATCCTCGTCGTCGATATGGATTGGCACACCCCCGAGAGTTGGACCGGCTACACCTGGAATCGCACCCTCTTCCCCGACCCCCCTGCCTTCCTCGCCTGGCTCCATGCCCAGGGTCTGCGCACCACCCTCAATCTGCACCCCGCCCTGGGTGTGCAGACTCACGAGGCGATCCACCCCGCCTTCGCCGCCGCCCTCGGCGTCGACCCCGGCCGCGATATTCCGTTTCGTATCAGCGACCAGGCCTTCACGCGTAACTACTTCGAACTCCTCCATCACCCCATCGAGGACCAGGGCCTCGACTTCTGGTGGATGGACTGGCAGCAAGGCCGCTCCTCCGAGCTGCCCGGCCTCGACCCCCTGCCCTGGCTGAACCACCTCCACTACCACGACATGCGCCGCCGCCCCGGCCTCAGGCCGATGATCTTCTCGCGTTGGGGTGGGCTCGGCAACCACCGCTACCCAATCGGCTTCTCCGGCGATACCTTCGCCACCTGGGAGGCCCTGCGCTTCCAGCCCTACTTCACCGCGACGGCCGCCAACGTCCTCTACGGCTGGTGGAGCCACGATATCGGCGGCCACTTCGGCATCTGTGAGCCCGAGCTCTACGCGCGCTGGATTCAGCTTGGCGCCCTCAGTCCCATCCTGCGCCTCCACTCCACCAATGACCCCGCCGCCGAGCGCCGCCCCTGGGCTTTCCCGCCCCCCGTCCTCGCGGCCGCCCGCCAGGCCTTTCAAACCCGCTACGAGCTCCTCCCCTATCTCTACACCCTGGCCCGCGTCCACCACGAGCAGGCCCTCGCGCCCTGTCGCCCGCTCTACTATCGCTGGCCCGCCGATGAGGCCGCCTATGTCGCCCGCGAGCAGTATCTCCTCGGCGATCAGCTCCTCGTCGCCCCGATCGTCCAACCGGCCGACCCCGTCACTGGCCTCGCCCCCGCCGAGGTCTGGATTCCCCCCGGCGACTGGATCGAGCGCGCCACCGGCGAGCGCTTCAGCGGGCCCGCCTGGATGCGCCTCGTCGGTGACCTCCACGCGCTGCCCCAGCTTGTGCGCGCGGGCGGCATCCTGCCCCTCAACACGCCAACCCACCGCAGTCACCAGCAGCCCGCCGACCGCCTCACCCTCGCCGTCTTCCCGGGCCCCGAGGGGAGCCTGCGCCTCTACGCCGACGACGGCGTGAGCGAGCTCTATCGTGAGGGCCAGGGCGAGTGGACCCCCGTCAGCCTGCTGACCAGCCAGGACGGCCGGCGCGTCGAGCTCGCCATCAGCCCCGCCGAGGGCCACTGCCCCGCCCTGCCCCCCGAGCGGCACTACACCGTGCGCTTTATGTTCTCTCGCCCGCCCCGCGCCGTGCTCCTCGACGGGGCGCCCTACGCCGGCTGGCACTACGATGAGGCGGCCCAGGCGATCGTCGTCGAGCTCCCCCCTCGGTCCAGTGCGCTCGCCATAGCCCTCACCATCGCCGCCGACCAGCCTCTGAGTCTCCTCGGCGAGGAGCGCAACAGCGCCCTGCGCCTGCGTGACGCCGCTCGCCTCCTGGGCCTGCCCGTCGGCCCCGAGCTCAGCGAGCGCGCCGCCCTCCTCGAGCGCGCCCTCGCCGCCGACGCTCCCGGCCAGCGCAACGCTCTCGCCCGCCTCGGCGGCCCCTTCATGCGCGTCTTCGAGTACACGACGCCCGAAGATGCGTCCCGCTCTCTGGGCGCTCTCCTCGTCGCCGCCCCGCGCGACGGCTCGGCCGTGTCTGTCGCCGGGGTCTGGCGTATGACCGGGCCCGAGGGGCATCGCGAGCACCCCTTCGATTTGGGCGAGCTCCGCGCCGACGCCCTTGTCGCCGCCCCGTTTGCGTGGGCCCACGACAGGGCCACCCGCCGCTGGTCCCTCGACCTGCGCCTCACCTGGCAGGGGCGCGAGTTGCGCGAACACTTTACCGCCCAGACCCTCTTCCCCACCATCGGCGCGTGGCGTACTGCCGCCATGCCGCCGGCTGAGGGCGAGCCTCTCGCCCGCATCCTCACCCCCGACGGCGCGCTCAATCCCGACCTGCCATGGCGGGCGGTCGCTCACGCCCCGGCCCACGGGGAGTTTCAGAACCTCACCGAGCGCTTCAACGTGCCGCTCAGCGCCTACGCCTACGAGCACCGCGACGTTGACCTCGTCACCTATGCGGTCGCCGACATCGGCAGCCCCGACGAGCGCACCGTCCGCTTCGCCTACCAGTCCCCGCGCCCGGTTCGCATCTACCTCAACGGCCGGCCGCTCCCCTCCGAGCGCTTCGTCCACAGCGACGCCCTGCGCGTCAACCATGAGTGGTCCCTCACCGCCCAGACGCAGCTCCGCCCCGGCCTCAATCAGCTCGTCGTCGTAAGCGACCACCGCGCCTCCGATGAGCCCTGGCGCTGCTTCCTCCACGCAATGGCCCTGGGGCCCGATGGTCTGCCGGCTCCTGACCTCGTCGTTGCGCCCACGCCCGTGATAGAATAGGGGCCGGTCAGCCCATCACCGGACACTACGGAGCTCGTGTGAGACGTCTTACCCGTTGCATCATGTTGCTCATCCTGCTCGCGCCCTTTCTCGGGCCGGGCTCGGCTATGGCCAACACCAGGGCCGGCACGCCGATCTACTTCCGCGAGACGGGCCATACCCTGGGCTATGCCTTCCGCGAGTTCTACGACCGCCAGGGCGGCCTGCCCATCTTCGGCTACCCTATCACCGAGGTCTTCGTCGAGGAGGGCCGCCCGGTGCAGTACTTCGAGCGGGCCCGCCTCGAGTGGCACGCCAACCTCGGTATCGTGCAGGCCGGTCACCTCGGACGCTGGGCAGCCGCTGGTCTCGCCGCCGACCCCGCCTTCGCCCCCGTCGGCGGCGCCTCCGATGGCGGCGCCTTCTTTGCGCAGACCGGTCATACCCTCTCGGGCCAGTTCCTCAGCTACTGGCAGCGCAGCGGCGGCCTCGCCACCTTCGGTCTGCCGATCTCGCAGCCCTTTGAGCAGCCGAATGAGCAGGACGGGCGGACCTACCTTGTCCAGTACTTCGAGCGGGCCCGCCTCGAGCTCCATCCCGAAAACCCGCCGGCCTACCAGGTGCAGCTCGGTCACCTCGGGCGGCGCTATCTGGCTGACCACCCTCCCCCCCCTGCCGCCGTCCAGCCGGTCGAAGCCGCCTCCCAGGCTTGGGACGCCCTGCGCCCAACCAGGGTCCGCGCGCCGCGCATCGGCGTCGACACCGCCGTGGTGAGCGCCGGCTTCTCCCTTGGCGAGTGGGATGTGCCGCGTCACACGGCCGTCCACTACTGGCCAATCGCCGCCTATCCCGGCACGGCGGGCAATATCATTGTTGCCGGCCACGTCGGCTATCGTGGCGAGATCTTTAACCGGCTGCCCGGCATCCTGCAGGGCGACGAGATCTTCGTCAGCGCCGGCGGCCACGAGCGGCGCTACACTGTGCGCGAGGTTCTGACCCTGCTGCCCACCGAGACCTGGGTGATGAACCCCACCCCAGATGAGCAGCTCACGCTGATCACCTGTATTCCCATCGGGGTCTATACCCATCGCCTGATTGTCCGCGCCACGCCGGGGTAATGTCCCTGGCGAGAGGTCGGTTGCGCACGCTCCAGAGCCCCGCGGCCCCTGGCGTCGCTCGCGGCCCGGGCCGCTTCTGGAAAGGGAGAGCACGCCATGCAACAGAATCGTCGCGGCGGCAATGGGTGGCTCGGCTGGGTTATCTTCGTCGTGCTGATCTTCGGGTCACGCTTCCTACCCCCGGTCGCCAACTGGCTCTCGCAGGTCACCGGCCTCCAGATCAGCGCGCCAATGCTGGTCGCCGCAATCGTCGGCCTCGGCGTCCTCAGCACCATCTTCGGCTCGATCGCGACCGAGGTGCGTCGTAATCGCAGCGACGGCGACACGCGCCTTCCTACCGGTCAGCAGCCCGTGCAGCCGCCGCAGACCCTCTCCCCGCCTCGCTCGTCCGGCGCTCCCCCCGCCACCCCCGCTCCCAGGGCCAGCGGTCTCCCTCGGATGCGCCAATCCTCGGGCGATCAGCGCCTGCCGGGCCCTCCTCGCTTCGAGCCGATCATCGATCCGCGTGTCCTCACCATCGGCATCATTGGGCTCGTCCTCTTCGGCGGCTTCTTCTTCGTCGCCCTTCTGCTCAGCGGCGCGCTGCCCTAACATCGGGCGTCGGGCGCGCAGGAGGGCCCGCGCCTGCCTCGTGACCCGCCCCCCGCCACCTTGCCATGAACACCTACGACCCCTTTGCCCGCTACTATGACGCCGACTTTCGCGACTACCTCGACGACTTGCCCTTCTACCGCGAGCTTGCGCGGCGCACCGGCGGGCCCATTCTCGAACTGATGTGCGGGACGGGGCGCGTGCTTCTGCCCCTCGCCGAGGCGGGGTATGCGATTACCGGCGTGGATATCTCGCCGGCCATGCTCGCCATCGCCCGCGAGCGGGTCGCCGAGCTTGACCTCGCCGGTCGCGCCGAGCTCCTCGAGGGCGATGTTCGTGACCTCCCCTTGCCCGCCGGCAAGTATGCTCTGGCCTTTGTCGCAGTCAACTCCTTCATGCACCTCGAGAATGTGCGTGACCAGCTGGCCTGCCTGAGCAATGTTCGTCGCGCCCTCACCCCCCGTGGGCTCCTTGTCCTCGATCTCTTTAGCCCTGACCCCACCGAGATCGCCCGCGAAGATAATCGCCTCGTCCTCGACCGCGAATACTGGCTCGACGGCCGCCACGTCCAGAAGTTCGTCGCCATCGATAGCGACGCCGCCTCCCAGCTCAGTCGTGTGACCTATCTCTACGACGAGACCGACCAGGCGGGGCTCGTGAGTCGCCGGACTATGCGCTTCACCATGCGCTGGTTCTATCGTTTTGAAATCGAGCACCTGTTGGCCAGGGCGGGCTTCAGCGTACGGAATATCTACGGCTCGTACGAGCTCGATGACTACCTCAGCGGTAGCCCCCGCTTGATCGCCGTCGCCGGCCTCGCCCGCTGAAGAATCAGCAACGGCGGCCCTTGTGGGGCCGCCGGGAGGAAGAAGAAGGCGGTGTGAGGAGTTGAGGTTTCGCTGGGTTTATATGACGTCGACCACCGCAAATCGTTCGTCTTCGCTCAGCTGAGAGCAGTATAGTTGCCTTGGATTAGAAGGGCGTTAACCCGCCGTTAGATTCGTGTTAACGCTATGAGCAAAATTGTGTCGTGATTCCTGGCGGCGTCGAGCTCGCTGCCGTGACAACTTGTTCACGATGCCCCCCGCTCTGTGAAAGGAGCTGTACATCCTGCCGTTCTATAGTAAATTGTCGAGATAGAGCAGGCTCTTCATTTCAGGCGAAAGGCTTTTGAAAAGGAGAGTCTTTCAGCGCGAGTTATTCCTCTCAGACTCTCACTGGAATGCCAATACGTATCAGGAGCCTTGCATGAGCAGCCCACTCTCTACTAGCAAGCCAATACACTGTCTGATTGCCAGTGGAGTGAACATCACTCGTCTACCTGTTGGCGTACCCGGTGAGCAGCCAGAGAAGGATTTCGCAGTCCTGCGCGAAGCGCTTCAGGCTGATTTTGTCGATAGCGAGAACTACCAGCAGGTGGGTGGTCGCTGGTCGCGCTTCGTCGAGCGTACAATGGGGCCTAAGTGGGGCCTCGCCGCCGCCGCCATCACCCGCGCCCGCGCCCTCGGTGTCAGCGCTATCGTCGCCATGAATGATGATATTGGCGTGCCCCTGGGTGTGCTGCTGCAGTTGACCCGCACGCGCATCCCATTCGTGCTGATTGGCCAGCACATGATCGCGCGCCGCCCCGCCTTTTTTCTGGGCAAACTGCGCATGCAAAGCAGCTTTAGCCGCATCCTCAGCCTCGCAGAATCTCAGGCGCAGTATATCCGCGAAACCTATCACATCGACGCCGAGCGCCTCACCACCATCTACTGGTATGCCGACCATCGCTTCTACGCGCCGATGCCCCAGGTTGAGGTCAAGCGCCAGATCTGTAGCGCCGGCATGACTAGCCGCGACTACAAGACCTTGATTGAGGCCACCCGTGGCCTCGACGCCCACGTAAAGATCGAGGCCCATAGCGCCTGGTTCAACAATGGGGTCAACTTCACCCCCGATATGCTCCACGACCGCTTTGAGGTCTGTAGCTATGGCACCTCGGCGGCGCTGCGGCAGCTCTACGCCGAGTCTGCCATCGTTGCCGTGCCGCTCCAGGATGTCCCGTTCATTGCCGGCTACTCGACACTGCTCGAGGGCATGGCCATGGGCAAGCCCGTTGTCGCCAGCAAGATCAAGTTCATCGGTGACTTCATCGTCGATGGACAGAATGGCTTTCTGGTTCGCCCCAATGACCCTGAGCATATGCGCGAGCGCCTCCAGTTCCTCCTCGATAACCCCGAGGAGGCCCGCCGCATGGGCGAGAATGCGCGCCGGACGATCGAGGAGCGCTTTACCCTCGATCACTTTCGTGAGCATGTGGAGTGCGTAGTCAACGAAGTCGTCAATCAAGCCACGGCCCCTTCGGGGCGCCTGCCTGTAGTGGGAGTGTAGCTGCGCATGAAGACTCTGATCATCGCGCCGTTTAGCCCGTATCCCCTCGTATTCGGGGGCGCCATCAGGCTCTATCACGTGATCAAAATGTTCGCGGCCATTTCGGATGTGACCGTTCTAGCCTATAATACCGTCAAAGACAAGGCCAGTAGCATTCGCCATCTCGAGACAATCTGCGAGCGCGCTATCCTGGTCGATGATGCCCCCCTCGAGACCCAGAAGAAGTGGCTTCTCCAGGCTCGTGGCCTCTTGGGCCCGAAGTCCTTCCAGTACCACTCGTTCTACACCCGGCGCTTCCAGCGCGAGATTGACTCGTTGCTGGCGGCCCACACCTATGATTACATTGTCGTCGAGCAGTCGCAGATGGGCTTCTTTCGCTGTCGCCAGCCAGGGGCAATCCATGTCCTCGACTTGCAGAACATCGAGTATGAGCTGCTCGAGCGCCGCGCCAAAGTCCAGTCTAACCCGGTCAAGGGTTTTGCCCTGGCCGTCGAGGCCACAAAGTTCAAGCGCCAAGAGTTGGCGATCTCCGAGCAGTACGATCTTGTCTTTACCCCCTCGGAGCGTGAGGCTATGCACCTGCGCAAGATCCTGAAAACGCCTCGCGTCGAGTGCCTCGCCAATAGTATCGACCCTGACTTCTTCGCCCGTCGTAGCGAGCAGCCAACGGCGAACGAAATTGCCTTCGTGGGCACGACGCACGTTGACGCTAACCGCGATGGTCTGATCTACTTCATGGAGCAGGTCTTCCCGCTGATCGAACAGCAGGTTCCTGATGTTCACTTCAGTATCGTCGGCGGAAAGCCGCCCGCCGAGATCCGCGCCTTTGCCCAGCGACCAAATGTCGAAGTCACCGGCTTCGTGGATGATGTGCGGCCCTACATGGCCCGCGCCAAAGCTCTGGTCGTGCCGCTCCGCAGCGGAGGCGGCACCCGTCTCAAGATCCTTGAGGGCCTCAGCTTCGGGGTTCCAACTGTCTCCACGTCTGTCGGCGCCGAGGGTATCGACCTTACCGATGGCAGAGATATCCTGATCGGTGATACGCCCCAGGCCTTCGCCGACCGGGTGGTGCAGACCCTCACGGACGAAGCTCTGTGCCGTCGCCTGGCAGACTCTGGCCGGCGTCTTGTCGAGGCCCACTATTCCTGGCAGGCGGTCGGAAGGCAGCTCGCGACCTATCTTGGCGAAGTTTCGCACCAGAAGGCGCCTGATGCCCTGCCATCGCCCGCCGCCGACTGACCCGTTTTCCCGCGCCCTTAGCGAGTTCCCCGCAAACAGTTACCTCCCCCTCTCCCGCCTGCATAGGAGAGGGGGCTTTACATCTAAGGCGATGCCGCCTGCTGCGAATGAATACTTGTTCACGCCCTGCTTGCCCTTGTGTAACCCAAAGTTTCCACGCTATTGCTAAACTGCCGATAGCAATAAGGCCCTTTCCGGCACTCTTTGCATGGTCACTACAATGTAGTGGCTACGGGTCGCATCTTTGTGGCTTGAACCCCTCTGATAACCTGATCGAGCGAGAGATAAGGCTATGGGTAAGACGATTATCCTGCTGGGGATCCCTGTCGAAGACCTGACCATGAGCGAAGCGATGTCCCGCTGCGAGGCCTATATCCGCGCGGGACGGGCAACGGGGCGGCCTCACTATGTCACCACCGCCAACGCCGACTTCGCCGTCCTCGGGCTCAAAGACCCTGAGCTCCGCCGCCTGCTTCTCGAGTCTGATATGACCACGGCGGATGGTATGCCCCTGGTCTGGGCCTCTCGCCTGCTGGGCTTGCCGATCGAGGGTCGCGTCACCGGCTCCGATATGGTCCCCGCTCTCGCCGAGTTGTGCGCCCGCAACGGCTTCTCCGTCTTCCTCCTCGGCGCCCGCAGCGGCGTTGCCGCCCGTACGGGTGAGATCCTCAGCCAGCGTTTCCCTGGCCTGAAGATCGCCGGAACCTACTCGCCACCCCCGGCCCCGCTCCTCGAGATGGACCCCGCTATTGTCGAGCAGGTGCGCACCGCGAAACCCGATCTCTTGCTGGTTGCCTTTGGTACGCCAAAGCAGGAGAAGTGGATCAAGATGCACCTCTTTAATCTCCAGGTTCCCCTGAGCATCGGCATCGGCGCCTCGTTCGACTTTATCGTCGGCGAGCAGAAGCGCGCACCGCTCTGGATGCAGAAGTATGGCCTCGAGTGGCTGTACCGGCTCTCCAATGAGCCGCAGCGCCTCTGGAAGCGTTACGTGCTCGATATGTTCTATTTCAGCGTCTTCTTCGTTCGCCAGTTCTGGGAGATGCGCGTCAAGCACGCGCCCACTACCCCGCTGCCCCCGCCCGAGCCTCGCCTCGTCGAGGATGTGACTGTCATGCGCATCGTCGGGCGCATGGATGTGAGCAACCAGGATAGCTTCGTCGAGCAGGCTAATCGCTCGCTCGCCGAACGCCCATACCTGATCCTCGACATGAACGCAACGACGTTTCTCGATAGCTCGGCCCTGGGCGCTCTGGTGACCCTCACCCGCACGGCCCGCAATGCGGGCGGCCAGCTCTGGCTGGTGCGCGTGCCGCCACAGATCGCGCAACTCTTCACTATGATGCGCCTCGAGCACTTCTTCGACATTCGCGCCGATGTCGAGGCTGCTATCGTCCAACGTTATACGACCCCCGAGGCGCCCCCCGTGCCCGAGCCCATCTCTAGCGGCTGGTCTGTGGTGAAGATGCCCCGTGTTGTCGACGCGACCAATGCCGCAACCCTGCAAGAGCGCTGTGCCGAAGGCCTCGCCTCGAACCCCTGGCTCGTCCTGGACTTTAGCGAGAGTGTCTTCCTCGCTAGCGCCGGCCTTGCAATGATGGTCAAGCTCAATCGTGATGCCGAGGAGCGCGGCGGTAAACTGCTCGTCGCCGGCTGCACCCGCGATGTGACCCGCACTATCCAGATGGTCCGCCTCGACCAGGTCCTTACCGTTGTCGGCGACCTCGATGCCGCCATTAGCTCGCCCCTGGCAGCTCAGCCCCCGGCCCCGCCCGCCGCTACCCTCCCCTCCCCAAAGCACTCCTGAACGTACTCCTAAATGCTAAAGAGGGGGCGGGGCAGTATGCCCCGCCCCCCTTTCGTTTTGCCCAGGCCGAGAGGCGCTGAGGGGCTGCAGCCACCCTTCGCAAAAAACAAGCACACGATCACACAGGGTTTGCTCTGACTCGGCTTCCTGGCGCAAAAAGAGAGGAGGCGCCTAATGTGCGCCTCCTCTCTCTACTTGTCGGGCTGTCAGCCTTTGTGCAATTTCAACCTGCCCGGTTGGGCTTGCGGGGTGGGGTTTTGGGGAGGGCGAAGCCCTCTCCGGCCCTACCATGGCCAAACAGATCGGCTGTTTGCGTCCTAGCGCATCTGGTCCTTGACCAGCTTCAGGTCCGACTCGACCATCATCTGAACCAGCTGGGCGAACGAGACCTTCGGCTTCCACCCCAGCTTCTCACGGGCCTTGCTGGGGTCGCCGATCAGCAGGTCGACCTCGGCGGGGCGCATGAAGCGCTCGTCCATCACCACGTAGTTCTTGTAGTCCAGTTCGACCGCCCCGAAGGCCAGCTCGCAGAACTCGCGCACCGAGTAGGTCTCGTTCGTGGCGATCACATAGTCGTCGGGCTCGTCCTGCTGCAGCATCAGCCACATGGCCTCGACATAGTCGCCGGCGAAGCCCCAGTCGCGCCGGGCGTCGAGGTTGCCCAGGCGCAGCTCGTGGTCGAGGCCCAGCTTGATGCGGGCCACGGCGTGGGCGATCTTGCGGGTCACGAACTCCAGGCCGCGGCGCGGGCTCTCGTGGTTGAAGAGGATGCCGCTGCTGGCGTGCATGTTGTAGCTCTCACGGTAGTTGACCGTGATCCAGTGGCCGTAGACTTTGGCGACGCCGTAGGGGCTGCGCGG
>CAZKTU010000140.1:0-11403 GCA_964555675.1 uncultured Oscillochloris sp.
GGGGGTAAGTCCTCGCCTCGCTCGTCGTACGGCGGCCCTCACCCCGCCTCGCTCGGCACCCCTCTCCCGCGCGCGGGAGAGGGGACGGGGGCGAGGGCCTTACGAGCCCCTGCGCTTCCAGAGGCGGCGCGCCCCCCAGGCCAGCAGCCCACCGCCGACGAGTACCCCGCCCCAGATCGCCCCGCTCGCCACAGTTGCCACAGGCCTGTGGACGCCGACGTAGCTGGCCTCGGGGGTGAGGTAGGCGCGCGCGACGCGCACCAGGTCGTTGGGGGTGACGGCGCGGATCAGGGCCGCGCGGTCGGGCACCGGCTCGCCCGCGTCGAGCAGCGCGACCCACTCGGCCAGGTACGAGGCCCGGTCGACGTTGTCCTCCATGCTCAGGGCCCAGCGCCCCGCGAGCCCGACCTTGGCCTCTTCGACCAGCGCTGCGTCGAGATCGCCGTCGCGCACGGCCGCCAGGTGCTGCTCGACGACCGTGCGGATCTCGCCCTCGCGGTCGCCGGCGGCGGTGGTCGAGATCACGAAGTAGCCGGTGTCGTCGAAGGCCATGTTATAGGCCCACAGGCCGTAGACCAGGCCGCGCTTGTAGCGGATCTCCTCGGTCAGCTCGCGGGCCAGCAGCTCGCTCAGCACCTCGAGGGCGTAGCGGTCGGGGTGGTCGCGGCCGACGGTGCGCGCCCCGAGCATCAGGGTGGCCTGGTCGGTGAGCATGGGGCCGCGCACGACCACGTCGAGGGGCCCGGGCGGGGTGGCGGGCGGGGCCGGGGGCGGCGGCGCGGGCTCGCCGGCCGGCAGCGCGCCGAAGTACTGCTCGGCCAGGGCGCGCACCTGGGCCGGGTCGGCTCGGCCGACGATCACCAGGGTGGCGTTGGCCGGGGTGTAGTAGCGCTTGTAGAAGGCCAGCAGCTCGTCGCGGCCGGTGCGGTCGAGCGAGTCGTCCTCGCCGATGATGCGCTGGCCCAAGGTCGAGCCGGGGTAGAGGGCGCGGCGCACGTCGCGGTCGAGCTCGTAGCCGAAGCCGAGGTTGTCGAGGCCGTTGATCAGCCAGCCGTAGCGGCCCGACTTCTCCTGAAAGACGACCTCGCGCTCTTTGTCGAGCTTGTCGGGCGGGAAGGTGCTGCGGAAGGCGATCTCGGCCAGCCAGTCGAGGGCCAGGGGCGTGTCCTGGGCGGCCACCTGGGCGAAGTAGGTGGTGTTCTCGTAGCCGGTCCAGCCGTTCCAGCGCCCGCCCCGACGCCGGATCAGGGTCTTGATCTCGTCCTCGCTCCAGCGCTCGGTGCCGGTGAAGAGCATATGCTCGAGGAAGTGCGAGATGCCGCTCTCGGAGCGCTGCTCGTAGCGGGCCCCGACGCGGAAGACCAGCATCGCGGCGATCGACTGGCTGTCGTCGCGGGGCTGCACCCAGACCCGCAGCCCGTTGGCCAGGGTGAAGCGCTCGAGCGGGAAGGGCTCGGCGGGGGGCGCCGCGGCCGCGCCGCCGACGATGGCCACCGAGAGTAGCAGGGCAGACAGGGCGGGGAGGATGCGCATCGGCGACTCCTGGGATGTGCGGGGTGGCCCGGAAATGACGGAGGGGCGCGGCATTGTGCCGCGCCCCTCCATTTTACCGTGCTGTGATGGCTGCCGCCAGAGCTACTGAGCCCAGAGGGGCCAGCGGTCCTGGGCCGCGTTGAAGGTGATCTGGGTCGCGTTGCTGCCGTCGAGGTTGACGGTGTAGATCTCGTAGTCGCCGTCGACGTCGCTGGCGTAGGCCAGGGCCCGGCCGTCGGGCGACCAGGTGGGCGCCTCGTCGTTGCCCGGCGAGGTCACCAGGAAGTAGCTGGACTGGTTGACCAGGTCGCGGATGGCCAGCTCCCACTGGCTACCGTTCATGGACGAGTAGGCGATGCGCCGGCCGTCGGGGCTCACGCGGGCGAAGCGGTCGTCGACGCTGTTGTTGGTCAGGTTGGTCACATTGGTCAGGCGGGCCTCGGCGTAGAACTGGCTGTCGCCGCCGTAGGCCAGGTCGGCGCGGTAGAGCTCGAAGTCGCCGTCGCAGTTGCTGGCCCAGTAGAGGCGCCGTCCGTCGGGCGACCAGGTGGGCGTCTCGTTCACGCAGCCCTGGCTGGTCAGCTGGATGGGGTTCTGGCCGACCATCGGCCCCATTGCGGTCAGGTAGAGCTCTTGCCCGCCGTTGCGGTCCGAGACGAAGACCATTTTGGTGCCGTCGGGCGAGTAGCTGGCGTTGTAGTCGTTGGGGGCTGGGTTGGGCAGGTAGCTGTTGTTGAGCACCTCGCGGACCTGAGCGTTCCAGGCCTTATCCCCGTCATAGACTGTGACGATGCCGAACTCGTAGAGCTTGCGGAAGGCCGCGTTCTGGCGGCGTGAGTCGACCAGCAGGCTCTGCTGGCCCGGGTCCCAGCTGCGCCGCCACGAGAAGGCGACGGTCTCCTCGTTGTTGAAGGTGATGCGGCGGCTCTGGCCGCCCCCGTCGTAGCGGTAGAGCTCCCAGTGGCGCCCGGTGTCGAGGTTCGAGGCGTAGAGCAGGAAGCTGCGCGGCTCGGGCGCGGCCCAGGGTGTGCCGAGGTGGGGGTAGCGCCACTGGAAGTAGTGCTGGCCGACGTTGCCCATCTCGACCTTGAAGCCGGCGGGGTTGCTGGGCACGTAGGTTAGGACGCGGCGCTCGAAGAGCTGCACCAGCACGTCCTGCTCGCTCGCGCCGATGCGGGCCCTGGTCCAGTAGGGATCGGTGATCGGCAGGCCCATGGCGAAGAGCCAGTCGACCACGGGGCCGCGGGTGACTCGGCCCTCGTAGATCGGGCCCTGCTGGCCGAGGAAGTCCCAGAAGACGCGCGGGATGTTGTGGCCGGTGACGCTGTTGTACTGAACGATCTCGGTCTCGGGCAGGGCCAGGTCGGGGCGCAGGCCGATATTGCCGCCGCGGTCGATGCTGGCCTCGACGCGCTGGCCGATGCGCTGGGGGTCGCGGTAGCCGTTGTCGATCGTCGCCACGCCGGCGAACGAGCTGTAGCCGGGGGCGCCGGGGTTATCGGCGCGCGGGTTGCCGGCCACGGGCACCTCGGCGGCCTGGCGCTGGTCGGTGTCGAAGGGGTCGTTGCCGAGCTGCAGGCGACCGCTGACCAGCTCTTTGACCAGCAGGCCGTTGGTGACGCCCTGGCTGGGGCCCGAGCGCTCGCGCGGGTTGTTCAGCTCCATGCGGGCCTTGTCGAAGTACTGGACGGTGCGCAGGCCCTGGTCGCCCTGGCGGTAGAACTCGGCGTAGTCGAACCAGGGGCCGGGGCCCCAGTACCAGGTGCGGCCGCTGCGCACGGCCTCGTTGTCGGTGCGGCCCCAGACCTGGGCGAAACGCTCGTCGGCGAAGCCGGTGCGGTTGCCGTCGAACGGGGCGGCGCTCGTGGGCATGGCCGCCAGGGCGACGACCCCCGTGAGCAGGGCGGTGGCGAGCGCGGCGCCACTATGACGAATCCACTTGCGAGACATTGAACCCTCCTTGACTGTGTCCGTAGGCTCAGGACGTCGGCGGGCGGGGTTGGGTTCCCGCGGGGCGACTGTGGCCACAGTGTAGCCCCGGGGGACCCGGAAACGAATGAGCGAGCCTTGGCCGGATGATGCCGGAAGGCTGAAAGACCCGTGAGAGCGGGCTCAGGTTGACGCCTGCCGGCGTGGCGGTATGATAGGGCCAGCGTGACGCCCCGAGCGCCAGGAGATCCTATGACCCCTCAGCAGCAGCAGGCCATGCGCCGCCTGCGCCAGCTCCTCGCGGACCCTGCCGGCGACCTCGCCGAGATTGGCGCGACCTACGTGACGATCATCAGCGAGCAGCTGCTCACCTTCGCCCGCCAGGCCCACGGGCGCGACGGCGTCGGCGTGGTCGAGATCGACCTGCGCGGCATCGATCTGCGCACCGCCACGGGCACCGCCCCGATCGCCTACTACCCGGCCGACGAGGGCTCGGACGAGTGGCCGCCGAATATCGACGAGGTGATCGACAGCTACGACCCGGCCCGCGAGGCGGTCGTGCTGCTCTTCCAGGACGGGATCGGCCCGCAGATCTTCGTGCTCGAGTAGGGTCCGCTACGGCGCCCAGACGACCTGGACCACGTCGTCGAGCACGATGGTCTCCTGGCCGCTAGCCAGGTCGACGACGACGGCCCGGCTCTGGAGCGGGCCTGCGGCGCTGCTGCGGATGAAGGCGATCAGGCGGCCGTCGGGCGACCATGCGGCCTGGGTGTCCTGGTGGGGGCCCTCGCTCGAGAGGGGGCGGGGCGGGCCGCCGGCGGTGGCCACGAGCCAGATGCGGGCCTGGGGCCCGTCGAGGCCGCGCCGGGTGAAGGCCACGGCCTCGCCGTTGGGTGCGACCGCGGGGGTCAGCTCGGCGGCCGCGCCGTCGGTCAGGTCGCGGGTCGCCGGGGCCTCGCCCAGGCTCACCAGCTTCAGCCGCAGCGACGGGCCGCCCGGGCCCGCCTCGGCGCCGCTGTAGACCAGGGCGCTGCCGTCGGGCAGCCAGGCCGGCCGTTCGCCGCTGATGGCGGGCAGCGCGATCACCTGGTCGGTGAAGAAGCTGTAGTGCTTGAGGGCCTGGCTGATCCCGTCGATGAAGGCGATGCGGTTGCCGTCGGGCGACCAGGCGGGGGCGTACGAGATGTCCGAGCCGTCGCCGCCGATCAGCGGCCCGAGCAGGGTGCCGTCGGGCTGAGCCAGCCAGATGCGCGGCACGCCAAGGCGCCCGTCGGCCAGGGCCCGCCGCTCGAAGGCGATGAAGTCGCCCACGGCGGCCCAGGCGGGCGCGGCCGCGCTCGCGGCCTCGTCGTCGACCAGGGGGCGGGTGGCCCCGCTCTCGAGGTCGAGCAGCATCAGGGCGCTGCGCTCGAGGCCGCGCGGCTCGACGTAGACCGCCCTGGCCCCGTCGGCGGCCATCACCACCTCGCCGATCCCTGCGGGCGCGTCGAGCAGCTTGCGGGCGCCCGCGCCCGTCGGCGAGACGAGCCAGAGCTCGCTGCCGCCGGCGGCGGTGGAGCGCAGGGCCAGCAGGCGCGGGCCGCGGGTGCGGAAGCTCCAGCTCAGCTCGGCGGCGTTGGCCCGGCCCTCGGCGTCGCGCAGGCCCTGGCCGAAGCTGACCTGGTAGTCGGTCTCGGGGCTGAGGGGGCGACTGGGCTGAAAGGTGAGGGTGCGCTCGTCCCAGATGAAGCTGCCGGGCGTGGCCGGGTCGAGGCGGAAGCTGGTCTCGGCCGAGACGCGGTCGACCGGGCGCGAGAAGGTGACCCGGATCGGCGAGCCGACCGCTACTTCGGGCCCGTTGGGGGCCTGGGCGGCCAGGGTGATCGGCGCGCCGCGCGGGCCAACGATCAGGAGCAGGGCGGTGAGCAGGAGGGTCGCGCCGCTGACGGCGACGATGCGGGCGTAGTAGCTCACGGGTAGAGGTAGGGGTTCTCGGGCTGCGAGACGGGCTCGACGGCCTCGGCGCGCAGGACGGGCTGCTCGACCCCGTCGAGGGTGGCCCGGTCGATCGTGCCGCGCACGCGCACCCAGCTGTTCTCGGCGAGGGCCCCGCCGCCGGCCCAGACCACGGGCAGGCCGACCCCGGCGCCGTCGGCGGCGCAGCAGGTGACCACGTAGCGCACGGCGAAGAAGGCGTCGGGGCCGAGGCCCTCGTCGTGGAAGACGAAGCCGACCACATCGGCGGGCTGGCCGACGAGCTCGTCGCCGCGCACGCTCAGGGCGGTACCCCAGTCGAGCAGGTTCCAGCTCGCGGTGTCGCTGGCGAGCTGGGCGGCCCTGCCGCTATCGGCCACGGCGTTCAGCTCGGCGCCGCGGCCCGCCAGGGTGTCGGCGCCCAGGGGCCGGGCCGGGACGAGGACGCCGAGGAGCAGCGGGGTGGCCAGCAGCAGGTAGGCCCAGCCTGGCCGGCCGGAGGGTCGCTCGGCGAACGCAGAGCGCAGGCGCACGGCCGCCATCAGCAGCAACACCACGCCCGCGACGATGACGAGCAGGCTGTAGCGAGGGTGGATGTAGTAGCTCAGCTGCCCGCGCAGCCACTTCGCCAGAAAAAGCGTCGCCGTCCCGCCGAGGATGAGCACCTCGGCCAGGGCGATCAGGTTCAGGGGCCTGCCGGCCGCACGGGGGATACTCGCCACGCTCGCACCTCCTACACATGGGCTGTCGCCTCAGTATACATGGATCTGATCGGCCTGCGCAAACTGGTCTATTGCCTTTCGCTGCGTCGAGGGAGGTATCGAGTAGCGGCGAAGCGCGTAACTCGGTTGCGATACTTGTCGTATCGCAGCTTGACAGAAACCCGGGGGCGTGGCATCGTTTTGTTCACCGGGGCAGTCCGTCCGACCGTGCGACTGGCGCTCTGTCGCTGCAATCAATCGTTCAAGCCGGCGCGCCGGGTAGGGGAACAGGCTCTCTCGGAACGCCCAACCCATGCATCCTCACGACCAGAAGCTCACCCCGGCGCCGGCGAATGATGACCAGACCTTTCGCGCCCAACTGCTCGACGCGTTGCTCGTAACCGCCGCCGGGCTGTTGATCGTCGCCTCGACCCTCCTGCTGATCTCGGGCCTGTTGGCCAGCCCACGCAACCTGGTCGTCAACCTCACCGTCGCGCTGCTCTGCCTCGGGCTGCGCATCCCCCTGCGGCGGGGCTATGTGCGCGGCGTGTCGGCGGCGCTGATCGCCATTCTGGTGCTCGCGTGCATTGCCCTGGCCCTCAACCTCGGCACGGTCCGCTCGGTGGTGATGGCCTACTTCCTGATCCCGGTCATGATCACCACGTTTCTGCTCGGCCCACGCTTCGGGCTCGCGCTGCTGCTGCTGAGCTCGGCCGTGGCCTTCGCTCTGGCTCGGGCCGAGCAGCAGGGCCTGCTACCGACGGCGCGCACGATCACCCCGTTCAACCAGTGGCTGAACCTGACGATCTTGCTGGTGAACGGCTTCATCATTCTCTATCTGATCCGCAGGCGCTTCCTGATCTTGCTGGGCCAGATGCGGCGTGAGCTCACCGCCCGGCACGAGGCGGAACGAGCCCTGAGCGAGCTGAACGCGACCCTCGAGGCCCGGGTGCGCGAGCGGACCGACGCCCTGAGCGCCGCCAACGCCGAGCTCACCCGATCAGCTCGGCTCAAAGACGAGTTTCTTGCCACTGTCAGCCACGAGTTGCGCACACCTCTGGTCAGCATCCTTGGCTTCGCCGAGGCGCTCAAGGAGGGCGTCTACGGCGAGCAGAGCGCGGCTCAGCGGCGAGCTGCCGAGATGATCAGCCTTGGCGGCCAGCGGCTGCTGAAGCTGGTCACGACGATGCTCGACCTGGTGACGATCAACGCCAGCGAAGAGGCGCTGACTTACGAGCCCTTCCCGATCGCGCGAGCCTGTACGATCGCCTTTGAACGCTACCAGGGGATGGCCTACGAGCAGGGTCTGGGCTGGAAGCTCAGCCTGGAGCCTGAGGTCGGCCAGGTCGTCGCCGACGAGCGCCGGATTATCCAGATCATCGCCACGCTGCTCGACAATGCGATCAAGTTCACGGGCCGCGGGGGCGAGGTTGGGCTGGAGGTGCGGCGCGAAGCGGCGAGCGGTATGGTGGTGGTGTGTGTCTGGGACACCGGGATCGGCATCGCGCCCGAGCGGGTCGGCCAGCTGTTCAAGCCATTCGTGCAGGCCCATGGCGGCCTCGATCGACCCTACGAGGGCTCGGGCCTGGGCCTGGCCCTGGTCGGGCGCCTGGTCGAGCTGCACGGCGGCACGATCAGCCTGGAGACCGCCCCCGGCGTCGGGAGCCGCTTCAGCGTGCGCCTGCCGATCGCCGGGCCCACGCGCGCCGGCCAGTCGCACAACCAGGGAGCCGTCTCATCGCCATAGTGCGCCGTCAGAGCGACGCTGCGGGGTTGGCGCCCCGGGCTAGGCGCACACGCGGGTGCTTGGGCGCGGGTGCTTGGGCGCACCCACGGGTGCGCCCCCGGGCTGGGCGCCCCCGGGTGGGGCGCACACATGGGTGCGCCCTTACGGGAGGCTAGGTGCGCCCTTACGGGAGGCTAGGTGCGCTCCGACGGGAGGCTAGGTGCGCCGCTCTGGTAGTGGGCGCAGAGCTCGCTGAGGGGGCAGCGCTCGCAGGCGGGGCCGCGGGCGTGGCAGACGCTGCGCCCGTGCTGGATCATGTTCAGGTGGAAGGCGTAGACGTCCTCGGGCGGCAGGGCGGCCTCGAGCAGGGCGTGGGCCTGCTCGGCGCTGACCCGCGGGGCGATCAGCCCCAGGCGCAGGCTGACCCGGTGGACGTGGGTGTCGACGGGCAGGGCGGGCATGCCGAGGGCGAACATCAGCACGCAGGCCGCCGTCTTCGGGCCGATCCCGTCGAGCCCGGTGAGCCAGGCCCGCGCCTCGGCGAGGGGCATGGCCGCGAGGTGCTCGAGGCTCAGGCGGCCGACCCGCTCTTGCACGCGGCGCAGGGTCTGCTGGATGCGCGGCGCCTTCACATTCCCCAGGCCGGCGGGGCGGATCGCCGCGTAGACCTCCTCGACGGGCGCGTCGACGACCTCCTGCCAGGTGGGGAAGCGTCGGCGCAGCGCCGCGTAGGCCATGGCGCTGTTGTGGTCGGTGGTGCTCTGCGAGAGGATGGTCGCCACCAGTTCGTCGAGGGGGTCGCCGGGACCCGGCCAGGCGCGCGGGCCGTAGCTGTCGAGCAGGCGCGCGTGGACGAGCCGGGCCTTCGCGCCGTCGACCGGCGGCGGGCTCATGGGGCCCGCCCCAGGATGCGCAGGGCCAGGGCGCGCTCTTCGGCCCCGATCCCGCCCACGGCCCAGAGGGCGACGGCGTAGACAGCGGGCGCCACCAGGGCCGCGAGCACGCTGCCGGGCCAGTCGGGCACGAGGGTCTTGAGGCCCAGCATGGCCGCGCCCATGGCGACCGCCGCCAGGGCGGGGCGCCAGCTCAGGGCCGCGAGAGGGGGCGGCAGGCCCTCGCGGCGCAGCAGCGGCCTGAAGACCAGATAGAGCACGAGCTCGGAGAGGATGGTGATCACGGCGGCGGCGTAGAGGGCCCACTCGGGGCGCCCGAGGGCCAGGGTCGCCACGGGCACCGCGACCAGGTTGGCGGCTAGATTGAAGGCCGCACCGATCAGGAAGGCCGTGGTGATCGAGCGCTGGCGGTCGAGGGCGATCAGGGCGTACTGCAGCAGCCCGTTGGCGAAGCTGAGGGGCAGGAACCAGGCCAGGATGGCCAGCACAACCACCGAGGGCTGGTAGTCGGCGAACTGGGCGCGCGTGAAGAGCCGGATCAGGTCGTAGGCCAGGATGGAGAGGCCCATGGCCATGGGGAAGGCCAGGGCGAGCAGGATCTGCAGGGTGCGGTTCTGGGCCGCGGCGAAGCCGGCCCGGTCGCCGCCCGCCCGGCGCGCCAGCAGGGGGAAGACCGCGAAGGTCACCGCGGGCGGGATGATCAGGGCGATGTTGAGCAGCTGGTACGGGCGCAGGTATTGTGCCACCAGCAGGGCCGGGTCGTCGCCGCCGAAGGCGCGCACGATGAAGATGTCGAAGCGAAAGAAGACCGCACTCAGCAGATTGTTGAGCATGAGCGGCAGGGCCACGGGGATCAGGGCGGCCATGGCGGCGCGGTCGAAGGCGAGGGTCGGCGGGAAGAAGTGGCGGCGCTGCAGCATGAAGAAGGCTGCGGCCGTCACTGTGCTGACCGCCACGGCGGCCCAGGCCAGCCCCACAATGCTCGGGATGAGCACGATCACGGCGATGCGGGCCAGGAAGTTCAGCGCGGCGCTGACCAGCTCCATCAGGGCCGGCACCTCCATGCGCTCGCTCGCGTTGTAGAGCGCCGTGACCGCGCCCGAGTAGGCGCCCGGGAGGAGGGTGAGCAGCAGCACGAAGATGGCTGTGGCCCCGGTGGGCGAGAGGGGTTGCCCGAGCAGCCAGTAGACCGCCGCCACCAGCAGCGCCACCGGCAAGGCCCCGACCAGGATCAGCAGCAGGCGCAGGGCGAAGGTCACCCCGAACAGCTGTTGGGCCGCCCCGGGGTTGCGGGCCACCTCGCGGGTCAGCAGCACGCCAAGCCCGAACTCGGTCAAGATCACCAGGTACTGGCCGACCAGCAGGGCCGCGAAGTCGTAGTCGCCCAGGACCCCGGCGGCGAGGGTGCCCGCCAGGATGAAGAGCACGACCATGTCCAGGGCCTTGACCACCAGGCGCAGGCTGAAGGTGACGGCGCTGTTCTTGAAGACGCGGCGCGCGGCGTTGGTCGGGTCATCCCTGTAGAAGCGTCGCCAGAGCAGGGCGCCGACCCCCGCGAGGGCGAGCACGCCAAGCAGGGCCGCAGTGAGCCAGTAGAGGCGCATCGTAGATCACTTCGTGACAATCCAGGCCCGCCGGCCGTCGCTCACCAGCTCGATCTGGCCGTCGGCGGCCGGGTGGAAGACCTGGGGGCTGTGGCGGCGGCGGGCGGCGTAGCTGAGCAGGGCCGGCGCGGGGGCTTCGTAGGCTGCGGTGAAGGCGATCGCCCGCGGGGCCAGGGCGGCGATGGTCTCGCTGTCGAGCTCGCGCTGCCACGGGTAGAGCAGCAGGTCGAGCGGGCGGCCGGCGGCCGCGCGGGCTGCGGGGTCGCCCGCGGGCCCGCCGCTGTGGAAGAGCACCCGCGTGGCCCCGTAGCTGAGCAGCAGCACCGCGCCGCCCTCGTCGCCCGGTGTGGCGCCCAGCACGGTCAGGGTGGCGCCATCGAGCTCGAGGCGCTGGCCGGGGGCCAGGGCGGCCGAGGCGCCGCCGGCCTCGGCCGTGAGGCGGCGCCACTCGCCTGCGAAGCCGCCCCGGCCGAGCTCGGTCGGGGCCAAGGTCAGGTCGGGGCTGTAGCGGGCCAGGGCCGCCACCTGGCCGGGGATGCGCTGCCCGCCCGCGTCGGTCAGGATGGCAGCCCGCAGGTCGTGACGCCAGAAGGGTACCAGGCGCCCCACCAGCATAGTCAGCAGGGCCGGGTCGCGCCCGCCGTCGATCAGGACATAACGACCGCGGGGGGTCTGCACCAGGGCCGCGTCGCCGGGCGTCGCCAGGATGTAGACGTGCAGGCGACCGTCGGGCCGCTGGCCCCAGGCGATGAGCGCCAGCAGGGCCAGGCAGCCGAGGGGCGCGGCCAGGATGCGCCACAGGGGCGCCGGCCTCTCTTCCATGGTCTCCCTCCGCACAGGCGATCAGTATGATCTACACCGTGCGGTGGGCCGAAACGATTCGGTTTGGAGGGGCCTGGCCCCTCCAGCTCCCCTTCGGAATGGCAACGGCAGCGCCAGGCCCCTCCAGCTCCCCTTCCGAATGGATTACGGTATGGAGGGGCCAGGCCCCTCCAGCGCCCATGCGGAATGGATTTAGGCCAGGGCGACGACCTCGATCTCGACGCGGGCGTCGCGGGGCAGGC
>CAZKTU010000140.1:11503-16284 GCA_964555675.1 uncultured Oscillochloris sp.
TGGATTTAGGCCAGGGCGACGACCTCGATCTCGACGCGGGCGTCGCGGGGCAGGCGGGCCACCTGCACTGTCGAGCGGGCGGGCGGGCTGTCGGGGAAGAACTCGGCGTAGGCGGCGTTCATGGCCTGGAAGTCGTTGAGGTCGGCCAGGAAGACCGTGGCCTTGACCACCTTGGCCAGGGACGAGCCGGCGGCCGTGAGTACGGCCTCGAGATTGGCGAAGATGCGGCTGGTCATGACCCCGATGTCGCCCTCGACCATCTGGCCAGTGGCCGGGTCGATGGCGAGCTGGCCTGAGACGAAGACGAGACCGCCCGCGACGATGGCCTGTGAGTAGGGGCCGATCGCCTGCGGCGCGTGCTCGGTGCGGACCACCGTGCGCTCCATGGTCACCTCCTTGTGCGAACAAGCGGCGCCATTATAGCATCAGCCGGCGATCCCCACGTGCTCGCCCGGGTCGGTCGGCCGGTAGAGACGCCACGAGCCGGGGGCGCGGGGCAGGCAGATCACCCGCAGCTTGCCGGCGGCGCTCAGACGCATGGCCTCGCCCGTGTCGCCGACCCAGATGCTGCCCACGGAGGTACGCTGGCGGTTCAGGGGGATCGCGCAGTCGAGATAGGCCCCGGCCGTGTCGCCCAGGGGGGTGCGCATGGTGCGCACGCCGATCACGTGGGCGGTCACGATCAGCCCGTAGCGGATCAGCAGATAGTCCTCGCGCACGTCGCGGTAGAGGCGGCTGAACGGGCGCAGCAGCCTGATGATGATCAGGCCGATGAGCGCCAGGCTCACCAGGGTCGGCGCACCCAGGGCTGCGAGCACGACGGCGGCGACCAGGCAGAGGATGACCAGGGGGTTGAGGAAGGTCCAGAGCGGGCGCTCGAGCAGATGCTCGCCGAGCAGGTTCAGCAGGAAGAAGGCGGGTAGGCGGCGCGGGGGCGGCCCCTCGAGGGTCTCGGGCTCTACCAGGTCGAGAATGTCGGGCACTCGGGGCTCCTCGCGCAAGACCGCGGCTGCTACGACATATTGTAGGAGCAGGGTGTAACCTGCGCAAGGGCGCTATACTTCGCCACCATGATCGCGCCGAGTAGGGGTTGCCTAGCGAGACGCCACAAGGAAGCCGATCAGCAGCAGCAGCTGCCAGAAGACCGGCAGGAGACCGCCGAGGATGGACTGGCTGCCCTGCCACTCGTAGAGGGCCTCGAAGAGCCCGGAGGCGAGCCAGAAGGCCCAGGCGATCGCGGCGATCCAGGCCAGGGCGGGCAGCAGGGGCGCGCCCGTCACCAGCATGAGCAGGGCCGCCAGGAGCGGCAGGAGCCGGGGCAGCTGGCTGGTCGGGTAGAGGGCGACGGCCCTGTAGCCCTCCTCGCCGCCGCCGGTGTTCTCGTCGAGCAGCACCGAGACCAGGCTCACCAGGGGCCACTCGAGCATGGCGAAGAGCCACATGCCGAGGCAGGCCCCGAGCAGGCCAAGGGTGGGCGGCGTGTCGGCCAGCAGGCCGTCGGCGAGCAGCATGAGGGCCGGCACGAGGGCCAGCATGGTCATCGGCCAGGCCGCGGCGCTGAGGCGCGGGGCGGCGAGGCGCTTGCTCGCCTCGTCGGAGCGAGCTTCTTCGACGAGCGCGGCGAGGGCGGGGCGGCGCTGGAAGGCCAGCCAGAAGAGCCACGAGCGGGCCTCTTGCTGCAGCACGGGCGGGCGCCCCTCTTGCTCGAGGGGGACGATACGGTTGAGGGCGTGGCTGAGCAAGGGCTGAAAGTTGCTCGCGGCCGAGGTGATCAGGGTCCCCGGGGCGGCGCTGCCGTCGTAGAGCAGGCTGCTCAGGCGGCTGGCGGCGGGCAGACTGGGCGACTGCAGCAGCAGGATCTGGCTCTGCTCCGAGAGCTCGGTGGCCTTGAAGGCGCTCACCCGCTCCCACGGGACCACGTGCCAGCGCCCGCCGCGGCGCAAGGCCAGGCCGTCGTCGCGCGACTCGAGGGCGGGCAGCAGGCCGCGCAGCCAGAGCAGGCCGGGCACGGCGAGCAGCAGCATCAGGTGGGCCGCCACGAGCAGCCACCACGGCGCGGGCAGGTCGGGCCGCCCGGCCACGCCCATGAATGGCACGCCGACGGTGCGGTAGGCGTTATAGAGCTCGACATAACGGGCGTCGCCAAGGGTCAGGCTAAAGGGCCAGAGCTCGCGGAGAGCGGGGAAGCTGAGGGCGAGGAAGCGGCCGATATAGCCGAGGTAGGCCACGGCGATCCCCAGGGCGAGCAGGGCCGCGGCCCCGCCGATCAGGGCCGTGATACGCGCGGGGTAAGCGGCGCGCACCGGGCCGCCGGCGTAGCTGAGCTCGGCGTCGGCGGGAGTCTCGTCGCGGGCCGTGCGACTGAAGAAGGCGCCGGGGCTGAGCAGCAGTCTGAAGAGGGGCGACTGGGCGTCTTCGCGCACGCGGATGGGCATAGCGCCCTCGAGGGCGCGAGCGTTGCGCTCGCTCTGGCCGATCATCGTCTTGAGCAGGTCGTCGAACTGGCTGATATTCGAGGTGATATAGAAGCCGGGGCGGGCCCCGAAGCCATAGACGAAACTATAGAGGCGGTGCCAGGTCGTCAGCTGCTTCGAGTTGGTCTCGGCGAGGAGCACAAAGCGCTCGCCGGCCAGGTCCTGGGTGACCTTCAGCTCGCGCACATCCTCCCAGCGCAAAGGGAGCCACTTGCCGGCGAACTCGACCAGCATGCCGGTGCTGCTGGTGCGCACGGCGGGGAAGGCATTGCGCAGGACGAGGGCGATCAGCAGGGCGACGGCGGCCCAGGCGAGGGGCGCGAGCAGGGTGGGGAAGAACTCGACGAGCGTAGCGGCGTGGGGGCGGGCGCGGCCCTCGATCCAGCTGACCACAGTCGCGAGGAAGGGCACCTGGCGCAGCAGGCTGTCGTCGCGGCCGAACAGATCCCAGAGACCGCGCAGCACAGCTACGCCCAGATTGAGCATCCCCAGGGTGACGAGCAGGGCCGAGAGCCATGCGATCGACGAGGTGATCAGGCGGGGGTAGCGGTGGAAGCTCTCTGCTTGACGCATCCTATCTCCGTCAGGGGGTCGGCGGCGTTCGGGCCGGCCGGCGCCCCGTGCTCATCAGGCGGCCCGGCGCGACTGGCCGAAGCCGGCGCTAATCTTCGAGTTCGGCCGCGGGGTCGCCGGCCTGCAGCTGCTGGACGCGCAGCTCGGCGCTGTCGAGCAGGCGCTGGCACTGGGCGGCCAGGCCCACGCCCTGCTCATAGAGGGCCAGGGCCTCGGCGAGGGGCAATTCGCCCTGCTCGAGGCGGGTGACCACCGCTTGCAGGCGCGTATACAGGTTCTCATAGGACTCAACGGCGTTTGGAGCGCTCATGGGCGATCTTCCTTCGGTGCTGGCTCGGCCGTCGCGGCGAGGTCGCCGTCGCGCACGGTGATCCGCAGGGGCGTGCCGGCGGGGGCGTGGGCCGGGGCGGTGACCACGCGGCCGGTGTCGGCGTGGCGCACGACGGCGTAGCCGCGGGCCAGGGTGGCGAGGGGGCTGAGGGCCGCGAGGCGGCCGGAGAGCCCCGACAGGGCAGCGCGGCGCAGCTCGGCGCCGGCGGCGGTCGCCCGCTCCATGCGCCTGGCCAGGTCGTCGATCTGCTGGCGGTCGCGGGCGATCCGGCGCAGGGGGGCGTGGCGCTCGACGACGCGGGCGGCCTCCTCGACCTCGGCGCGGCGGCCCCTGATGGCGACGTCCATGGCCCCGGCGAGGCGGGCGCCGGCGTTGGCGAGCAGCAGATAGAGGTCGGCGAGCTCGGGCACGGCCAGCTCGGCGGCCGCCGAGGGGGTGGGGGCGCGCAGGTCGGCGACATAGTCGACGATGGTGGTGTCGGTCTCGTGGCCGACCCCGGTGATCAGCGGCACGGGGCTGGCGAAGACGGCGCGGGCCACGGCCTCGTCGTTGAAGGCCCACAGGTCCTCGAGGGAGCCGCCGCCGCGGGCCAGGATGACCAGATCGACGCCGGAGCCGTAGGCCCCATAGAGGGCCTCGACGATGCTGTCGGGGGCGCGCTCGCCTTGCACGAGGCAGGGCGAGATGAGCACCTCGACCAGGGGGCAGCGGCGGGCGAGGATGGTGAGCATATCCTGGAGGGCGGCGCCGCCGGGCGCGGTGACCACGGCGATGCGGCGGGGCAGGTCCGGCAGGGGGCGCTTGCGCTCGGGGGTGAAGAGGCCCTCGGCCTCGAGGCGGGCCTTGAGCTCCTCGAAGCGGGCGTAGAGCAGGCCGACCCCGGCGGGCAGCATGGCGTCGACATAGATCTGCAGATCGCCGCGCGGGCTGTAGAAGCCGAGCCGGCCGTGGGCCAGGACCAGGTCGCCCGAGCGGGGCAGGCTCGTCAGGCGCGCGGCCGCGGTCTTCCACATCACGCCGCGCAGGAGGGCGCCCTCGTCCTTCAGGCTGAAGTAACAGTGGCCTGAGGCGGCGTGGCGCTTGAACTCAGAGAGCTCGCCCTGGACCCAGAGATCGCCGAGCAGGGGGTGCGACTCGAGCAGCTCGCCGAGGAATCCGGTGACTTCGCTAATGGAGAGGGCCTGGTACATAAGGGGGCGTGGAGGGCGCGGGGGCGCGAGCAGCTCGTGCGCCCTGCGCCCCTGGCCCTACACCTTAGAGCGGCTCGATCACCATGAGCGGCTGCCCGTACTCGACGGGCTGCCCGTTCTTCACCAGCACCCGGGCCACGCGGCCGGCCACATCGGTGTCGATCTCGTTCATCATCTTCATGGCCTCGATGATGCCGATCGAGTCGCCGACGC
>CAZKTU010000141.1:0-8135 GCA_964555675.1 uncultured Oscillochloris sp.
CGCACCCTGACCAACTCAAGAAGGCGCCCCGTCATTGACGGGGCGCCTTTGCGTTACCCTGCCCTCTCCTCGCCTACTCGGCCTCGGCAGCCGCCCGCGGCGCCCAGCTGCGCCGCAACAGCGGCCAGGCCTGCAGCAGGTACTCCAGCCCCGAGACCACCGTCCATAGGACCGCTAGCCCCATCACCCACGGCCAGAGGGCCAGCAGCGGGCTCAGCGGCCCCGCCATCACCCCGCCCGCCTCGGCGTTCGCCGCGAGCAGCCGCCAGACCAGGGCTACCACGGTCACCACCAGCTTCTGCTTGCCCAGCTTCCCGGCCGAGATGACCACGCCCTCGGCCGCCGCGAACGAGCGCAGCCCCGAGACCACAAACTCGCGCACAATGATGATGAAGGCCACCCAGCCCGAGAGCAGACCCGTCTGCACCATCGGCAGCAGAGCCCCCGTCACGAAGATCTTGTCGCTGATCGTGTCCAGGAAAATGCCCAGGGGCGAGACGACCTTCAGGCGGCGCGCGATCCGGCCGTCGGCCATGTCGCTTAGGGCCATGATCACCAGCAGCGCAATGGCCCAGAGGTAGTTGGCCGGGAGGGCCGTGAGGATCAGCCAGACCAGCAAAGGCGTGGCGATGATGCGAAACAGGCCCAGCAAATTGGGTACACTGCGCGCGCTGAAGAGCATAGGATCTTCCTGTCTGGACGGCTTGCCCGATGACGGGTCCGGTTTGGGATTATAGCACAGCCCCCCCGCCGGGCCCTGCTGCGGACGGAAAGGGCGCTGTGGTATAATTGCCGCCGTGGTGGCTGCTGGAAGCCGCCCCCGCTGCTGCTCACCCTGCCACGTGCCCCAGTCTGACCCGCAAGAAGGTTGGCCGCGCCGCAGCGTAGGCCCTCGGCGGCGCCCGATGTCAGCTGCACCGCACCTATGACAGCCATCCTCGAGCAACTGAACCAGCTGCTCTCTGCAGCCGTCCTGATCGTGACCTTCTCGCTGCTGGCCTATATCGCGATGCAGAACTGGCGCAACGATATCGCTCGCGCCCTGCTCGTCCTGCTGGCCGCTGTGGTGATCGTCTACGGCGGCGACCTGCTGCTCGCCAGGGCCAATCGCGCCTCGACCATGGAGTTCCTCGGCCGGGCTCAGTGGCTCGGCATTGCCGTCGTGCCCGCCGCCTACATTCATCTCGCCAACGGCCTCTTCGCCCTCGGCGAGCGCCAGGAACAGGCTCGCCGGGCGCGCTGGCTGGTCTACCTGGCCTATGCCGGCGGCGCCGTAGCCTTCTTGCTCGTCGCCCTCGGCACCGAGCTGATCGTCCGCGGCAGCCTGCTCAGCGGGCCGATCGCTCAGTTCCAGTCGGGACCACTCTTTTGGGCCTATGCGCTCTTCTTCCTGATCGGGGCCCTGGTCGCCCTCGCCGCCATCCTCCACTCGCAGCGCAGCGCCCTCACCTTCACCCAGCGCCGCCGCCTGCTCTACCTCGGGGCTACCTTCGCCGCCCCGGGTATCGGCGTCTTTCCCTTCCTGATGATCGGCGCCCCGCCGATCGTGCCCGCCGGCGCCATCCTGCTCCTCCAGGCCCTCGCCAGCGTGACCGTGGCGGCCATGATCACGGTCATGACCTACAGCGTCGCCTTCCAGGGCGTGCTGCTGCCCGACCGCCTGATCAAGCAAGACTTTCTGCGCTGGTGGCTCTACGGGCCCTTCATCGGAGTCACGATCATCCTCTTTATCCAGGCGGTGCCCCTGCTCGAGCGCCTGCTCGGCCTGCCCCAGAATACGCTGCTCACCTTCGGCGTCATGCTCATGACGGTCCTGATGCCGATCTTCGTCAGCCGCGTCAAGCCCTATCTCGACGCCCTGGTCTATATGCAGGACCACGAGGAGATCGACTACCTGCGCAATTTGCCGCGCAGCACCTTCACCAAGGCTGACCTGCGCACCCTGCTCGAGAACTCTCTCGTCGCCATCTGCGGGGCCCTGCGCGTCGAGACAGGCTTTGTGGCCGCACCGAGCGACGGCGGCTTCACCATCAGGGCGGCCTGTGGCGCGCGCCGCGAGGTCAAGCGTTTTGTCGCCGACTACCCCCTCGATGGGCTGATGATCCAGCTCGAGCAGCTGCCCCCGCGCGCCCGTGACACCCTCCCCCCAACCGACGCCTTTCTCTCGTGCGGGGGCTTCTGCCTCCTGCCGCTCCATAGCCCCGACGGTCTCTTCCTGGGCGCCCTGGCCGTGGCCTACCCCCCCGAGCAGCTGCGGCGCGGCGGCGGGCTCGACGCCGAGACCCGCCAATTAATCAGCGTGCTCGCCCATCAGATGGAGCTGGCCCTCGCGACCGTGCAGATGCAGAGCCAGATCTTCGATGCCCTGCGCGGCCTCGGCCCCGAGATGCAGTCGCTTCAGCAGATCGCCAGCCGCCTCGAGCAGGCTACCCCCGCCAGCCTGGCCACCCTCGAGGACGAGCTGATCTTCGACCCGGCCTTCCCCCAACTCGTGAAGGACGCCCTGACCCAGTTCTGGGGCGGGCCCAAGCTGGCCGATAGCCCCCTGCTCGGCCTGCGTACGGTCAAGCGGGTCATCCAGAGCCAGGGCGGCAGCCCGACCAGGGCCCTGCAGGCGGTGCTGCGCCAGGCGATCGGCAATCTGCGCCCCGACGAGCAGCTCGACGCCTCGGCCCAGGAGTGGCTGCTCTACAATCTGCTCGAGGGCCGCTTCTTGCAGCGCAAGACGGTGCGCGATGTCGCCAATCGTCTGGCCATGAGCGAGTCTGACTTCTACCGCAAACAGCGCATCGCCGTCGAAGAGGTCGCGCGACAGCTGGCCCTGATGGAAGACGGCGAATCATGAGAGTGCTCCTGGCAGAGGACGAGCCCGATATCCAGCTGATCACGCGCCTGGCCCTCGAGGGCTCGGGCTGCACTGTTGTCGCCGTGAGCGACGGCCAGGCCGCGATCGAGGCCGCGTACGACCAGCCCTTTGATGTCGTGCTGCTCGATGTGATGATGCCGCGAGTGGACGGCTTCACGGCCTGCGCCCGGCTCCGTGAGGATGCGCGCACTAGCGAGGTGCCTGTGATCTTCCTCACCGCAAAGTCCCAGGAGGTTGAGGTGCAGCACGGTCTGGCGATCGGCGCCCAGGGCTATATCGTGAAGCCCTTCGATGTCTTCAGCCTGGCCGAGCGGATCACGGCGATCCTCGACCAGGGGTAATGGTCCGGCCAGGCGACCTGGCCAGATAGCGGATGCTACCAAGGCTATGGCCGCATCGTCTGACACCCGCACCCCGAACGATCTGAAGACGCTGAGCGCCCTCTATGGCGCAAGTCGGCGGATTGCCCATGCGCCCGGCGCGCCCCAGATCTATCGTGCGCTGCTCGAGGGCGCTTGCGATGCCCTTGAGTGCAGCGCCGCGGCTATCTACAGCTGCGACGAACGCGATGGCGAGCGCCTGCTCTCCCTGGCCGATAGCCTGCCGGCCGGCTCGAGCCTGCCTGCGACACTCGCCCCGGGCGAGCTCTGGCTCACCCTGCTCAGCCAGAGCCGGGTGCTGCCCGGCGTTGACCCGCCCGGGGCCGACCCCGCCAGCGCCGTCGCCGCCCTGGCCGAGGGCGAGGGCCCCCGCCATGGCGTGGCCTCAGCCGTGCGGGGCGGCGCCGGCCTGCGCGCCGTCGCCATCGCTATCTGGCCGCTCAACGCCGCCCGCCCGGCCGGCTGGCTCTCTGCTCTTGCCGCCCTCGCCGAAGACGCCGGCTACGCCCTCGATAAGGCCGCCGCCGTGCAGCCCGAGGTGCTGGCCGACGCCAAGGATACCCACGGCCTGCTCACCGCGGTCAATGCGGTCACCGATATCGGGCTGCTCTACAGCAGCCTGATCGACCGCCTGCTCGGGGCCATCCTCGGCCAGATCCTCGAGGTCCTCGGCCTGGGCGGCGGCGCCATCTTCCTCTACAACGAGCAGGCCGAGCGGGTCGACCTGGCGATGACGGCCCGCGGCCCCGAGGCCGAGTACGGCCATGACCCCGGCGGCCTGTGGGAGGGCGCCCTGCTGACCCACACACTGGCCCAGGCCCGCGAGACGGCCCGCTTCGGCTACCCGGCTCTCACCGTCTACGCCCAAGAGGCCGGGGCGCCCGGCGGCTCGCCCCTGGCGACGGCCCTGCACGCCATGGGCGCCGTCAACCTGGTGAGTGTGCCCCTCCTCGCCGGGGGGTGGCTCACCGGGGTGCTGCAGGTGGTGGCCGCGCCCGGCGAGACCGTCCGCGAGGGCCAGGTGCAGGTGCTGCGTATCCTGGCCCGCCAGACCGCCGTGGCCATCGAGAACGCCCGCCTCTATGCCCAGACCAGAGCCGACCAGGAGCGGACGCGGGCCGTCGTCGACGCGACCAATGACGCCATCCTGATGCTCGACGAGCTGCGCCGCCCGATGATCGTCAACCGGCGGGCGCGCTTCTTCTTCGGGCTGACCGAGCGCGACCTGCTGGGCAAGAGCCTCGATCAGCTGGGCAGCGTCTTCGGGCGGATCTTCGAGGAGGGCCAGCGCTTCAATGGCTGGCTCGGGCAGCTGCTGCGCTCGCAGACCGAGCGGGCCGTCGAGGAGTTCAGCATCCTCAGCCCCGAGCCGCGCCTGCTGCAGTGTTTCTCGGCCCCGGTGATGGACGTCCACGACCGCTACCTCGGGCGCATCCTGGTCTTCCGCGACATCACCCGCGAGCGAGAGGTCGAGCGTATGAAGAACGACTTCGTCTCGATCGTGAGCCACGAGCTGCGCACGCCTCTGACCAGCATCCAGGGGGCCCTCCAGCTTGTGCTGGGCAAGCCGGGCGGCCGGGACGGCCTGGGGGCCGAGCTGCAGCAGCAGGCCCGCGATCTGCTCAGCATTTCGCTGGCCAACACCGAGCGCCTGATCCGCCTGATCAACGACATCCTCGACATTGCGAAGATCGAGCAGGGGCGCATCCAGCTGCGCCGCGAGACCCTGACCCCCGAGGAGCTCTGTCGCTCAGCCGCCGCGGCGATGAGCGCCCTGGCCAATGAGCGCGGGATCATCATCGATGTGCAGCTGCCGCCGCGGCTGCCGCTCGTGCTGGCCGACCGCGACCGCTCGCTGCAGATCCTGATCAATCTGCTCTCGAACGCGGTCAAGTTCTCGCCCGAGGGTCAGCTGGTGCGCCTGAGCGCCCGCGCCGAGGGGCAGATGGTCTGCTTCACGGTGCAAGACTGGGGTCGCGGGATCGCGCCCGAGCACCAGTCCCGGATCTTCCAGAAGTTTCAGCAGATCGATAGCTCGGCGACCCGCGATGTCGGCGGCACCGGCCTGGGCCTGGCGATCAGCAAGGCCCTCGTCGAGGAGCAGGGCGGTCGGATGTGGCTCGAGAGCGAGCCGGCTCGGGGCAGCACCTTTAGCTTTACGCTGCCGCTCGCGCCCGGCGCCGAGCTCCAGCCGGGGCAGGCCCGCCCCAAGGCCATCGTGGCCGAGGGCGAGCCGAGCCTGCGCGGGGATTTGTGCGTGGCCCTCGAGGCGACCGGCTGGGAGGCGCAGCCGGCCGCCGATAGCGCCGAGCTGCTCGCCCTGCTCGGGCACGGCGGGGCCAGCCTGGTGGTGCTCGGCCTGCCCTTCGGCGCCGATGCCAGCCTGCTCAAGGGCCTGCGGACGCTTCCCGGCGCCCTCGACGCAAGCTTCCTGCTGCTCATAGACCGCGCGCCCGCCGAGCTGCCGCGCTACAGCGAGACCCTGCCGCGCGCCAGCGAGCCCGCAGCTGTGGCGGCGCGCGCCGAGCAGCTGCTGGCCGAGCGACGCCCGCTGGTGCTGGTCGTCGACGATGACCCCAATGTGCGGCCCGTGCTCGTGCGCCTGCTGCAGCGCCACGGCCTGCGGGTGAGCAACGCCAGCGACGGCTATGTAGCCCTGGCGGCGGTCGAGAAGCTGCAGCCCGATGTCATCCTGCTCGATATCAGAATGCCCGGCCTCGACGGCTTCGAGGTGTTGCGCCGGCTGAGCGCGAACCCGGTCTCAGCTCACATCCCCGTGATCATTCTGACCGCCAATGATCTGAGCGAGACGACACGCGCCCAGGGCCTTGAGCTTGGCGCCAAGGCCTACCTGGAGAAGCCGATCGCTTACGAACGACTGATCAGCACGATCAACGGCGTGCTCAGGGTCGGAGAAAAACCATGAGCCTGACGCCTCCTGAGCTGGACCGCCTCACCCACGCACTACTCTCGCCCCTGACGACGCTGCAAGGTACCGCGCAGCTGCTGCGCCGCCGGCTCGATGGCGGCGACGAGCAACTGCAGCTCTTGCTCGGCGCCCTCGAGCGCAACGTCGAGCGGCTGCGGATCGCCTGCGCCGTGTTGCTCGAGGGCGCGAGCCTCGAAGGCGAGCAACTGCGCATCACGGTGCCGGCGGCCGCCTTCATGACAGGTCGCGGAGCAGGCCACCAGCCCGCGCCCGCCGCGAGCGCCGAGGTGGCCGCCGCGTGGCCCAGCCCGCTGCCCCAGGCCTCGCCCAGAGCGAGCGAGGGCGGGCCGATTTTGCTCATTGCGGGGGCGGGGAGCCTCGCCGAGGCTGTCGGCGAGGCGCTGCAGGGGCGGGGTCACCACGTGGTCAGGGCCACGAGCTCGGCCGAGGGCCTCGACCAGGCCCGCGCGCAGCGCCCGGCCCTCGTGCTGATCGACCTCATGGTCGATCGGCGCAGCGAGACCGCTCTGCAGATTCTGGGCGAGGACCCCGACACCAAGAGCATCCCGCTGGCTGTCCTTGGCCGCGAGAGCCCTACAGGCGGGGCCTTCCCGCCGCTGATGCTCAACCCCGACCCCGGCCCCCAGGCTGTGGCGACGCGGATCGAGCAGATCCTGGCCCCGGGCGCGGCAGGGCGCGAGGGGCGGCCGCATATCTTGATCGTGGACGACGAGCCCGATATCGCGGGGCTGATTGCGGTGCAGTTCGAGACCGAGGGCTACCAGACAACCCAGATCCACAGCGGCACCGAGGTCCTGCGGATTGTGCGCGAGCAGCAGTTCGAGCTGATCCTGCTCGATGTGATGCTGCCCGATATCGACGGCTTCACCGTCCTGGGTGGCCTGCGGGCCCAGCCCGAGACTCAGCTGACCCCGATCATCCTGGTCTCGGCGATCAACTCGTCGATGGAGAAGGTGCGCGGCCTGCAGCTGGGGGCCGACGACTATATCACCAAGCCCTTCAGCGAGGCCGAGCTGAGCGCCCGCGCGAAGGCGGCCATGCGCCGCAGCGAGCGCGAGGGCGGCGCCAACCCCTCGACGCGGCTGCCCGGCAATATCGCGATCGAGCGGGCGATCAGCCATCGCATCGCCCAGGGCCTGCCCTTTGCGGTGTGCTACTGCGACATCGACAACTTCAAGGCCTATAACGACAGCTACGGCTTCCTCAAGGGCGACGCGGTGATCCAGCGCACCGCCCAGATCCTGCTCGACGCGGTGCGCGCCCAGGGTAACGCCGATGACTTCGTGGGCCATATCGGCGGCGACGACTTCGTGGTGATCAGCACCCCCGACCGGGTCAGGGCGATCGGCGAGGCGGCGACGGCCCGCTTCGACGAGACGGCGCCGCTGTTCTACGACCCGGTGACCAGGGCCCAGGGCTTCATCAGCGGCGAGGACCGCCAGGGGCGGCCGATGGACTTCCCGCTGGTCAGCCTCACCATCACGGCGGTGAGCAGCGCGCGGCGGCCCTTTCGCCACCCCGGCGATGTCGCCCAACGCTCGGTGGACAGCAAGAAGCGCGGCAAGCTCATCCCCGGGAGCGTCTACCTGATCGAGGAGTAGGGTCATTTGACACCCCTCCAGGGATGAGGTATACTCCCGGTCATCTTTAACCCCAGCTTAATACGTGTATGCAAGCGATGTAGCTGCTCGGGGCATGTGCCCCTTCGCAACCATTGCCTGCGTCCGCTCGATTCCGCGCCGACGGCAGCCAGGTATTGCCGTCGGCGTATTGCTATCTCGTCCGCACAGATTCCAAGGGAGACAGTGATGCGCCAGACCCCCGCCCGAATCGTTGCCCTCGTGTTGCTGCTGGTCGGCCTGCTGGCCGCCTGTGGCACGCCCCCGGCGGCCGAGCCGACCACGGCCCCCGCCGAGCCCACCGCCGCCGCGGCCGAGCC
>CAZKTU010000141.1:8235-16262 GCA_964555675.1 uncultured Oscillochloris sp.
GAGCCCACCGCCGCCGCGGCCGAGCCGACCACGGCCCCCGCCGCCACCGGCGAGGAGTTCGTCTTCGGCATGGTCCTGGTCGGCCCGACGAATGACGGCGGCTGGAACCAGGCCCACTTCGACGCAGCCAAGTACGTCGAGACCAAGGTCCCCGGCACGAAGTTCATCTACATCGACAAGGTGAATCCGGCCGACCGCCCCAACGTCAAGGTCGAGCAGGCGATCGAAGAGCTGATCGCCCAGGGCGCCAAGTTTGTGATCACCAACAGCGCCGAGTTCGCCGACGGCACGAATATCGCCGCCGAGGCCCACCCCGAGGTCTACTTCCTGCACGCCTCGGGCGATGATGTGCTCGAGGGCATCGCGCCGTCGAATGTGACCAACGTCATGGGCCGCATGGAGTACGGCAAGATGATCTCGGGCTGCGCCGCCGCCCTGCAGAGCGAGAGCGGCAAGATCTCGTATCTTGGCCCCCTGATCGACCCCGAGACCCGCCGGCTGGTCAACTCGGCCTTCCTGGGCGCGCGCCACTGCTGGGAGACCTACAAGGGCCAGCCGGCCGACAGCCTGGGCTTCAAGGTCACCTGGATCGGCTTCTGGTTCAACATCCCCGGCGTGACCCTCGACCCGACCAAGGTCGCCACCGACTTCATCAACGAGGGCAGCGACGTGATCATCTCGGGCATCGATACGACCGAGGGCATCGTCGAGGCCAATAAGGCCACCGAGGCCGGCAAGCCGACATGGGCCGTCCCCTACGACTACCGCGACGCCTGCAAGCAGGGCGAGGCCGTCTGCCTCGGCGTGCCCTTCTTCAACTGGGGCCCGCGCTACTCCGAGATTATCGCCGACGCCAAGGCGGGCACCTTCACCTCGCAGTGGGAGTGGATCGGCCCGGACTGGAGCGATCTCAACAATCCCGACACGAGCATGATTGGCTTCGTGAAGGGTCCGGCCCTCACCGCGGACAACCAGGCCAAGCTCGAAGAGTTCATCGCGAAGCTGGCCGACGGCAGCCTGGACCTCTACGCCGGCCCCCTGAACTACCAGGACGGCTCCGAGTTCGTCCCCGCCGGCGCCACGATCGACGACGCCACCCTCTGGAACACCGCCCAGCTGCTCGAGGGCATCGAGGGGCAGAGCGCGCCGTAGGGCAGCAACAGCCGGGCTAGTTAGCCGTGGAAAGAGCGGGGAGGGCCAGGCCCTCCCCGCAAGCCCTCCCAGCACGCCCAACAGGGACGCGACCAGATGGACATTGCGGTCTCCAACCTGACCAAGACCTTCGGCAGCCTGCGCGCCAACGACGGGCTGTCGCTGCATTTCACGGGCGGAAAGATCCACGGGGTGCTGGGCGAGAATGGGGCCGGCAAGAGCACGATGATGAAGCTGATCTCGGGCTTTCTGCGGCCCGACGGCGGCTCCATCACCCTCGACGGCAAGCCAGCCGGCTTCGGCGGCCCGGGCGAGGCCCTCGCCGCCGGGGTGGGCATGGTCCACCAGGATCCCCTCGATGTGCCCGGCTTCACGGCCCTCGAGAACCTGCTGTGCGCTTCGCCGCGCTGGGCGCTGCCGACGCGGGCCGAAGCCCGGGCGACACTGACGGTGCTGGCCGGGCGGCTGCGCTTTACGCTCGACCCCGACGCGCCTGTGGCGAGCATGACTGTCGGCCAGCGCCAGCAGCTCGAGATCGTGCGCCTGCTGGCCTGCGGCGCGCGGGCCCTCATCCTCGACGAGCCGACCACGGGCATCACCGCCGCCCAGGCCCGGGCCCTCTTCGAGGCCCTGCGCCGCCTCGCCGACGAGGGCAACACGGTGCTCTTCGTCTCGCATAAACTCGACGAGGTGGCCGAGCTGTGCGACACCGTCAGCGTGTTGCGCGCCGGCCGGGTCGTCGGCGAGCAGATGGAGATGCCGCAGCCCCAGGCCCGCCTGCTCGAGCTGATGTTCGGCGCGGGCGCGGGCGAGAAGGCCGGCGCACGCACCGTCGAGCCGGCCCTCGGCGCACCTGCGCCAGCGAACGCCGGGCCGCCCGCCTGGCGCCTCGAGGGTGTCACGGCCCGCGAGGGCGGGGTGGCGCTGCGCGCCCTCACGCTCGAGCTGCCGGCCGGGCGCGTGGTCGGGCTGGCCGGGCTAGACGGAAGCGGACAGCAGATCCTGCTGCGGCTGCTGGCGGGGCGGGCCCGGCCCGAGCAGGGGCGCGTGCTGGTTGCGGGCGACGACCTGACCGGCGCGCCGGCTGTGGCCTACAGGCAGGCCGGGGTCGAGTACCTGCCGGCCGACCGGCTCGCCGACGGCATGGTCGGGGCGCTCTCGCTGAGTGACCACTTCGCCCTCTTGCAGCAGTCGGGGGTGACGGTCGACCGGCGGGCCGCCGAGCGGGCCGCGCGCGAGGCGATCGCCGACTATGCGATCAAGGCAACCCCCGTCACGCCGATCATGGCCCTCTCGGGGGGCAACCAGCAGCGGGCCATGCTGGCCCTGGTGCCGCCGGGGACGAAAGGACTGGCCTGCGAGCAGCCGACCCGCGGCCTCGACGTGGCCTCGGCCAGGGCGATCTGGCGGCGCCTGCTCGAGCGGCGCGACGCCGGCTGCGCCGTCGTCTTCGCCTCGGCCGACCTGGACGAGCTGCTGGAGTATAGCGACGAGGTGCTGGTCTTCTTCGCCGGGCGCGTCTCGCCGCGTTTGCCCCGCGCCGCCCTGAGCAGCGGGCGCCTGGCCGAGCTGATCGGCGGGGTGGGGTTTCAGGAAGGCTGAAGGCTGAAGGATGAAGGCTGAAGGATGAACCAGTCAGAGCCGCTGCCCTCGCCGCCCACGGCCTCGCCCCAGCTGAGGCGCTCGTTGCCGCAGTCGTCGACGTTCGTCCTGGCTATCCTGGGCGCCTTGGGGCTGACCACCCTGGCCCTGCTGAGCGCCGGGGTCGCGCCCCTCGAGGCCTATCGCATCCTCGTGCTGGGCGCCTTCAGCAGCCCGATCCGCTTCAGCGACATGGTGATGCTGGCGGCGCCCCTCGTGCTCTGCGCCGCCGGGCTGACCCTGACCTTCGGGGCGGGGCTGTATAACCTGGGCATCGAGGGGCAGGTGACCCTTGGCGCAGTGGCGGCGATGGTGCCGCTACGGCTCTGGCCGGGGCTGCCGCCGCCGCTACTCTGGGCCCTCTGCTTCATCTTCGCGGCGGCGGGAGGCGGGCTCTGGGCGCTGCTGGCGGCCGGGCTGCGGCTGGGCGCGCGGGTCAGCGAGATCTTCGCGGGCCTGGGGCTGAACTTCCTGGCCAGCGGCATCTCGCTCTACCTGGTGCTGGGCCCCTGGCGGCGCGAGGGCACGGCGGCGGCCTCGGGCACCGACCTGCTGCCGCGCGAGCTGTGGCTGCCGACCATCGGCAGCCTGCGCCTGGCGCCGATCGCGCCGATCGTGGCCGTGATCGCCCTGGGGGTGGTCTGGTGGGCCCTGGCCCGCACCCGCTGGGGCCTCGAGCTGCGCGGGGTGGGCCTGAACCCCGCGGCCAGCGACCGGCTGGGCGTGCCCGCGGGGCGGCGCGTCGCCGAGGCCATGGTCGCCTGCGGGGCCCTGGCCGGGATGGCCGGGGCCATCCAGATCCTCGGGGTCTTCCACCAGCTTATCCCGAACATCTCGAGCGGCGTGGGCCTGCTGGGCCTGCTGGTAGCCCTGCTCGTGCTGGCTCGGCCGGCCTGGGTGCTGCCGGTCGCGGTGCTGTTCGCCTGCTTCACCGTGGGCAGCGTGCAGCTGCCCCTGGCCCTGGGGGTCGACAGCAGCATCGCGGGGGTGCTGCAGGGGGCCCTGGTGCTCAGCGCGCTCCTGGCGCGGGGGCTGAGTCGACGCTAGAGAAGACAGAGCTCTTATGGACCAACTCGTCAGAGACCTCGCGGCGGTGCTGGCCTCGGCCGCGCCGCTGATCTTCGCGACGATGGGCGCGACGATCAACGAGCGGGCCGGGGTGATCAACCTCTCCCTCGACGGCACCATCCTGCTGGCGGCGATGGCCGGCTTCGCGGCCGCCCTGGCCGCCGATAGCGTCCCTCTGGGCTTCGGGGTGGCCGCCCTGGTGGGGGCGCTGGTGGCCATGGTGCTCTGCTATCTCTGTCTGACCCTCGGGCAGTCGCAGACGGCTGTGGGCTTCGTGCTGGCCCTGCTCTGCACCGAGCTGTCGTCGTTCCTCGGGGCGCCCGTGGTGCGCGTGCCGGGGCCCTCGGTGCCCTTCGCGCCCATCCCGGGGCTGTCCGAGCTCCCGCTGCTCGGGCCGATCTTCTTCCGCCACGACGCCCTGATCTACGCCAGCTTCCTGCTGGTCCCCCTGACCTGGTGGTTTCTCTTCCGCACCAGGCCGGGGCTGACCCTGCGCGCCCTCGGCGAGCGCCCCCAGGCCGCCTTCGCCCGCGGCGTTCCGGTGACCCGCGCGCGCTACCTGGCGACCATGGCCGGCGGGGCCCTGGTGGGTATCGCCGGCGCGGCCTACTCGCTCAACCTCAAGCAGGGCTGGTCCTACCGCCACACCTTCGGGATCGGCTGGATCGCCCTGGCGATCGTGATCTTCGGCGGCTGGCGCCCCTGGCGCGTGGCCCTCGGCTGCTACCTCTTCGCCGCCCTCGAGATCGTCGCCCTGCGCTCGCAGAGCGTGCTGCCCGGCATGCCGACCCAGGTCTTCCAGGTGGCGCCCTTCGTGCTGATGATCGCCGTGCTTGCCCTGGTCAATCTGCTGGCCAGCCCCGCCGTCACCCGGCGCATCGCCGCCCTCCCGCCCGGCCTGCGCGGCCCCGTCGCCGCGGTGATCGGGCGCCTGGCCGCCCCCGCGCCCGCGGCCCTCGGACAGCCCTTCGAGCGGCCGTAGGCCCGTCGGGCCCGCGAGCCTCTGGCTCGGGATGTGGGGCGTCGGCCGCTTAACCCTGGGTCAGCAACCTGTGCCGCGCCGCGTAGCTCAGGGTCGCCTCGACGTCGATGGTGAGGGGGCCGCCCGGCTCCAGGGTCACGCTCAGGCGGTCGCCGGCGTCCAGCTCGAGCTCGCGCTCGCCGTCGAGGGCTACGGTGCCCGCCGCCCGCAGCTCCACCAGCACAGGGACGCCGGGGCTCAGGCGTTCGGCCGAGGCAACCGGCAGGGTCTCGACCAGCCCAGGCGCGATCGGGGCCGTCACCAGCGAGCCGGGGCCGAAGGTCAGCTGCGCGCCCCAGGGGTCCGACCGGGCGACCGGCAGGGCCCAGCCCGCAATGGCCGATAGCCCGATCCCGCGCGGCTCGCCGAAGGTCACGAAGAGCTGGCTGAGATCGTCCGTCTGCCAGACCGCCCGCGCCCCGAGGAAGGGCTGGTGGGCCACACAGACGTCGACCAGCGCCAACTCGCGCCGCTCGCCGCAAACCACCCGCAGCAGCTTGTTGCGCCTGAGAGCCACGGCGCGCGGGACGCTGCCCTCGAGGGCCAGGGCCAGGGCCAGGCCGGCGGTGGTGGCCTCGCGCAGCTCGGGGAAGGCATTATTGGTGCCGGTCGAGAGGGCCAGCAGCGGCGTGTCGCCGCAGTGGGCGGCGGCGGCCCGGTGAGTGCCGTCGCCGCCCAGGATGACGATCGCACCCACCCCGGCCTCGCGCATCAGCGCCACCGCCCGGTGGGTATCCTCGACCGTATCGGTCACCGGCATGGCCAGGGGCCTCACGGCCGGCAAGGCCCGCCCGCCCGGGCCCGCGGCCTCGGCCTCGCGCCTGATCGCCGCGGCGATGCCCGCCCGGTCGGGCATAATCAGGCTCTCGCCGATGCCCATGGCTCCCAGGGCGGCGAGCAGCCGCAGCACGACATTGATCTTCTCGCCCGAAGGAAAGACCGAGGCCCGGGCGAGCAGACGCCTGATATCGCGGCCCGAGGAGGGGTTGACGATGATGCCGACGCGTATGCTCACTACAGCTCACCCGCCGCCAGCAGGCTGCCGACCTCGGCCAGAAAACGGGCTGCGGGCTCGCCGTCGACGGCCCGGTGGTCGAAGACCAGGGTCAGGGTGATCAGCTGGGCCACAACCAGGCTGCCGTCGCGCACGACGGCGCCCTCGCGCCGGCGGCCCACGCCGAGGATGGCGGCCTGGGGCGGGTTGAGCACAGGCGTGAACCAGTCGACGCCCGCGCCCCCCAGATTGCTGATCGTGAAGGTGCCGCCCTGCAGCGCCCCGGGCGAGAGCGTGCCGGCCCTGGCGGCCGCGGCCAGTTCGGCGATCTCGGCGCCGAGGGCCTGGGCCGACTTCTGGTCGGCGTCGCGGATCACCGGGGTCACCAGGCCATCCTCCAGACTCACGGCGAGTGCGATATTGATGCCCGTGGCCTGGGCGACGCCTTCGTCGGTGACCAGGGCGTTCAGCCGGGGGTGGGCGCGCAGGGCCAGGGCCGCCGCGCGCACCACCAGGGGCGTAAGGGTGAGCCGCACCCCGCCTCCCTCGGCCCGCAGAGCCTGCTGATGGGCGAATGCGCGACTTATGTCGACCTCGATCCCCGCGGCGACACGGGGCGCCTGCCAGGCCGCGCTCAGGTTCCGGGCGATGCTGCCGCGCATGCCGGTGAAGGGGGTGAGCTGGCGCTCGGCGGCCGGCGCGGGGGCGGGCGGCGGGGCGCTCGCGGCAGGTTGTGGGGCGGGGGCGGCTGGCGCGGCGACCTCGAGGGTCGCGAGGGCGACCCCGCGGGCGAAGGTCTCGCCCGCGGGCACCAGGATGGCGGCGAGCACCCCGTCGGTCGGCGCGAGCACCTCGACGTTGGTCTTCACGATCACCGCCGTGGCCACCGCCTGGCCCGCCTGCACCCGGTCGCCGGCGGACACCAGCCACTGCTCGAGCAGCGCCTCGGTGTCCGCATCGGCGTCCGACCAGAGCTCGTCGGAGAGGGTGAGGGCGATCATGCGGCGGCCTTTACCGTGACGCCACCCACCAGGGCGCGGGCGGCCTCGGCGATGCTATCGACCTGCGGAATGACGAACTGCTCGAGGGGCCTGCTGTAGGGGATCGGCACATTAGGCACCGCCAGACGGCGCACGGGCGCCTTCAGGGCGATCGTGTCGAGGCGCTCGGCCACCAGGGCGGCGATCTCGCCCGAGAGGCCGAAGCTCAGGTAGTCTTCGTCGGCGACCAGCAAGCGGCCCGTCTTGGCGACCGAGGCCAGCACCGTCTCTTTGTCGAGGGGGACCAGGGTGCGCAGGTCGATCACCTCGGCGCTGACACCCTCGTCGGCCAGCCTGGCCGCTGCCAGCACCGCCTTCTGCACCATCTGGCTGATCGTGACGATGGTCAGATCCGTGCCCTCGCGCACCACCCTGGCCTGACCGAAGGGGATGGCGTAGGGCTCCTCGGGAACCTCGTTGGTGCTCCCCTCGAAGTAGGCCATCCAGGGCAGACCCATAATGCCCTTGTGGAAGAAGAACATGACCGGGTTGTCGTCGCGGATCGCCTGGATCATGAGGCCCTTCGCGTCGTAGGCGTTGGAGGGCACCACCACCTTAATGCCCGGCATGTGGGCGAAAGTGCTGTAGAGGCACTGCGAGTGTTGGGCGGCGTCGTTGTAGCCGCCCCCGATGGCCGTCGTGAGCACCATGGGCAGGCGCAGGTTGCCGCCCGACATATAGGTGTTCTTGGCCATGTGGTTGTAGATCATATCCATACACACGCCGAAGAAGTCGACGAACATCAGCTCGACGATCGGGCGCATGCCCTCGGCGGCAGCCCCGATGGCGGTGCCGATGAAGGCCGTCTCGGAGATCGGCGTATCGATCACGCGCTCTTTGCCAAACTTCGCCAGAAGGCCCTGGGTGGCCCCGAAGATTCCGCCGTACTTGCCGACATCCTCGCCCAGCACGAAGACCTCGGGATTGGCCTCCATCTCCTGAGCGATGCCCTCGGCGATCGCGGCCGCCATCGTAAGCTTACGCGACATCTGGATTGCTCCTTTATGCTTCATGAGTGCGGGGCAGCGCCCCACCCGAGAAGTGCCAGCCCCCACCCCGAGAAGTGCCAGCCCCCGCCACGGGGAGTGCAAGCTCCCGCCACGGGGAGTGC
>CAZKTU010000142.1:0-16235 GCA_964555675.1 uncultured Oscillochloris sp.
CGCACCCAGCCCCCGTAAGGGCGCACCCAGCCCCCGTAAGGGCGCACCCATGTGTGCGCCCACCCAACCCGTCTGCGCCCAACCCCGCAGAACAGCTCGGCCGAAGTTCGTGATAGATTCGTGATAGAATAGTTAACGCGCTACGTCGTAGTGGCACGGCCCAACGCAATGATCGTATGTGGCTAAGGAGCTTGTGTGAGTCTGCCGGACCACGGGCCCTTGATCCTGGTGGTTGACGACGACCTGGCCATGCTCGAGTTGCTGGCAAGTGTGCTCGACGAAGAGGGATATGTCGTGCGCACTGCGCCGGGCGGCCTTCAGGCTCTGGCGATGATCGACCAGGAACCCCCCGGGCTGGTGCTGCTCGACTGGATGATGCCGACCATGCGTGGCGACGAGGTGCTCCGCAAGCTCAGGGCGGGGCCGCATCACGCTCTCCCCGTCGTGATCCTCTCGGCCAACGGCGACGCCCGCGCCCTGCTCGCCGAGGGGGCCAATGCCTTTATCCCCAAGCCCTTCGACCTCGATGCCCTGCTCTCCTGTGTGGCCCGCTTCGTGCGGAATACATAAGAGGGCCGAACTCGCCCGGCTGAAGCTGCGTCACGCGAGGATCGCAGGGAGGGCTTGCCCTCCCTGAAATCCCCCCTTCCCTTGCGAGCCTTTAGATGAAGCCCTTGCCCGCGCTCTTCGAGAGGCGCGCGTCGAGCTTGCCCGCGAAGGCCTTCATGCTCTCCTGGTCGAGGGCCTCGAGAGCGTCGAGCTCGCTCTCGCTCAAATCGTAGCCGGCACACGCTGCGCGCGCGTTGTCGATCAGCTGCTGGCGGAACTCGGCGTCGGTGATGGCGCGGCCGATGACCTGCTGGACGGCTTCCTGGGACATAAGGCTGTGCTCCTCATTGCTTAGTGGTGGCCGAGCCGGCGCAGCTCGCCGGCGGCCCCGATCCTGCGAAACGTCTCCTCTGCCCGCACTAGATACGCGCCCGCCGTCGGATCGTTACAGGCCGCGAGGGCCTCCCCAAGCCGGGCCTCGGTCCTCGCCGTCTCGAGGGCGCTGTTGGTCGCCGCGAAGAGCTCGAGGGCGGCCGCGAAGTGGGCTTCGAAGCCGCCCCGCCCCTCGCGCCGGGCGCCGATCTCGCCCAGTAGCCTCAGGGCGACGCCCTGATCCAGCTTGCTGCCGATCCGCTCCGCGCCCGCGGCGGCCTCGCTCGCCGCCTCGGCGGCTCGCTCCAGCAGGGCTGCGCGCTCGATCGCATCCCGGCTCGCCCTGGCGGCGGCGAGGTCGGCCTCGGCCAGGGCGCTGAGGGCCTCGGCCTCGAGCTGGGGCGCCCTGCTGCGCCGCGCCACCTCCAGGGACTGTTCGGCCAGCGAGCGTGCCTCGTTGGGCTGGCCCTCGCCAACCGCGGCCAGGGCCAGCATGGCGAGGGTGTTGCCCTCTTCGTACACGGCCTCCTGCTCTCGGTGGAGGGCCAGGGCGCTCTCGTGGCAGCGTCGGGCTTCGCCATACTCCCCGCGCCCCGCCGCGATCACGCCCAGGGTGTCGAAGACCTTGGCGATCCCGTCGCGGTCGCCCATCTCTTCGCAGAGGGCCATGGCGTCGCGGCAGGCCGCCTCGGCCTCGGTGTAGCGGTCGAGCCTGTAGTAGCCGTAGGCCGCGTTCAGCACGACACTGCTCAGGACATACTTCGCGCTGATCTTGCGGGCCAGCGTCTCGGCCTCGCCGTAGTGGCGCACCGCGTGGGCGTAGTCGCCCCGCAGCTGCGCCAGGTAGCCCAGGTTATTGTGCGAGCGGGCGCAGCCGTAGAGGTCGTCGATCGCCTCCTGGGCCGCGAGGGCGTTCTCGAAGTGGAAGCCCGCCGTCTCGTAGTCGCCCCGCATCGCGTAGAGCGTGCCCATGAGCTGCTGCAGGTCGGCCTCGATGCGCTCATCCTCGGCGCTGCGGCGGTCGTCGCGGATCTTCGACAGGCCCACCTGGCAGATCTCCAGGGCCCGGTCGAACTCGCCGAGGCGCCGCAATGCCTGGCCCATGTCCGCGTACACCGCGGCCAGCAGCAGGGGCGGCACGGCGCTCAGGTTGGCCCTGCAGAGCGCCTCGGCCTCGCGCAGCTTCGCCAGGGCCTCGCTGTAGCGGCCCTGCTTCTCGAGGGCGTCGCCCCACGAGCGCAGGACCTCCGCGGCGACGGCCGCCGGCAGCACGACCGCCTCGGCCTCGGCGAGGGCCGCGTATTCGACGATCGCCTCCTCGTAGCGGCCCAGGGTGCACAGCACGTCACCGAGGGCCTCGCGCGCCTCCCACCCACGCGGGTCGGCCGGGGCGCCGGCCAGGACCTCCAGGGCCCAGCGGAAGTGCTGGATGGCCTGGTCGTTGGCGTAGTCGTCGCGGGCGATATGGCCTGCCAGCAGCAGGTAGGGCACCGCGCGCTCCGGCTGATCGCTCAGCCTGAAGTGGTGCGCGAGGAGAAAGATCATGGATCCGCCCGCCCGCGCCTCGCGGCTGAGCAACGAGCCGTTGCGCCCGATCTGCACGAGCGAGTCGCCGTACTGGGCCTTGACCCGCTCAAGCTCCTCGGCGTTGAGCGCCTCGAGGTGCTCGCCGATCCGCCGGTGCAGCTCGCGCCGGCGCGCGTACAGCAGGCTCTGGTAGGCGACCTCCTGCAGCAGCGCGTGGCGGAAGAGGTGGACGCGCTCGGGCCGCTCGCGCTCAGTCGCGGTCAGCTCTTCGTGGTCGAGCTGCACCAGCCGGCGCACCAGGGCCTCGAAGTCGGCGCCCTGGATCGAGTGCACAATGCCCACCGGGAAGCGCTGCCCGACCACCGAGGCCACCCGCAGCAGCGCCCGCGAGTGCTCGTCGAGCCGGTCGATGCGCGCCAAGAGCAGCCCGCTCAGGCTGTCGGGCAGCGCGTCGACCGCCTCGAAGGCCCCCGTCGACCCCGCGCCCTCGACGGCCCGCAGCAGCTCTTCGAGGTAGAGCGGGTTGCCCGCCGCCCGGGCCACCAGGCGCCCCCGCAGCTCATCGCTGAGGCCCGCAGGTCCGGCCAGCGCATCCAGCAGCGCCGCGCCCGCGTCGTGCGCGAGCGGGCCAAGCTCGAGCACGTCGGCCCCATCGCCCTGCTTGCCGCTCCCCCACTCGAGCCCGCCGCGGTGCAGCCCCAGCAGCAGGATGGGGTCGCCCCCAACCCGCGCCGCCACATACTGCCACAGGTCGAGCGAGACCTGGTCGGCCCACTGCAGGTTGTCGAAGACGAGGACCAGGCCAGCGTTTGTCTGAGCGCCCCGAGCCCCGCCGAGCAGCAGCGTGTCCTGCGCAGTCGCCCGCAGCAGCCCCAGCACAATTTCGAACCGTCGCGCCTGGCGCTGACTCGGGTCGAGGGCGCGCACGATCGTGTTGTCCTCGACCTCGAGGCGCACCAGCTCGGCCATCAGCGGCAGCCAGTCGTCGGCGGGGAAGCCGGCGGCGGCCAGCGTCACACGCAGGGCCTGCTCCCTCGCCGCCTGGCTCGCGCCCCGCGGGATCTGGCAGAGGTCGCGCAAGATCTCGCCCCAGGGGGCGTAGGGCGTGGCGCTGTTGTAGGCCAGGCAGCGCACGCTCAGCACGCGAGCCCCCACGGCCAGGCCTTCCTCGGCCAGAGCTGCGGCCAGGCGTGACTTGCCGATGCCCGCCTCGCCCTGCACCCGCACCGCTCGCCCGTGGCCATCGAGGGTGCCCTCGAGGTGGCCCCGCAGCCAGGCCAGCTCGCCCGAGCGGCCCAGCAGCGGGAGCGCCGGCGCCTCAAGCTGAACGTTGTCGCGCTCGCCGGCCAGCCGCAGCAACGTGAGGGGCTCGCTCTTGCCCTTGGCGGCGACCTGCCGCTCGTCGTCGCAGATCAGGGCGTGGCCCACCAGCCCTGCCGTGGCGGCGGCGAGGCGCACTTCGCCCCAGGCGGCCGCGGACATGACCCGGGCGGCCACATTCACGGCGTCGCCCATCACCGTGTACTCTTTGCGGCCGGCCGTGCCGACGTTCCCCGCGAAGACGTTGCCGGTGTTCAGGCCGATGCGCAACTTCAGGCCCGCCATGGTCTGCTGCTCGGGCAGCGACTGCTGCATCAAGAGTGCGGCGCGGGCCGCGCGCTCGGCGTGGTCCTCGTGGGCCACAGGCGCCCCGAAGACGGCCATCAGCTTGTCGCCGTCCTCGGCCAGATCGAGCTTGTTGACGAAGCCGCCGAACTGGGTCACCGCCGCCTGCAACGGTCGTAGCAGGGCGTCGACCGCCGCCGCAGCCTCGGGCGCGGGCAGCCGCTCGACCAACTCGCCGAGGCCGGCCACCTGAGCGAAGAGCACGCTCACCGGACGCAGATCGGCCTCGACCCGGGGCCGGTTGGGGTCGGCCAGGATGCGCGCCAGTAGGTGCGGCGGAAGGTAGGGGCTGATCCGGTCGAGCTGCCGGGCCAGCTCGTCGAGGGCGGCCACGCTCAAGGCGGGCGTAATCGCCTCTGGGGCCGGGGCAGGTACAGGCCCGTTCGCACCGCTCAGCCCGCGCACGCGCACGAAAGTCGGCTCAGCCTCGATGGGCTCGCCTGCGGCCTGCTTGGCCACCGCCGCCCAGGCCTGCGGCCCCAGGACCAGCTCTCCGCTGCCGCCGTAGCCCTCGGCGCGGGCGACGTCGCGCACGGCCCGGCCCATGGCGCTGTAGCGCAAGGCCTGGGGGTTGCCGGCGCTGACCAGGGCGACCCGGCCCGCCTCGACTCCGATATGCAGACTCAGCGGGAAGCTGTCGATCCCGGGGACGTCGCGCGTGAAGCCGGCCAACTCGTCGAGCAGCCGCAGCGCGGTCGCCGTAGCGGTGTGGGCCGGGGCCGGCCCCTCGAAGAGCACCAGCAGGGCGTCGCCGCCGAAAGTCACCAGGTCGCCGCCGGCCTCCTCGATCAGCCGGATCATCGTGCCGAAGTAGCTGTTGAGCGTCTCGGTCACCACCTCGGTGCCCTCGCGCCCCAGTACGCTCAGGCGCTCGGCCAGAGCGGTCGAGCCGCTCACGTCGGCGAAGAGCAGGGCGCCCTCGACCCACTCGAGCCAGGGGCCCTCGCCCTCGTCGCTGAGTTGGCGGGCCAGCAGCCGCCTGGGCAGGTAGGTCGAGATGGCGTAGCGTGCGCCGGCCAGCTGCGAGGTCGCCAGGTACAGATCGGCCTTCCGCGCACCCCCCGCCACGATCGTGGACGCGAGCTCGGGGCCGAGGTAGCGCGCGAGCCGCGCCTCGCTGCCCGGCGGGAGGATCTGGAAAGGGTTGTCCTGGGGCATCTCGCTCCGCCGTAGATCTGGGCTTACTGCCACGTGCATTATACGTCGCGCTCACCGTATTCAGAGGGGCGAATTGCTTGGGAGGCTCTTCCCATTAAACGTGGCCAAGATTACAATTCGATGACGTGTGGCCGCGCTCTTAACCTCCTCGTGATCGGCCTGATGCTATACTCCGACCGTCGCCGGCTCTGTTGGAACCGGCGTCCCGCCCCGTTCGTTCATTTAGTGACACTACCCCACATCCCCCCCACGCACCAGGCAAGAGGAGGTCCCCTTGAGGCCGATCCACACGCGCCTGCTCGGCGCCCTGGCCTTTGCGGTCGCCCTAAGCGCCTGCACGCCGGCGCCGCCCCCACCTACCCCGGTGGCCACCCCGGCATCGCCCGTCGAGCCGCCCTCGCCGACGACCGCCACGGCCCCCACCACGCCCACCGTCGCCCCGACGGCGGCAGCCGCTGCGCCCACGGCCGACGCCGGGCTCAACCTCGGCGCCTTGACCTTGCCCGCAGCCCAGCTCCCCGCTGGCTTCAAGCCGGCGGCCGGCCCCGGCTTCGCCCCCTTCCAGCCGCCGGCCGTCTCAGACGCGGCCAGGGTCGCCGCCGAGCCGATCGCCCCCGACCTGAGCAACGTCGCCCTCACCGTCCTGCTCTCGCCCGAGCAGCAGGCCCGCGTCGCCGCCAATGGCTTCGCCGTGAGCCCGAGCGATACGAGGGAGTTCTACGAGCTCTACGAGCGCGCCCGCTACGATAACATCCCCGTCTTCGTCAGCTCCGACTCGCTGCTCCACGTCTACCACCTGCTCTTCGACAAGACCCTGCGCCGCGCCGAGGCCGGCGCCTTCATCCCCATGCTCACCCGCCTCGACGCCGAGCTCCTGCGCAGCTCGGTGGCCCAGTACGAGGCCCTGGCCGGCACGCCCTGGGCCGAGGCCGCCCGCCGCAATGCGGCCTACTTCGCCGTGGCGCTCAAGCTGCTCGACCCTGAGTGGCCGCTCCCGTCGGGCCTGCGCGACTTGGCCGAGCCCGACCTGGCCGCCATCGCGGCCCACGCCGGCCTCGGCCCCTCGGCGATCTTCCCCGGCTACCCCCGGGGCGAGGACTGGAGCCAGTATGTGCCCCGCGGTCACTACACCACCAGCGAGGAGCTTGGGCGCTACTTCCGCGCCATGATGTGGCACGGCCGCATGACCTTCCGCGCCGCCGATCTGACCGAGACCCGCCAGGCCGCCCTGCTCACCCAGGCCTACGCCCAGACGACAGTCGACGGCCTGCCGGCGGCCGAGGTGTGGGCGGGCATCTACGAGCCGACGGTCTTCTTCGTCGGCCGCAGCGACGACCTGACGCCCCGCGAGTACGGCGAGGCGCTGTCGGCGGCCTATGGCGAGGCGCCCGCCCCGGCCGATCTGCCCGACGAGGCGCGCTTCGCCGCCTTTCAGGCCGCCATCGCCGAGCTGCGGGCCCCCGCGATTCTCGGCATGGTCGTGGCCGAGCCCACGACGCCGGACGAGACCAAGGGGCTGCGCCTGATGGGCCAGCGCTTCGTGCCCGACGCCTTCATCTTCCAGCAGCTGATCGACGACCAGGTGCCGGGCCGCCCGCTGCCGCGCTCGCTCGACGTCTTCGCGGCCCTCGGCTCGGATCGGGCCCTGGCCCACCTCGAAGCTCTGGGCGACACCGCTCTGCCGAGCTATGGCTCCAACATGGAGCAGCTGCGCGCCACCTTCGCCGGCTACGACGAGGCGGTCTGGACCCAGAACCTCTACTGGTCGTGGATCCACAGCCTGCGGCCGCTGCTCGCGCCCCCTGGTGAGGGCTACCCCGAGTTCATGCGCTCTGAGGCCTGGCTCGACAAGCAGCTCACCACGGCCCTGGGCTCGTGGACCGAGCTGAAGCGCGATACCATCCTCTACGCCAAGCAGGTCTACGCCGAGCGGGGCTACGACTCGTTGCCCCCGCCCGAGCCCGAGCGCCCCAGGGGCTACGTCGAGCCCGTGCCCGCGCTCTACGCCCGCGTGGCCGGCCTGACCCGCATGACGATCGACGGGCTGGCCGGGCGTGGCCTGCTCGCCGACGAGGATCGGGCCGCCCTCGAGGCCATGGAGCGGCTGGCGACCGGGCTCCAGACCATGGCCGAGAAGCAGCTGCGCGGCGAGTCCCTGAGCGACGAGGAGTATGAGCAGATCCGCTTCTACGGCGCCGACATCGAGGCCCTCACCTTCGCCGCCGGCGACGAGGGTGTCTACCAGGGTCGCGGCGGCTTCCCCGCGGGCGGCGAGGACCTGCAGGCCGCCGTAGTGGCCGACTTGGCGACCAACCCCGGCGCGGGCACCGTGCTCGAGAACGGGGTCGGACGGATCTTCGAGATCTATGTCGTGGCCCCGATCGAGGGCCGCCTGGTGCTGACCAAGGGCGGGGTCTTCTCGCACTACGAGTTCGAACAGCCCTTGGGCGAGCGCCTGACCGACGAGGCCTGGCGGGCGCGCCTCGACGCGGGCGAGGTGCCGCCGCTGGCCGGCTGGACCGGCAGCTTCATGGTCGAGGGCAACGCGGCTTTGCCTCTCGCCGATACCATCCGCCGCTTCAACGAGAAGCTGGTCGAGGCCTTCTGGTACACCGAGGCCGAGCGGGTCGCCGAGTTCCTCGGCCCCGAGGAGCTGGCCGACACCCGGGCCTATATCGCCGGCCTCGAGGGGCAGGGCCAGTTCGTGGGCACGAAGCTCCTGGGTCTGCAACTGCGCTCGTTCGACTTCGTCGACGCCGAGAACGCCGTGGTGACCAGCCGCGAGACCTGGAGCGATGAGCTGTACCGCGGCAGCCCCTACTTCGCCGAGCAGCAGGGCGACCCTGTACGCATCGGCGTGCGACCCCCCTACACACTCAACGTCACCTACACCATGCGCCGCGAGGGCGAGGCCTGGAAGATCACGCGCATTGTACTGGACCCGGCCGCGCCACCCGAGTGGCAGCCGTGAGCCGCGTACGCTCCCAGCCCGCGAGCTCATTGCTGCTCGGCCGCCTGCGCTTGCTCGTGGCCCTGTGCCTGCTCGCCCCTACGTTCCTCGCTGCGTGTGCCGTCACTCCAGGGCCCTCGCCCTGGCACACGCTCTACACGCGCCCCGGCTGGTCGGGCGGCGCAAGCCTCGATCTCAGGGCGGTCGGCGACGTGATGCTGGCGCGCCACGTGGCCGAGGCCGCCGAGCGCCTCGGCCCCGACGCGCTCCTCGCCGAGGCGCGCCCTCTGCTCGCCGGCGACCTCGCCGTGGGCAATCTCGAGAGCCCCCTGAGCGAGCGCCGCGATGCGCTCCGCGAGGGCCCCTACCGCTTGCTGGCCCCGCCCGCCCTGGCGCCCATACTGCCCGCCGCCGGCTTCGACGCCCTGGGTCTGGCCAATAACCACGCCCTCGACGGCGGCCCCGCCGCCCTCGCGGACACCGCCGCGGCCCTGCGGGCGGCCGGGGTCGTGCCCCTCGGCGCGGGCCCCGGCGAGGCCGAGGTCCTGACCCCGCTTGTCCTCGAGGCCGCCGGCCTTCGCGTCGCGCTCCTGGCCCTGAACGACGTGCTCGACCCTGCCGATGGCCCCGCCGCCCTCGCCTCCGCCGACGACCTCGTCTGGGCCAGCCCCGACGCGGGCGCCTGCGCGGACGGGGCGGGCTGCGCCTATGGGCGGGCCTGGCTCAGCGCGCGGGCCCTCGAGGCGGTCGCCGCCGCCCGCGCAGACGCCGACGTCGTGGTCGTCCTGCTCCACTGGGGCGCCGAGTACGCCGCCCAGCCCTCGGCCCGCCAGCGAGATTGGGCGGCCCGCCTCGTGGCCGCCGGCGCCGACCTCGTGCTCGGCGCCCATCCCCACGTCCTGCAGCCGGCCGAGCCCGTCGCCTCAGGTGGGCGTACGGGCTTCGTCGCCTACTCCCTGGGCAACTTCCTCTTCGACGCTCCGCCCGACCCCGCCCTCAGCAGCGGCGCTGTCCTCCGCGTGCTGCTCGACCACGACGGGGTCGCCCAGGTCTCCGCCGCGCCACTCGCCACCGCCGGCGCGCGGCCCCGCCCCCTCGACCTCGCCGACACCGCCGCGCGCCAGGCCCTGGCCTCCCTCGGCGCCCGGCTGCCGGCTCCGCCCGAGCCCACGCCCGCCATCGTCACGCCCCGGCCGTCCATCCTTGCCTCGCCTGGACCGGCCGCCCTCTCGGCCTGGAGCTGGGACGGCGCGACCGGCCTGCCCCTCGCTGCCCCGGCTGGTCTCAGCCGGCCTACGCCAACGACCAGGCTCGCGGCCGACCTGCGCGGTGACGGCGAGCCCCTCTGGGTCGACCTGAGCCCCGAGGGCGTTGTGACTGTGCGCGACGGCGAGGCACCCACAGCCCCCGTGGTCTGGACCAACGAGCGCCCGGCCTGGCGCTTTACGCGCATCGCCGTCGGCGACCCCAACGACGATGGCCGCGTCGAACTACTCATGCTGCTCTGGCAGCCCGATGCGGCCGGCCAGATGCGCACGCAGCCCTACCTGCTCGGCTGGCGCGGCGGGCGCTTTCGTATCATCTGGGGCGGCTCGGCCACCAGTCTGCCCATCCAGGATCTGGCGATCGCCGATCTCGAGGGCGATGGGCGCAGCGAGTTGCTCGTCCTCGAGGGCGGCGCCGCGCCCGGTGAGCCCGGCGAGCATGTCTCGGTCTGGCGCTGGCACGGCTGGGGCTTTCAGCTCGAGTGGCGCTCAGAGCGCGGCAGCTGGAGCGCCCTCGCCCTCGCCGATGTGAATGGCGATGGGCGGCGCGACCTGCTGGCATGGCCCTAACGGCGTGCCGGCCCCGCGCCGCCTACTCGGACCAGATGTGGCTGAGCACCTCGTGACTCTGGCCCTCCACGTAGTACCAGACCCGAAACTCCTGGTGAACATTGGTGTGGCAGGCCGAGAGCGGGCCGGGCTCGACGCAGAAGGGCCCATTCTCGACCACCAGGGCCAGCCGTGGGCCGACCGCGACCACCTGCTGAAACGGCGGCACCATGCCGCCCCTCAGGGCGCCGAAGAAGATGCCGCTCGCCAGCAGCAGCACCACGGCCGCGATGAGCGCCACCTGCGCCGCCAGCGTCGCACTCAGCCCACGCCTCATCCCTCCCCCTCCGGCGAGCTTGCCCGCCCGCGTCCTGGCCCCGTCCTTCGTCAGAGCTATAGTCTACATTGCATTTGAGCGCGGTGCATTGCCGGGCCAGGAAGGACTCAACCTCGTGAGCCCGCGCAGGCAAAAGCGAAGCGGCCCTCAGGGCCGCTTGTGCCGTCGGTCAAAAGCCGAGGAAGTCTAGAGTTCGGCGGCCAGGACGGCCATGCGCTTGCGCAGGCGCTCGGTCATGACCTTCATCACATTCACCGCGAAGCGCGGGGTCTGCTGGACCAGGAACTCGAAGCGCTGGGGGGTGATCGGCACGAGCACGCTGTCAACCTTGGCGATGGCCGTGGCGCTGCGCGGGCTCGCGTCGATCAGGGCCATCTCGCCGAAGATCCCGCCCGGGCCATGGCTGTCGAGCAGAATGTCATTGACATAAATCTCGACCTCGCCCTCCTGCACGGCGTACATCACATCGCCCGCGTCGCCTTTGTTGAAGATCGTCTGGCCGGCGGCGAACGTCAGGGTTTCCTTCTCATTGCGGAACAGGTTAATGGTCGTGCTCATGAGCCCTCGATACTAATGCGAGTGTCCGCCCGGCGCGGGCGACCGATCCACGTTGGTTTTCCGCCAGTGGTTGCTGTGCAGCATAGCACCATTGTGTTAAATACCTGTTAAGCGATGAAACTCTGGCGAACAAAGTCCGTTATTGCCGCCGCTGTCGCCCTGTCAAAATAGACAGCACGGGGGAGGACTCCCCCGTGCTGTCCCTGGCCGCATTAGGCTATTGATCGGCTCTCCGCCGACCGCCAGACCTCATCGCCCTGCTCTGGGCCGTCGCGCGGCCGACTCGAGCGTCGCCGAGGGGATCACCGCCGGCAGATAGATCCGCGTCAACTGCGCGTTCGGCACTGCGAAGAAGGCGAACTCGCTCAGATGGGCGATGCTGAACGTGATGCGCTGGTTCGGCTGGTCATGGCTGATCATTACGATGCCGTCCGTCGACCAGCCGCTGCCCGTCCAGTAGCGCAGCGAGAGTGTCTCCAGCTTCAGGTTCCCCATGGCGCCGGGATCGTAGCTGATCGTCATCGTCACCGGCCGCGCGAAGTGAAAGTCCTCGAGCTGGGCGCTGTTGAGGAAGGCCTCCAGCGTGAAGATGAAGCTGCCGAACTTCGTCCCCTGAGGGGCCCGCTCAACCCGATCAGGCGGGGTGCTCACCGGCGTGTAGGCCAGGTAGAAGACATCCTTCGGGTCGAGGGTCGTTGTGTAGACCTCGTCGGTATCCAGCTCCATGGTGAAGGGGGCCTCCGGCTCGCCGAAGCTGATCGTTGCACCCTCCACCGGGTCGATCACCGCGACCTCGGGCGGTGTTCCGGTCTCCTCATCGGCGCTCACCACCACACTCACCAGGGCGCTATCAGTGTAGTTCTCGTAGCGCAGGGTGTACGAGAATACAACCATCCCCGAGAAATTGGCCGGCGGCGCGTAGCTGATCAGTCGCCCGCTGTCCGTGATGATCGCCGTGCCCTGGGTCGGCGTCGTGATGCTCTCGATGCTGAAGGCCGTCGCCGGGCCGATGTCGTTCGCCAGCACGGCGATCGTCACGGCCTCGCCCTCCCGCGTTCCGGCGGCATCGTTCACCGCCAGGGGGTTGCTGTATACCGTCTCGACCATGGGGGCCGCGGCGCCTGTGGCGAAGTTGTCGGCGCCGCTGTACTCGGCAACAATCGTGTGCCGGCCGACCGTCAGACTCGACAGGACCAGTGCGGCCGAGCCGTTCACCAGCGTCTCGCTGCCGAGGGTTGTCAGCCCCTCCTTGAAGGTGACACTGCCGTCAGGTGTGCCGGCGGCGCTGCTGATCACAACGGTCGCCGTCACCTCCTGGCCGACGATCGAGTCCTCCGGCGTCAGGCTCAAGCTGACCGTGACCGTCGCCTTGGCGACGCCGAAGTCCCGGCTCACGTCCGTGGCGGCGAGGTAGTTGTCGTCCCCCGCCTGCGACGCCTCAATCGTGCAGGTGCCCGCCCCGATCAGGGTGACCTCGTCGCCCGCGACCGTGCAGACCGTGGTGGTGAGCGAGCTGTAGGCGATCGTCAGGCCCGAGCTCGCGCTGCCGCCGAGCGTGAAGGGCTCGTCGCCGTAGGTGCGGTCGCTCGGAGCGCTGAAGCTGATCGTTTGGGCTGCCTTGGCCACGCTGAAGCTGCGCTCGACGTTCGACGCGGCCAGATAGTTGTCGTCGCCGGCTTGGGCCGCCCTGATCGTGCAGGTGCCCGCCCCGACGATACTCAGCTGGCTGCCCGCGACCGTACAGACCGTCGTAGTCAGTGAGCTGAAGCTGACCGTCAGGCCCGAAGTTGCGCTGGCGCTGAGCGTGAAGGGCCCATCGCCATAGGTCCGGTCGCTCAGGGCGCTGAAGCTGACCGTCTGGCTGGCTTTGGCGACTGTGAAGTCCTGCTCGACATTGACGGCCGCCATATAGTCTGCATCGCCCGCCTGCGCCGCTCGGATCGTGCAGGTGCCCGCCCCGACCATCGTGACCTCGTCGCCCGCGACGGTACAGACCGCCGTAGTCAGTGAGCTGAAGCTGACCGTCAGCGCCGAGGTTGCGCTAGCGCTGAGCGTGAAGGGCCCGTCGCCATAGGTCCGGTCGCTCAGGGCGCCGAAGCTGATCGTCTGGCTCAACTTGTTGACGACCTGGCTCAGGGCCGTCGAAGCGCTGTCGTTGAACGAACTATCGCCGGTGTACTCCGCTGTGATCGCGTGCGTGCCCAGCGAGAGGCTCGCCGTGCTGAAGGTCGCCACGCCGCTCCCGTTGAGCGTCTCGGTGGCGAGTGTGGTCGTCCCTTCGAGGAACGTGACGCTGCCGCTGGGGATGACCGAGCTGGCGGCGGCCGCCACGGTCGCCGTGAAGGTCACACTCGCGCCGATTGACGAGGGGTTCGGGCTCGCCGTCAGAGTTGTCTGCGAGTTCTCTTTTGCGCCTGTCCCTTGCACCGCGAAGGAATACGGGCTCTCGTCGCCGTCGTTGTTGGTGAACGAGAGCGTGGCGCTGCGCGTGCCCAGGGCCGCGGGGTCGAAGGTGACGGTGAAACTCGTGGTCGCGCCGGGCGCGACGCTTGTGGCGGGTTGCTGAGCCACGCTGAAGTCGCCCTGGTTGGCGCCGCCGACGCTCACGCTGCCGACGCTCAGGTTGCCGAGGCCGCTGTTGCTGATCGTGAAGGTGTGGGTGATCGTGCCGGTGTTGGCCGGCACAGAGCCGAAGTCGCTGCCGTCGAGCGTCGCCGGGCTCGCGCTGCCGTCGGCAATCAGGTCGCCGTTGCCGAGCACGCCGATCTCGGGTGTGTAGGTGTTGACGCTGATCGTGAAGCTGGCGCTCTGCGAGGTGTCGTCGCCGCCATTCGCGGTGCCGCCGTTGTCCTGTACCTGCACGCTGATCGTGGCGCTACCGGCGGCGTTGGTGGCCGGTGTAAAGCTGAGCGTCCCGTTATTGGCGATGTCGACGCCGCTGACCACATTGTCGGGGTCGCTGTCCTCGCTCACCAGATAGTCGAGCACCGCCTGGCCCGTGTCCTCGTCGGCGGGCCCCGCGTCGAAGGTCGCGAAGCTGCTCACGCTCTGGGCCACGCCTCCTTTGTCGGCGCCCGAGGCGCTGGGGTCGCTGCCCAGGCTCAGGGTGGGCTCGTCGTTGACGGCGGTAATCGTCACCGCGACGCTCAGGGTGTCGCTGCCCACGCTATCCGAGACTGCGACCGTGAAGCTGTCCGAGCCATTGAGGTTCGCTGTGGGGGTGTAGATCGCCGTTGCGGGCGTCGCCGCCGTCGCGGGCGTGCTCGCCGTGCCGCTGCTCACGCCGAAGGCGCCCTTTGTGGGTCCGCTGCCCTGGCTCCAGGTGAGGGTCTGGTCGGCGTCGCTGTCGCTGGCGGCGAGGTCTGCGCTCAGGCTCTGGCCGCCCGCATCCTCGAGCATGCTCAGGGTGAGGCTGTCGTCGGCATCGTCGAACTCAGGGGCCACATTGGCGCCGGGGGCCGCGCCGAGGCCGGCGCTGTCGAGCGACCACACGCCGAAGAAGCCCGAGTTCGGGTAGAGCCCCTCGTACGTAATCGGGTCCTCGTAGCACCCCGCCACGCTGACATTTGCCGTCCCGGCGCTCGGGTCGACGTCGACCGAGCGGGCGCCGCTGTAGTCACAGCCGACACTGCCGACCACGACCGCGTTATAGTTGCTGAGGGGGTACACCTCGAGGATCGTTCCGCCTGAGCCGATCTGGCCGTCGTACAGGTAATCGCCGCTGGCGTCGAGCATCACGAGAATGCCCGAGGTGCTGCGGGTCACCGTCCCGGCGCCCGGGTCGATGTCGACCGAGGCCGCGTTTGGAAAGCCGCCAATCGCGCCCGTCAGCAGGATTTTGCCATTGCTGAGCAGGTTCAGGCCGGAGATGCTGAAGCTGTCGTAGTTGGCCGCGTCGGCGCCGGTCCAGGTCTTGACCATGCTGAAGGCGCCCGCCGAGCTCAGCTTGAGCAGGAAGGTGCTCCCATTCGAGCCGGCCGTCCTGTTGACCGTTCCGACGCCGAAGTCGAAGTCAGTGGTGCCCGCATAGGAGCCTGCCAGGAACACATTGTCCGCGGCGTCGATGGCAATTTCGCTGACCTGGTCATAGGTGCTTGACGCAACCCCGCCAAACATAACCGCGTTCTGGGTTGTCCCGGAGCTGTTAAGCGTCCAGAGAAAGGCGTCGGTATAGTCGGTCGGATACCCCGAGCTGAACGAGTACCCGCCGCCGAAGTCGAGCCCGAAGAGGGTGCCGCCGACGTAGACCTTGCCCGTGCTGTCGACGGCGATGGCATAGGCGATAGGATCGCCCGTGGTGCCGGCCGCCCCCTTGGCCCAGGTGACCGCGCCTGTCGAGCTGGCCTTGAGCACATACAGGTGCTTCTGGGAGTCGGCGCCCGGCAGGGTGATCGTCCCCGCTCCGGGGTCTGCGTCGATGCCGGCGCCGTAGTATGACCCAGTCATATAGACGTTGCCGCTGCTGTCGACGGCGAGGGCGTCGGCCGTCTCGGAAACGCTCCCGCCAAAGTCAAAGGCCCAGGCGTAGTTGCCGCTGCTGTCCAGCTTGAGCAGGAAGGCGTCGGTGTTACCGGACTGGCCTGTGCGGTTGGCGGTTCCGGCGCCCGGGTCGAAGTCGACCGTCCCATAGAAGCCGCCCGCAACAAAGACATTGCCCGCAGAATCGGCAATAATTGCCGAGGCGCCCTGGCCATAGGTGATCTGCCCGGCAGCGATCTTGCGCGCCCAGGCGAGTTCGCCCGCGGCGCTGTATTTGGCGATGAAGATATCGCCCAACGACGAGGCGCCGGCAGACAGAGTGCTTGTACCGGCGCCCGGGTCGAAGTCGATAGTGCCGTCAAAGGTACCTGTGAGGTAGACATTGTTTGCGCTGTCGACATAACTGTCCCCGATGGCGAAATAGTCGGCTAGCGAGGCCGCCTCGAAGGTCGCGGGGTTTGTCGTCGCCGCATAGCTGCCTGTGGGCTGCACTACAAACGTGAGGAGCCACACCAGCAGTAAAACGAGGCGTAGCTTTCGGGGGAAGCGCCAGTGGTGAGAACGGTGTTGCGATGTCATAGTGCGGCTCTCCTGGCAAGATAGTTATGACGTTTGATAGTATTACCACGACGCAAATACATTCGCGAACCGAAAGTGTGCTAAATGGCCTAGTACTGCCGTCTGTCACACGGTTGATACCCTGGCTGCAGGGAATCAAAAAGGCGGGCTTGTGGCGCGCAAGCGCCGGAAAGCCCGCCCGAAACAGGGCCAAGTCGGAGCGCGCGTCAGCGCGCGTCTTTGCCAAAGTAGATAATTGTCTTCCAGA
>CAZKTU010000143.1:0-16223 GCA_964555675.1 uncultured Oscillochloris sp.
GTCCAATACCGCGCGGTATGGGTACGGCGATGTCGTGCTGCCGATGGAGGTGAAGGTCTGGCGCGACGGCGAGGGCGACCCGCGCGACGAAGGGTTGACCCAGCTCGAGCGCTACCTCCAGGGCTTGGGTGTGGCCACCGGCTCGCTGGTGCTCTTCGACCAGCGGCGCGGTCTTCCGCCAATCGCTGAGCGGACCACGACCGAGGCTACGACAACCCCGGGCGGGTACCAGGTGACGCTGATACGAGCGTAGGAGCCGGCCCGACACCTTCGTTGCCATTTGAGTTTTCACGACTGTGATGCTCTCGCCGTGCTATACTGCCGGTTGCCCGGTGGCTCAGGGAGGAATGTGAGGCTAGGGCGTACCGGCGCGCCCGAGCTAGCGACGAGGTGGCCGATGATCCCACGAGGCTTTAGTAGCCCACCACAGCCCCGGCCCTCCAGCCTCGGCGGGGCGCCCGCAGCAATGCGCAAGCACTTCGTCCAGGGCAACCTGACCTGGGTTGACGTGATGTACCCCACCCGCGACGAGGTCTTCGCCCTCGGCGAGCACTATGCATTCCACCCCCTCCACGTCGAGGACGTGCTCTCGCGCATCCAGCGCCCCAAGCTCGACGATAACGAGGAGGCCGGCTACCTCTTCATGGTCTTGCACTTCCCCCTCTTCGACGAGGTCGAGCGCCTCTCGGTGATCAGCGAGGTCGATATCTTCGTCGGCCCCAACTTCGTGATCACCTTCCACGACGGCCGCCTGCGCCCTCTGCGCCGCCTCGCCCAGACCGCCGCCGACGAGCGCGGCAGCGAGCTGCTCCTCGGCCGCGGCGCCGGCTTCCTGCTCTATCGCATTATCGAGGCCCTGGTCAACTACTGCTTCCCCATGCTCTATCGCCTCGACGAGAAGCTCGACGAGGTCGAGGAGGCCATGTTCAAGCGCGACGGCCAGCGCGTCGTCGAGGATCTCTCATACATCAGGCGCGATATCATCGCCCTGCGCCGCATCATCAGGCCCAACCTGCCCGTGGTGCGCCTGCTCGCCGGCCGCGAGCGCGACTATCTGCACCTCGACGAGGAGGCCTACTTCGGCGACCTGGTCGATGGCCTCAACCGGATCTGGGACATGCTCGAGGAGCAGAAGGAGATCATCGAGGGGCTCGACTCGACACTCTTCAATGTGATGTCCAATCGCCTGAATCAGGAGATGAAGCTCTTCACCCTGATCACGGTGATCCTCGGCCCGATGACCCTGATCACCGGTATCCTGGGGATGAACGTCGCCCTCCCCGGCGCCGAGCACCCCTGGGCGCTCCCCCTCGTCCTGGTCATCATGCTGATGATCGGCTTCGGCCTCTTCCTCTTCTTCCGCCATAAACGCCTGATCTAGGCTGCCAGCACCTCTAGCACGCCCATCAGCTTCTCGCTCCAGCCCTCGTCGAGGGCCCGCCGGTCCAGGCGCACGAACTGGGGGCCGACCTTCACCGTGGCGTCGCGCCCGAAGCGCCGTCGCAGCCGCTCGCGCGCGCCGCCCTCGAGGATGGGCAGGCGAATGACGAACTCGTCGCCCGCGGTCACCACCGAGCTGACGCCCGCCTGCAGGGCCAGGGCCTTGATCTGCAGCCAGGTCAGCAGGTGCGTGGCCTCCTCCGGCGGCGGCCCGAAGCGGTCCTGCAGCTCCTTGCGCAGCTCCTTCACCTCCTCGACCGTCTGGGCCTCGACCATGCGCTGGTACATCGCCAGGCGCACCCGCTCGTCGGTGATGTAGCCCGTCGGCAGGTAGGCCGTCAGCGGCAGGTCGAGGGTCACCAGAGGGCTCACCAGGATCTTCTCGCTGATCACCAGCTTGCTCGCGGCCTCGGCGAGCGAGATCGGCGGCGTCGCCGAGCGAGCCGGCTCCCCCCCTTCGCCCCCCCCGACCCCCGCTCGCTCCCACGCGCGCTGGGCGTCGACGCCGGTCTTGAGCTGCTTCACCGCCTGCTCGAGCAGGCGCGAGTAGAGGTCGAAGCCTACGGCGGCGATGTGGCCGCTCTGTTCGGCGCCAAGCAGATTGCCCGCGCCGCGGATCTCGAGGTCGCGCATGGCCACGCGGAAGCCGGCCCCTAGCTCGGTCGCCTCCTGGATGGCCTCGAGGCGGGCCTGGGCCTCCTGGGTCATGGGCTTGTCCTGCCGGTAGAGCAGGTAGGCGTAGGCTCTGTTGGCGCTGCGACCCACCCGCCCGCGCAGCTGGTAGAGCTGGGCCAGCCCGTAGTTGGTCGCGTCGTCGATCACGATTGTGTTGGCGTTCGGCACGTCTAGCCCGCTCTCGATAATCGTCGTGCAGACCAGCACGTCGTAGCGGCCCTCGAAGTACTCCAGCATCACCCGCTCTAGCTCGCGCTCTTCGAGCTGGCCGTGACCTACGCCGATGCTGGCCTCGGGCACGAGCGTCTTGAGCTTGTTGGCCACGTGGTAGATGCTCTGGACCCGGTTGTGTACGAAGTAGATCTGCCCCTCGCGCTCGATCTCGCGCAGGATGGCCTCGCGGATGAGCTTCTCGTCGTAGGGCATGACATAGGTCTTGATCGGCACCCGGTCCTCGGGCGGCGTGTCGATGACACTGAGGTCGCGGATGCCGGCCATGGCCATGTGCAGGGTGCGCGGGATGGGCGTGGCGGTCAGGGTCAGTACGTCGACCTCGGCCCGCAACTGCTTGAGGCGCTCTTTGTGGCGCACGCCGAAGCGCTGCTCTTCGTCGACCACCACCAGGCCCAGGTCTTTGAAGCGCACATCCTTCGAGAGCAGCCTGTGGGTGCCGATCACGATATCGACCCGCCCTTTGGCCAGGTCGGCGGTGATCGCGTCCTGCTCTTTGGGCGAGCGGAAGCGCGAGAGCATCTGGATGGTGACCGGGAAGGCCCCCATGCGTCTGGTGAAGGTGTCGAAGTGCTGCTGGGCCAGCACGGTGGTGGGCACCAGCACCGCCACCTGCCGCCCGTCTTGCACCGCCTTGAAGGCCGCCCGCAGGGCCACTTCGGTCTTGCCGAAGCCGACATCGCCGCAGATCAGGCGGTCCATGGGCACGGTCTGCTCCATGTCGCCCTTGACGTCGCCGATCGCCCGCAGCTGGTCGTCGGTCTCCATATAGGGGAAGGCCGCCTCGAGCTCGCGCTGCCACTCGTTGTCGGGGCTGAAGGCGTGGCCCTGCTTGAGCTGGCGCTGCGCGTAGAGTTTCAGCAGGTCCTCGGCCAGGTCCTGCACCGCGGCGCGCGCCTTGCGTTTGGCCCGTTCCCACTCCTGGGTGCCCAGCCGAGTCAGGGTCGGGCTGCCGTCGCCCGCGCCGATGTAGCGGGTCACTCGGTCGACCTGGTCGACCGGCACATAGATTTTATCGCCGGCGGCGTAGCGCAGCACCAGGTACTCGCGCTCGATCTCGCCCACCGTGCGGCGGATTAGGCCCTCGTAGACGGCGATGCCATGCTCGATGTGCACGACATAATCGTTCGGCTTGAGCCCGCGCACGAACGCGGCCCGGTCCTCGGCGCTGCGATTCTTCTTGCGCCGCTCGCTCAGGGGCCGTCGCTGCCTGATGCCGAAGATCTCGGCGTCGCTGTAGAGGCTCACCCCTAGCTCGGGCAGCCGCCAGCCCCCGTCGATGGCGCCGTGAAGCACCGTGAAGGATGAAGGATGAAGGATGAAGGATGAAGACTCTTCCTGAATCCTTTCCTCGACTAGCTCTTGCAGGCGCGCGGCCTGGCTGGTGACGGCGATCACCCGCTCGCCGTTGATCAGGCGTCCGACAATGTCGCCGACCAGGCGTTTGAACTGGCCGCCGAAGAGCTCGGCGGGCAGGAAGGCGGGGGCCTGGATCTGGTCGGCCCCTTCGTTGTTGGTCAGATCGACCAGGCTATAGGCCCTGGGGGCGTCGTCGAAGAGCTCCTCCCAGAGCAGGTAGGGGCGGGGAAAGTCGGGGGGCAGCTCGGTCGAGTCGATCAACTTGAGCCGCTGGCCCTCGGCCTGCTCGTGGAGTTCGGCGGCGTGCTGAGCGAGGAACTGGGCCTCGGAGAACAGCACGGCGGCGCCCGCGGGCAGGTGGTCGAGCAGCGTGGCCGCCTCGGCGCGGAAGAAGGGCGCGTAGAAAGCCCGGCCCTCGAAGCGTTCGCCGGCCTCGAGGCGTCCGATCGCCTCCTCCCACTCGGCCTGGCTCTCGCGGCGCAGCGCGCCGATGTTCAGGGCCCCGATGCGGGCCAGGGCCGCGTCGCGGCGCCAGAGGGGGATCTCGTGGGGCGGGCCGATCAGCACGCGCTCGACCCGGCCCTCGCTGCGCTGGGTGGCGGGGTCGAACTGGCGCATATTGTCGATCTCGTCGCCGAACAGCTCGATGCGCAACGGCAGCTCGTCGGCGGTGGGCCAGATGTCGACCAGGTCGCCGCGCCGCACCAGCTCGCCCGGCTCCTCGACGGTGGGCGCGGCGCGGTAGCCCAGCTCGACCAGGCGGCGCACCAGGTCGTCCTGGCGGATCTCCTGGCCACGCTGCAGCTCGACGCTGGCCTGCCCGAGCTCGGCCGGGGTCAGTGTCGGCTGCAACAGGGCCTTGACGGGAGCGACCACGACGAGGGGCCCCGCGCTCGGCGCGCGCAGCGCGGCCAGCACCCGCAGGCGCCGGCTGAGCACCTGGCTGCCGGGCGACATATGCTCGTAGGGCATCGAGTCACTGGCGGGGAAGAGCAGCACCGCCTCGGGCGCGAGCCACTGGCGCAGGTCGTCGGCGGCCCGCAGGGCTGCGTCGCCGTTGGACACGATATAGAGGAGGGGCCGCGGGTGACGGCGCGCCAGGGCGGCCGCCGTGGGCGAGCGGCCCGCCGTGGGCAGCGGGGCCACGCGCAGACGCGTCGGGGCTCCGGCCAGGGCTGCGACCAACTCGTCGATAGCGGGGCGCTCGGCCAGGGCCGCGCTCAGCTCGGATAAGGTTTGCATGGCAACTCGAAACGGGGCTGATCGTCGTGAACAGCCCTGCACGCGCACAGGCGCGCCAAGATTACATTTGTATGTTATAGCATAGTTGCTCGGCTAGCGCGCGGCGACCGGCCCGCTTGAAGCCGTTTATCCTCGTGTCGGCGTAATGCGCCGGCGCCGAAGATGACGTACCATGGCTTCGGCGGCTCCACCGAAGCAACATTGCTCCCAGAGCCCCGTCGAGAGGCAACTATGCGCAGCACCCCCCGCCCGCACTATGCCCTACTTCCATTGGTCCTCGCCGCCCTCCTGGTCGCCGCAGCGCCTGTCCCCCCCACAGACGCCGCCACCCCCCGCCAGGAGGCGGCCCCTTCGGCCACCACCGACCGGCTGATCGTCACCCTGGCCGCCACAGGCCCCGGCCTGCAGTCCACCACAGCCCCCGAGCAGATCGCCACGCAGCTCAGCGCCGACGCCGGGGCCGACCTGAGCTACCTGCGGCCTCTGGGCGGGGCGAGCCACCTGATGGCCCTCGCCAGCCCCCGCAGCTACGCCGAGGTCGCGGCGATCGGGCGTAAGCTGGCCGCCACATCGGCGGTGCTGAGCGCCGAGCCCGACACCCTGGTCTTCCCCACCCGCGTGCCCAGCGACGACGGCTACACCAACTTCGCCTGGCACCTCTCGCCCGTCGCCGGCGGCAACTATGGCGCCAATCTGCCCTCGGCCTGGGATATCACCACCGGCGCCCCGGGCGTCATTACGGCGATCATCGACACCGGCGGCCTGCTCAGCCACGAAGATCTGGCCGGGCGCACACCCTCGGGCAACCCCGGCTACGACATGATCGGCGACATCGCGAAGTCGAACGACGGCGACGGGCGCGACCCCGACCCGAGCGACCCGGGCGATTACGTCACTCAGGCCGAGTCGTCGGGCGCGTGCCAGAGCCACGACAGCACCTGGCACGGCTCGCACGTCGCCGGCACCATCGGCGCCAGGGCCAACAACGGCAAGGGCATGGCCGGCATCAACTGGGAGTCGCCCATACTGCATATCAGGGCCCTGGGCAAGTGCGGCGGCTACATCTCGGATATTGCCGACGGGCTGCGCTGGGCCGCGGGGCTGCAGGTCTCGGGTCTGCCCCTCAACCCGAACCCCGCCCGCGTGCTCAACCTCAGCCTGGGCGGCAGCGGGAGCTGCAGCAGCTACTTCCAGGACGCCGTCGACGATGCCGTGGCCCTCGGGGCCGTGGTCGTCGTGGCCGCCGGCAACGAGAACCGCAACGCCTCCAACTCGACCCCCGGCAACTGCGCCAACGTGATCACCGTGGCCGCCACGGCCCAGAACGGCAGCCGGGCCTCGTACAGCAACTACGGCGCGGCGATCGAACTAGCCGCCCCAGGGGGTGATACCAGCCTCGACAGCGCCGTCTACTCGTCGGTCAATAGCGGCCGCTTCGGCCCCGAGGCCGACAGCTACGACTTCTACCAGGGCACCAGCATGGCCACGCCCCACGTGGCCGGCATCGCCAGCCTGATGCTCTCGGCCAACCCCAATCTGAGCAACGGCGACGTGCTGAGCATCCTGCTGAGCACCGCGACCGCCTTCCCCCTCGGCAGTAGCTGCGCCGGCATCTGCGGCGCGGGCATTGTCAACGCCGGCGGCGCCGTAGAGGAGGCCGCGCGACGGATCCGGACGGTCAGCTTCCAGTCCGAGCTCGTCGTGGCCGACGAGGGCGAGCAACTGGTCATCCCGGTCGCCCTCAGCATCGCCAGCAACCAGACCGTATCGGTGCCCTACACCATTAGCGGCACTGCCGGCGCGGGCGACCACAACCTGACGGCGGGCAACCTTACCTTCGCCCCCGGCGTGACGAGCGTCAACCTCGGCGTCAGTATCGTCGACGACGCGGTGGCCGAGAGCGACGAGACGATCGTGATCAGCCTGGGCCCCGGGGCCCGCTCGGCCCTTGGCACCCTCAACAGTTATAGTGTCACGATCAAGGACGACGACGCCAGCCCGGCGATCACCGTCAGCCCGAGCGCCCTCGTCTTCGGCGAGCAGCGGGTGGGCACCCTCAGCGCCGCCCAGTCGGTCACCGTTCGCAACGACGGCGAGCTGCCCCTCGCCCTCAGCTCGATCGCCCTGAGCGCCGGCTACAGCCGCGACGGCGGCACCTGCCCGACGGCTTTCCCTTCGACCCTGGCCAAAGGCGCAAGCTGCACGGTGACGCTGCGCCACGCGCCTGTGCGCACGGGGGCCCGCGGCGGCAGCCTGAAGATCTCCAGCAACGGCAGCGGGCCGAGCACCGTCGCCCTGTCCGGGGTCGGCGTGATCCCCGCCCTGGGCTTCAGTCCGTCCGCCATGGCTCTGGCCGATCAGATCGTGGGCGGCGCCGGCCCGACCGCGACCCTCGTCCTGACCAACCCCGGCACCGCGCCGCTGCGCATCGACGCCATCGCCGCCAGCGGCGACTACCGGGTCGGCACTGCCGGCTGCATCCCCTCCCTCCCGGCCACCCTGGCGCCCGGCGCGAGCTGTAGCTTGGGCGTCGGCTTCACCCCGCAGGGGGGCGGCCTGCGCGCCGGCGCCATCACCGTCACCAGCGACGTGCCGGGCGGGCCCTACAGCGTGCGGCTCCAGGGCCGCGGGCTTGCCCCCGAGCTGAGTCTCGACGCTGCGAGCCTGAACTTCGGCGGCCAGGAGGTTGGCACGAGCTCGGTGTCGCGCACACTCACCCTGGCGAACCAGGGCGACGCGCCCCTCAGCCTCACCGCAATCGACCTCTCGGGCGCGGCCTTCGCCCGGCAGGGTGGCAGCTGCCCGACCAGTCTCCCGGCCACTCTGGCGCCCGGCGCCGGCTGCTCGCTGCAGCTGGGCTTCGCCCCGAGCGCGACCCAGAGTTACACGGGCTCGCTGAGCGTGACGAGCGACGGCGGCTCCTCCAGCGTGAACCTCGCCGGGGTCGGCACGGCCGGGCCTGCGGCCGGCCCCATGCTCAGCCCGGCCTCGGTCATCTTCGCCGAGCGGGTGCTGCCGGCGGCGACGGGCGCGCGCACGGTGGCGATCAGCAACCAGGGCGCGGCGACGATGACAGTGAGCGCGGTCACCCTCGCCGGCGCGGGCTTCAGCCTGGGCGGCGGGAGCTGCGGCCTGCCGCCGTTTGCGCTCTTGCCCGGCGGCGGGTGCAACGTCGAGGTGAGCCTCGACGCGACGGCGACCGGCGCCTATAGCGGCACCCTGAGCTTCATCAGCGACGCGCCCGGCGGCCCGCAGGTCGCGCGCCTGGCGGGCTCGGTCGTCGTCGGGGCGGGCGCCTTCAGCCTCGAGGAGGTGGGCCTCGCCGCCACGCCATATACCCTGACCCTGAGCTTCACGGTGGCGCGGGCCCTGCCCGCCGACGGGGCGATCAGCGAGCGCTACAGCATCACCGCCGACCGCGAGGCCGCCGCTGGCGACCTAGTGGTGGCCGCGGGCACGATTGCCTTCGCCGACGGCGAGGTCAGCCGCGAGGTGAGCGTGGTCCTCGACCGGCTGGCGATTTATGGCGCGAGCTTCCTCGTGCTGGATCTGGACGAGCCGGCGGGCAGCGCAGGGCCGAGCCCAGCGGCGTCGCGTAGCCTGCCGGTGCCTGCGGAAGACTACACACTCTACGTGCCGGTGGCCTGGCGCTAGGCCTCGCCGCGGCCCGGCACTGACTATAACGCCCCTCGCTCTCGATCCGGGAGCGGGGGGCGCGCTGTCTGGGCGGGCTGTTTTGGGACAAAAATCCCGACGGAGATAGTTGTAAAATTCTTTAAGCTCTGGCATAATGGTCCCTATCTTCAATCCCCTGGTCGGACACTAGGTGCTCGCCCCGCGTCATCTTCGGGACACCCGATAGGGCCCTGCCCTTCAGGCGTGATCCGTTACCCTGGTGCAGTGCCGGGAAAGTCCCGGCGTGGAGAAAGGACAGCTCGACCATGCGTGTCAGAGGAACGGCAGCGCTGGCGCTGATCGTAGCGCTAGTTGCTACCCTGGCCGGCGGTACCCTGGCGCAGGGCGCCCCTGCGGCTCAGGGCGGCGCACCCATCAGGCTCAAGGCCGCAACCTTCACCCCCACCCTTGGGCAGAGCGCCGGCGCGCCCCTCAGCCTGACCCGTCGCGCCCCCGTGGCCGTCGGCTCCGGCTACTACCTGCTCCAGTTCGCCGGCCCGGTCCAGCAGGCCTGGAAGGACCAGCTGAGCGCCGCCGGCGTCGAGCTGCTCGACTACGTGCCGGACAACGCCTTCAAGGTGCGCATGAGCCCCGCCATGGCCGCCAAGGCCCGGCAGTTGGGCAATGTCAGCTACGTCGGCCTGTGGCATCCCTTCTACTCGATCGACCCCGCGGTGAAGGCTGCGGGCCAGCAGCTGCTGCGCGTGCGGGTCGAGCAGGGCGGCGACGCTGCGGCTGTGGCCCAGGCGATCGGGGCCGCGGGCGCCAGCCTGGTCGGCGTCGACAACGGCCACCTGCTGGTCGTGGCCGACCGCGCCCAGCTCAACGGCTTCGCCCAGGCCCTCGACGTGGCCTGGGTCGAGCCCTACGTCTTCAACGAGAAGCACGACGAGTACGCCCGCACCATCCTGGGCCTGCCGATGGGCCTGGGCAGCCCCACGCCCTTCCCCTACGACGGCTCGACCCAGATTGCGGCGGTGGCCGACACGGGCATCGGCGGCGGCACGGCCGCCACGGCCCACCCCGACATCCCGGCCAGCCGCGTCGCGGGCGTCTTCAACTGGCCCGGCGTAACCGATAGCTGCTTCCAGACGATTATCAACGACGGCGCGATCGACGTGGACAGCGGCCACGGCACCCACGTGGCCGGCTCGGTGCTCAGCGACGGCGGCGCCAGCGGCGAGGGCCTGGGCCTGGCCCCGGCGGCGCGCCTGGTCTTCCAGGCCACCGAGAACTACGTGCAGATCTCGGCCCTCTGCGCCGCGGTCAACGGGATCAGCAACGACTACTACCTGACGGGCCTGAACGACCTGTACGGGCTGTTCCAGCAGGCCTACACCGCCGGCGCGCGCATCCACGCCAACTCGTGGGGCTCGTCGGTCGCGGGCGACTACACCGCCAACAGCGCCACCGCCGACGACTTCATCTGGGACAACAAGGATTTCACGATCACCTTCTCGGCGGGCAACTCGGGCGTTGACACCAACGCCGACGGCGTGGTCGACAACGACTCGATCGGGGCGCCGGCCACGGCCAAGAATGTGATCACCATCGGCGCGAGCGAGAACGACCGCCTGGGCAACTACCAGTGCGACACCAGCCTGACCTACACCTCGCTCGACACCAGCTACCAGAGCGGGCAGACCTGCGCGTCGATGGGCGGCAACCAGAACGGGCAGTTCCTGGGCACCCCGCGCCAGCGCTGGGGCTTCACCGCCAACCCGATCGCCGACGACCTCTCGGGCGGTAACGCCAACCAGATGGCGGCCTTCTCGTCGCGCGGCCCGACCGACGACGGGCGCATCAAGCCCGACGTGGTCGCCCCCGGCACCTGGATCCTCTCGGGCTACTCGAGCGAGTTCCAGCAGGGCTACGACGCCAGCACCAACCCGCGCAACAATGCCTTCCAGTCCGACGGCTGGGGCATTGCGCGCAACGTCGCCTACAAGTATTTCGGCGGCACCTCGATGTCGAACCCGATCGCCGCGGGCGCCGCGACCTCGGTGCGCGACTTCTACCAGAAGGTCTACGGCATCGGGGCCAGCGCGGCCCTGGTGAAGGCCACCCTGATCAACTCGGCCGTCGACATGGCCGACGAGAACAACGACGGGATCAACGATAACGACTTCCCCATCCCCAACGTGCACGAGGGCTGGGGCCGCATCAACCTGGCCGCCGCCACCGACGGCACGGCCATCTTCGCCGAGGGCGCCGGCCTGGCCACGGGCGGCACGGCTAGCACGACCTACACCGCCAGCGGCGGCGCGCCGCTCAAGGTGACCCTGGTCTGGAGCGACTTCGCCTCGACGGCGGCCGCCACGGTCAACCTGGTCAACAACCTCGAGCTGACCGTCACCGGCCCTGGCGGCGTCGTCTACCGCGGCAATGTCTTCGCCGGCGGCTGGTCGACCACCGGCGGCACGGCCGACAACCGCAACAACGTCGAGAACGTCTACATCCAGAACCCCACGGCCGGCGCCAGCTACACCGTCACGGTCAGCGGCCTCAGCGTGCCCCAGGGCCCGCAGCCCTACGCCCTGGTGGTGCGCGGCGCCCAGGTCGCCCCGCCGCCCCCGGCCCCGGCTGCGCCGACGGGCCTCGGCGCGACCGCCACCTCGAGCAGCCAGATCAACCTGAGCTGGACTGACGCGAGCAGCAACGAGGACGGCTTCAAGATCGAGCGCTGCCAGGGCGCGAGCTGCACCACCTTCGCGCAGATCGCCACGGTCGGCGCCGGCGTCACCACCTACAGCAACACCGGCCTGACCGGCAGCACCAGCTACAGCTACCGCGTGCGGGCCTACAACGCGGGCGGCGACTCGGCCTACAGCAACACCGCCAGCGCCACCACCCAGGCCGCTCCGGCCCTGCCAGCGGCGCCCACAAGCCTGACCGTTGTGACGGTCGCCGGCACCAACACCCAGTTGCGCCTGGCCTGGGTTGACAACAGCTCCAACGAGACCGGCTTCCTGATCGAGCGCTGTACCGGCAACAACTGCACCAACTTCGCCCAGGTGGCCTCGGTCGCCACCAATGTCACCACCTACACCGACACGGGCCTGGTGCGGCGCACGACCTACCGCTACCGCGTGCGGGCAACCAACGCGGCCGGCAACTCGGCCTACTCGAACACCGTGAGTAGGGCGACGCCGCGCTAGGTGCGGCGCTCCTGGTCGCCCGCGGCCCAGGGATAAGCAGCACGCCAGGGGTGAGTGGGGCCAAAGCCCGCTCACCCCTGATCGTTTGCGCCACCCCGCCGGCGAGTAGCGCGCCCTCGGGGCGGCGCGCGGATGTGATCGGCCGTGCTATACTAGGCACAAGCCGGGGGGAGACTGGCTGCCGGGTGAGGTCTCGCGGGCAAGCGTCCAAAAGTGTTTACACTTTCTGCGCGGGCCGCCGGGACCTGTGGCCGGGGCTGGTAATCAGCCCGCGCCGAATCCGCGGTATACTAGGGGCGAACGTACCACGAGACGGCCTGGCTGATAGGCTGGCGGGTGGGGGAGTGTTCAGCGATGCTAGAGCCGGGCGCTATCCTCCAGGATCGCTATAAGGTCATCGGAGCCGCCGGCAAGGGGGGCATGGGCTCGGTCTACAAAGCCCGTGACCTGCGCCTGCGCACCGACGTGGCCCTGAAAGAGACCCTGTTCAGCGAGGAGGCCTACAGGCGCGCCTTCGAGCACGAGGCTCAGGTCCTGGCGCGGCTACGCCACCAGGCTCTACCCCGGGTGATCGACCACTTCACCGAGGGTCAGGGCCAGTTTCTGGTGATGGAGTATATCGACGGCGAGGATCTGGGCACGCAGCTGGTGAAGAACGGCCCGCGTTTCGCCTCGGCCCAGGCCATGCCGCTGATCCTGCGCTGGGCCGACCAGCTCCTCGACGCCCTGAACTACCTGCACACGCTGCCGTCGCCGGTCTTCCACCGCGACATCAAGCCGAAGAACCTCAAGCTGACGGCGACGACCTTCGACATCATCCTGCTCGACTTCGGCCTGGCCCGCGGCGGCATGACGGTGGTGGTCAGCCCCGACGCGGCCGATGCGGGCGCCAGCCAGCGCAAGGTCTCGGGCTTCACGCCCCCGTACGCCCCCATCGAGCAGATGCGCGACAGCGAGCCAGACGCGCGCAGCGACCTGTACTCGCTGGCGGCTACGATCTACCACTTGCTGACGGCGAGTCTGCCCACAGACGCGATGTCGCGCATGACCAGGATGCTCGACGGCCAGCCCGATCCGCTGCGCCCGGCGCGCACAATAGCGCCCCACATCCCCGAGGCCGTCGACGAGCTGCTGCGGCGGGCGATGGCGCTGATCATGGAAGACCGCTTCGCCTCGGCCCGCGAGATGCGCGCCGAGCTGAGCAAGGCCCGCGGCGCCCTCGCTTCGTCGCGGCCAGGGGCCCCACCGCCTATTCAGCCGCTGCCGCAGGTGCCGCAGCCACCGCCGCCGCCCCCAGAGACTACCGAGCCCCTCGCCCCGTCCCAATCCGCCGAGCGGCTGGGGCCGCCCACGGCGCCCTTCACGGGCAGCATTACGCCCAGAGTGACCTCGGGCAGCGGGCCCGAGGCCACGCCCCAGGGCGCCCTGGTGCGCATGCTCACCACGGGCACCCCCATCCGCGCCCTCTCGTTCAGCCCCAGCGGGGCCCTGCTGGCCTCGGGCTACGACGACCATACGGTGGGCCTGTGGCGCCTCGAGGACTACAGCCATGTCGCCACGCTGAAGGGGCACACGAGCAGCGTGCGCAGTGTACGCTTCGCCCCCCAGGGTGGGCTGCTCGCCACGGGCAGCGATGACGAGACGGTACGCCTCTGGCGGGCCGCCGATGGCGCGGCCCTACGCCAGTTGCGGGTGCCCGGCTGCCCCGTCGAGAGCATCGCCTTCAGCCCCGATGGCGGCCTGCTGGCCGTGGGCGGCTGGGGCAGCGCGATCACCCTCTGCGCGGTCGAGGGCGACCGGATACGGGTGACTGGTACGCTACCCTGCCCGTTCGTCCACAGCCTCAGCTTCAGCCCTGACGGGCTGCTGCTGGCGGCCGGCTGCTACGACGGCGCCGTCTACCTCTGGTCGGTCGGCGACAACCAGCCCCTGCCCCCGCTGACGGGCTTCCCGACCTTCATCTTATCGTTGGCCTTCAGCCCCGATGGGGCGCGGCTGGCGGCGAGCTGCCACACCAGCGTGCGGCTCTGGCGCATGACCGATCGCAAGCCGATCGACCTGCTGCAGGGGCACGCCGGGCCGGTGCATGGGGTCGCCTTCAGCCCCGACTCGCGGCTGATCGCCACGGGCAGCGAGGACAAAACGGTGCGCCTGTGGCGGGTCAGCGACGGGACAATGGTCCCCATCCCCCTCGAGCACCGCGGCGGCGTCGCCAGTCTCTGTTACAGCCCCGACGGCAGCACCCTCGCCACGGGCAGCCACGACGGCCGCATCTACCTCTGGACGATTGGGGGATAGCGGCCAACCATAGCCATCCCCGCCCGTCGCTACGAATGGGCGCCTATGTGCGCAACCAGCTCGAGGATGCGCTCGGCGCGGCGGCCGTAGGTGTGATCGGCGGCGAGGGCGCGGCGGGCCGTGGCGGCGGCGGGGTCTCTGTCGCGTAGGGCCGCATCGAGGGCCGCGGCGAGGCCGTCGAGGTCGCGCCGCTCGAAGGGGTGGCACAGCGCGGCGGGCACGATCTCGTGGAGCGCGGGGATGCTCGGCAGGGCCATAGGCAGGCCCAGGGCCAGGTACTCGAAGAGCTTCAGGGGCGAGGCTGTCACGTCGGTCACCGTGTCGGGGATGGCCAGGGCGTCGGCGGCGGCCAGATAGCCCACCACCTCGGCCTGGGGGCGCGGCGCGACCAGTAGACAGGCCCCGGGCGGGGTGGGGGCGGGCGGCCCGGCCTCGTCGCTGGCCCTGCGCGCCACGGCGAAGCCCAGGCCCTCGGCCTGGCGGGCGAGGGCCTCGCGCTCGGCGTCGCGGCCGCCGACGAGGGCGAGGGTCAGGCCGGGGTGGTTGACGCGCAGGCGCGCGGCGGCCGCGAGCAGGCCGTCGAGCCAGCGGTGGGCGAAGGTCATGCCGGCGTAGGCGATCAGCGGGGCGCCGGGGGGCAGGCCGAGGGCGGCGCGGGCCGTGGCCTGGTCGGCGGGGGCGAACAGTCGCTCGTCGTAGGCGTCGGGGATCACGGCCACCTCGGCCGGGTCGCGCCAGCCGATGCTCGCCAGGAGCCGGCGGAAGTCGTCGGTGAGCGAGACCACCGCCGACGAGCGGGTGAGGGCGGCCCGGTCGATCAGGTGCAGCAGACCCTCGGCCCAGGGCTCTTTGGCCCGCGAAGGGTTGCGCGACTCCAGGTCGTGGGCCTCGTAGATCACCGGGACGCCCAGCAGCGGGCCGAACACGGCCGACCACCAGGCCGCGCAGATCACCTGGCGCACATAGACCGCCTCGACCGTGTGGCGGCGCGGGGCGACGGCGGCGGCGGTCATGAGGGCGAAGGCGCTGTGTTCGAGGTAGTAGAGCAGCGTCGACTTATGCAGGCGCGAGAGCTTGCCGATCGCGGGGCGGGGCAGGTGCAGGGCCCCCAGCTCGGCGAAGCGGCTCGGCTCGCGGCCCCAGCGCGGGATGATCGCCAGGGTGTCGGGGCGGCGGGCCCGCAGCTCGCGCAGCGTGGTGTAGGTCTGCAGGGCGTTGGCTGACCCGAGGGTCAGGCTGGTGGGGTAGGCGATGTAGACGATCATGGCGGCGCAAGTGTAGCGCAGAGCGCCCAAATGCGCAATGCCCGCGCGACATGTGGCGCACTGTCGTATAATCTGGGGACCACCATCTCTGACCCTGAGGAGGCGACATGTCAGGCGATCCCCGAGAGCGCAGCCGTGTGATCATGGACGGCAAGTCGCGGGCGGCGGCCCGCTCGTACTTCAAATCGATCGGCTTCAACGACGCCGACCTGGGGCGACCGATTATCGGCATCGCCAACACCTGGATCGAGACCATGCCCTGCAACTACACCCTGCGGGACCTGGCCGTCTCGGTGAAGGAGGGCGTGCGGGCGGCGGGCGGCACGCCCATGGAGTTCAACACGGTGGCCGTCTCGGACGGCATCACCATGGGCACCGAGGGCATGAAGACCAGCCTGATGAGCCGCGACATGATCGCCGACTCGATCGAGCTAATGGGCCGGGCCTACATGTTCGACGCGATCGTCGCCCTGGTCGCCTGCGACAAGACCATCCCCGGCGCGGCCATGGGCCTCGCCCGCCTGAATGTGCCCGGCCTGTTGCTCTACGGCGGCTCGATCATGCCGGGCGTCTACAAGGGCCGCGAGATCACCATCCAGCACGTCTTCGAGGCGATCGGGGCCAACGCCGCCGGCCGCATCAGCGACGAGGAGCTGAAGGAGATCGAGGATGTGGCCTGCCCCGGCCCCGGCGCCTGTGGCGGCCAGTACACCGCCAACACCATGGCCACGCTCTTCGAGCTGGTCGGCCTGGCGCCCATGGGTTCGTCGTCGATCCCCGCGGTCGATCCGCGCAAGGCCGAGGAGGGTGTGCGCGCCGGCAAGGTGGTCATGGACATGCTGCGCAAGGGGGTCAAGCCCCGCGACCTGCTCACCCGCAC
>CAZKTU010000144.1:0-7755 GCA_964555675.1 uncultured Oscillochloris sp.
GGCGCCCTCGACCGGGCCGTGGTCGACCTGGTGTTGGCCCTCGACGCGATCACGGTCACCGGCTCCGTCAACGAGCAGCAGCTCGGCCGGGTCGACCAGGCCCTGGCCGGCATCAGGGCTGTGGCCATGCAGCGCCTGCTCACCCTCGACCTGGCCGAGGTGGCGCAGGTCGGCGGCGAGGCGCCCATGCTCTTTCACGAGACGTGCCCGCGCTGTGCGAATAGCGGGATCTGCAAGATCCTGCGCAAGGCCCGCCAGGAGCAGCTGAGTTTCTGAGCCCGGCGACCGTGTCGGGCCTGGGCATTCTCGGGGGGCCAGTGGCCCCCCGAGGTGATTCATGGGCCGGAAGGGGCGGGCCCTCAGGCCTCGGGCGAGGCGCTGGCTTTCAGCTCGGCGGCCACGGCGCTCGGCAGCGCGTGCTCCCAGAGCCGGCCGCCCAGGCGCTCGAGCTCGGCGACGAGAGGCTCGCGCTCGGCGGCCGGGACGATGGCCACGACGGCCGCGCCGCCGGTCTTCAGGTCCTCGCCGATCTCATAGAGGGCCTGGTCGGGGAAGCCGCTGTCGCGCACCAGGCGGTGGGCGGTCTCGTCGGCGGCATGCTCGGCCATGAAGGCCGGCGGGGTGCCCATTAGGCCCACAAAGGTGTAGAGGAACCAGGTCACCCCGCCGGCCACGGTGGCGGCGACCTGGGCGATCTCCTGGCGTAGGTCGCGGGGCTCGCGCAGACTGATCACGCCCTCGGCGTCTTTCTGGACGACGGCGTAGTGGCCATGGGCCTCACCCATCGTGCGGTCGAGGGCCTCGAGGTCGGCGCGGGCCGCGTTGGCCTGGCCGGCGCTATCGAAGGTGTACACCAGCAGGCGCATCTCGTCGCTCATAGCTTGGCTCTTTCGCTGTCACGGCTCCGGCCCCTATGATACCAGATGCGCCCGGCCGTATGGGTGCGGGCGTTTATGCTATACTCGAGGCGCTGAAGGTCGCCGGCTACGACATGGTGCTCGAGATTCACTGTGACTACTCCAAGGCTATCGCCGCCTTCTAGCGGGGCCGCCCTCCTCGCTCGGGTCGAGCTGTTCGCCGACCTCCCCAGGGAAGAGCTGACGCGCCTCGCCGCCGCGCTGCGCATCCTGCGCTACCCCGCCGGCAAGCTGCTCTTTCTCGAGGGCGAGGTGGGCGACCGCATGTTTATCGTGCTCGCGGGCGGCGTGGCGATCATCAAGGCCATCGGCACCCCCGACGAGCGCCTGCTGAATGTGCGCCGCCAGGGCGAGTTCATCGGCGAGATGAGCCTGCTCACCGGCGAGGGCCTGCGCACCGCCAGCGCTCGCCTCGAGGAAGAGACCACCATCCTCGAGCTCGACGCCGCCGAGTTCAGGGCCCTGGTGAGCAGTACGCCCTCGCTCGCCCACAAGATGCTGCAGGTGCTCAGCCGCCGCCTGCGCGACTCGCACGACCACACCGTGCGCGACCTGCACGAGAAGAATGAGCGTCTGGCCGCCGCCTACGCCGAGCTGCAGGCCGCCCAGGCCCAGATTATCGCCCAGGAGACCCTGCTGCGCGAGTTGCGGGTGGCCCGCGGCATCCAGGAGAGTATGCTGCCCCACACGCTGCCGCAGATCGGCGGCGTCGACCTGGGCGCCCGCATGCTCTCGGCCCGCGATGTCGGCGGCGACTTCTACGACCTCTACCCGCTGCCCGACGGCAGGCTGGTGATCAGCATCGGCGATGTCTCGGGCAAGGGCGTGCCGGCGGCCCTCTTTATGGCCCTGGCCTGCAGCCTGCTCAGGGCCGAGGCCGCCCGCGGCAGCGAGCCCGGCGCAGCCCTCGAGCAGCTCAATCGGCATATGGTCGAGCGAGGCGCGCGCGGCATGTTCATCACCGCGATCTACGGCATCCTCGACCCGATCACCCGCCACCTCAGCTATGTGCGCGCCGGCCACGAGTATCCGTTTGTCTGGGACGCTCAGGGCGAGCTGCTGCACATCGAGCCGGGGCGCTCGCTGCCCCTCGGGCTCTTCCCCACCTCGATGCTCGAGGCCCAGACGATCACCCTGCCCCCCGGGGCCACCGTCCTGCTCTTCACCGACGGCATGACCGAGGCCCGCGACGGCGCCCGGGCCCTCTTCGGCCACGAGCGCCTGGCCGCCGCCGCCCGCGAGCTTGGCGGGGCCTCCGCCGAGGAGCTCTGCACGGCCCTGATCGAGGCGGTCCAGGCCCATCAGGGCCCTTCTCCCCAGGCCGACGACCTGACGATTGTGGCCCTGCGCCTGACGTAGCCCAGGGGAAGCCCGGGAGCGCCTACGGGGTTGCGCGATAGTCGACCTGAGGGTGGTTGGGCGGGACAACCCGCTGCACGGTCGCCAGCAGGTGCTCCAGATCGAAGGGCTTGGCGACCACGGCCTCGGCCTGGGCGCTGATCCCGCCGGCCACAGGCAGCTGCGAGGTGATCACGACCACGGGCAGCTCGGCCGTAGTGGGCTGGTCGCGGAGGCCCTGGAGCCAGGCCTGCCCGCTGATGTCGGGCAGGTTCAGGTCGAGCGTGATCAGGTCGGGCTGGTCTCCGGCCAGCAGTCCCGCCGCCGCGGCGCCCGTAGGCGCCATCAGCACGTTGTAGCCGCCCAGAGTGAAGATCTCGCACAGCAGCTTGCCGATGTCGTAGTCGTCTTCGACGATCAGGATGGTTCGGGTCTCGTCCATGGTGTCACCTTCGCTGCGTTGTCGGTTGAGCCTCCCTTGCCGCCGACATCTGCAAAGGCTATTCCACGGACCAATGTAGTTGACAATAATGAACAGACTGACAGCTAAGGCAAGGTTCGTAACCGAGTTACGCTCTTCGCCGCTGCCCGCGGCTGGGGGCACGGGGCCTGCGGCCCCGCGAGGGGTGGATGTGGAGGGCCAGGCCCTCCACGCCTCCCATGGCCGAACAGCTTGGCTGTTTGCTCACTAGGGTTTGAGGGCCGCCTGGACGGCCGCGTAGGCGTCGACGAGGCCGTGGCCGTAGACATTGCTGGCCGCGCCGTCGCCGGCGCAGCCCAGGCCGCCTTCGCCGCTGTAGGGGCGGGCGGTGTCGATCAGGATCTGCTCGGTGGCGTCGATCTCGCCGATCAGGGCCGGGTTGGCCGACCAGATCAGGGCGACGACCCCGGCCACGTGGGGGCCGGCCATCGAGGTGCCGCTGGCCCGCGCGTAGCCGCCCCCCGGCGCCGCCGAGAGGATCTCGTCGCCGGGGGCGACGAGGTCGGGCTTGGTGCGCCCGCTGCCGTCGACGGTCACCGGCCCGCGGCTGCTGAAGCTGGTGACATTGCCGCCCTCGTCTACGGCGCCCACACTGAAGGTCGCGTCGTAGATCGCGATCGGGCTGCTGATGCTCTCGCAGCGGTCGCCCTCGTTGCCGGCGCTGGCGACTACGAAGATCCCGGCCGCCCGCAGGGCCGCCACGGCCGGCTCGAGGCTGCCCGGGTCGCAGCCCTCGACCGGCGGGCAGCCCCAGGAGTTGTTGATCACATGGGCGGCCAGGCTCGGATCGCCCGCGCTCAGCGGGTCGGCCCCCGGGGCGTAGGGCGCGAGCATGAATTGGAGGCAGTCGAGGTAGCGGGCCGGGTTGCCCAGGTTGCGGGCCAGGTTCGAGCAGGCGAACCAGGTCGCGCCGGGGGCCACGCCGATGCCGCCCGCTCCCGCCGCCGAGCCGAGGGTGTGGGTGCCGTGCATGCCGTAGTCGCGCGGCTCGGGCGAGCCGTACCAGGGGTCGAGCCAGTTGTAGGCGTCGCCGCCTGCGCGGCCCCTGTAGCTGTCGCGCAGGGCCGGGTGCGCGCCGTCCACCCCCGAGTCCGACTGGCCGATCACGATGCCCGCGCCGGTCACGCCCAGCTCCTCCCAGACCCGATCCGCGCCGATCGAGGTGATATTCCACTCGGGGCCGGCCGGGGCCGGCTCTGCGCCGGGCTCGGCCCGGGGCGGCGCGGGCAATGGGCGCAGCTGCGGGTTCTCGAGCACGCGCTCGACCTCGGGCCTGCTGCTCAGGAAGAGCCTGACCAGGGGCCCGCCGTCGACCTCGATGGCGTTCACCAGATAGTAGGGCTGTGTGGCGACCCCGAAGCGCCCGAGGGTCGCCCGCAGATCGGCCTGGGTGCGCTGAGCGTGCTCGGTCGTCGTCTCGTAGACATAACGCAGCCGCTCGTCGCGGTCGGCAATGGCGGCGGCCCCGCTCAGGTCGGCCTGCTCGCGCATGATCACGAAGAGCCGCTCGCCATAGAAGCCGGGGCGCCCGGCTAGGGTATAGGCCGCCCCCGCCACGACGATGCCGAGGGCGAGCCCGCCCAGGGCCACGGGCCGACGCCCGAGCAGGGCCGGCGCGCCGCGTAGCGCCCAGAGCAGCCCGCTCAGGGCCAGGCCGACCACCATAGCCCAGCCGGCCGCCTGCAGGGCCTGCTGCGGGATCTCGTTGCCGCCCAGGATGATCGTCACCTCGTCGGGGTCGAAGCAAGCCAGGGCGGCCCAGGCGGCCCCGCCCGCCAGGGCCGCCGGCGCAGTCCACGACCAGCGCTCCCCGCCCGCCGCGCGAGCCAGGGCCATGGCGGCGATGCCGAGGGGCGGGAGGGCGGCCATCAGCAGCAGGTTGCTGGCCTGGAAGCCGGCCCCGGCGGCGATAATCAGCAGGGCTGCCCCCAGCACCAGACCGCCGAAGCCGATCTCGGCCCCGGGGCCGGCGGGGTGGGCGGCCAGAACCGGCAGCAGCAGCCGGTCGAGCAGTTGCCCCGCGGCGAGGCCCAGCCCCGCCCCGGCGAGGAGGGCCAGGAGCGTATCGGCGGGCGAGCCGAAGGCCCCGAAGATCAGCCAGGGCAGGGCTGCGATGGGCACGGGCAGCAGCCCGAGCAGGAGACCCGCGCCCGTGGTGGGCTGCGGCCGCCCGCGCCCGCTCAGCCAGAGCAGCAGGGCCGCCGCCCCGCCCACCACGGCCGCGAGCAGCAGCGCCGCCTGGGACCAGCCGTCGGGCAGGCCGCGCACGAGACCGTAGGCCGCGAGCAGGGCGCACGCGCCGGCCCAGGTCTGATAGGCGGCCCGCAGGCGCGGAGCTTTGGTGAAGAAGGCCAGGAGGCCGACCGGCGCGGCGATCAGCAGGGCCTGGACCAGGGCGGTGACCGGGCTAGACCACCAGGGCCGCTCCAGGCCGCTGATCATCCTGAAGTCATTGGTGAACCACTCGCCGAGGGCGCCGACGACGATCACCAGGCTGATCCAGATGATCGCCAGGGCCAGCAGGCCGTAGGACAGACACCCGGGGCCTTCCTGGCGGGCGGGCTGGGACGCAGGCGGGTTGAGGCTCACGGTGGGCTCCTGTTTATGGCGTCTGCACGACGATAATCGGGGTTGCGCCGATGTTGATTGCGACGGCGCCATTGATGGGGGTCAGAGGGGTGACGGCCCCGCTCAGGGCGACCAGGGTGACGCTGCGCCCCGGGCCGACGGGCAGCCGGGCCGCGCCGGGGGTGTCGGGGCTCCACAGCACGTCGATCAGATCGGCGCCGCGCGTGTAGCGGTAGTCGTAGACCCCGCCGCCCGCGCCCAGCGGGTTGCCCGCGTCGTAGACGTGGGTGTTGAGTGGGCCCACGCCCGCCGGCGTAGCCCCGGCGAGCTGGGCGGCCAGGGTCTTATAGGCGTTATAGGCGGGCTTGGCGGGGTACGTCGTGCCGTCGAACTGGCGCGTGATCGCGGCATTGGCCCAGACCCGGCCCGGGTCGTTGAAGGCGTCCTCGAACTGGAACCAGCTCAGATGCTCGACCCCGTTGTGCTGGGCGATCACCAGCGAGCGGGCCAGGTAGGCCGCCTGCTGATCCTCGCTCACGCCGGTGCCGCCGGGGCATGTGCCGGGCGCGGTGCACCAGCCCAGCTCGGTGACCCAGATCGGGGCGTCGCTGCGGCCGACCGAGGGGTCGTTCAGCCAGGCGCGGGCCGTGCGCAGGCGACCCTCGAGGGTGATCACGCGGGGAATGGTCGGCGAGTCGGGCTGATCGGTTGGGATGTAGGGGTGGACGGCGAAGCTGTCGAAGGCCTGGCGGGCCGCGGGCGTCTGCTTGAAGACCCCGCCCTCGGCGTTGAGGAAGTTGAAGCCGTCGCAGACCCCGCCGGCACAGCTGCCGTCGTAGATATACGTACCCCCGATCAGCACCTTCGCCGTGGGGTCGGCGGCCTTGATCGCCGCGTAGGCGGCCACGAGCAGTTGGCCGTAGCGCAGCCTGCGCCCGTTCTCGCCGCCCCCGACATTGGGCCACAGAGCCGTATCGTTCGGCTCGTTCCAGATCTGCCAGTAGGCGACGCGGGGCGAGCCGGGGGCGTCGTCGCGACCATCGCCGTCGTAGCGCTCGACCATCCAGCCGGCGAACTCGGCGTACTCGGCCACATTGGCCGGCGGGCACCAGAAGTTGCCGGGGCAGGCCGGGTCGCGGGCCCAAGCCGGGGTGGTGAGCAGCATGCCCACGATGCCCAGGCCCTTCTGGGCCGCCAGGCTCAGATCGGCGTCATAGACCGTGCTGAACTGATCGTCGCGGGGCTCGATCAGGTCCCAGGGCAGCTCCTCGCGGGTCCAGGCTACGCCCGCGCCCCGGGCGAGATCGGCCAGGACGCCCAGATTGTCGCCCGCGTTGCGCCGCTCGCGCTTGCTCAGGTAGAGGTTCATGCCCCAGAACGAGACGCTGCTCGGCTGGGCGCCGGGCTTGATCGCAATGGGCAGAAAGAGCCTGGTGGTCTGGGCGGGCTGGGCGGACTGGGCGGCCTGCGAGGCGCCGCCGAGAGCCAGGGCCGTCAGAGCCAGCAGGGCCAGCAGGGCAGCCCCCATCGAGCGCTTATGCATGGTGATCCTCTCGTACAGACCCGCTCTGGTGACGAGCGGCGCCCCCGTACGGTCACACGCCGTCGTCGCCGTCACAGTAGATGATACCGCATCGCTACGACAGAGCTGTCAGCAATCTGTCATGAATTGACGAACATCTGTGCGTTAGTATGGCGCTCCACCCGTCGCCGTGCCCGTTCTGGAGAGTGTCTGATGGAGCCGTCCTCGCTCGACGATCTGGTCGATACGCTGCGCCGGCGCTATGGCTCGCGCGCCGCCGCCCGAGGCGACAGCCTACCCGCGCCCGCGCGGCCGCTCACCCTGCCGACCGGCGTGCCCGAGCTCGACGCGGCCCTGCCCGGCGGGGGCCTGCCGCGCGGGGGCCTGACCGAGCTGATCGCCGCTCGCTCGGCCGGCGGCACCAGCCTGGCCCTGCGCGTGGTCGCCCAAGCCCAGCGGGCAGGGGCGCTGGCCTGCTGGCTCGACCTGGGACACAGCTTTGCGCCCGCGGCCGCCGAAGCCGTGGGGGTCCGGCTCGACGCCCTGGCGGTCGCCCGACCGGCGAATGGGGCCGAGGCGGCCATGGCGCTGCACACCCTGCTCGCCCGGCGGGCCGTGAGCGCGCTGGTGGTCGATAGCCTGCCGCGCTGGGTGGCGATGGAGGGCGGGGCGGCGGCCTTGGGGGGCCTGCTGCGGCTGCTGCCGCGCCTACTGGAGGGCTCGGGCTGCGCCCTACTGGTGCTCAACCCGCTGCCGTCGGGGCTGCTGCCCGAGCCGGCCTGCGCACCGGGGCACACCCTGGCCCCCGTGGCGGCCCTGCGGCTGCGCCTGGCCCACGCCGGCTGGCTGCGCGCCGGGCCGGCCATTGTCGGCTGTGCCGCTCGTATTGACATAAGTATACCGCCCTTTAGCGAGCCCGCGGCGAGCGT
>CAZKTU010000144.1:7855-15927 GCA_964555675.1 uncultured Oscillochloris sp.
GCCGCGTCGGCGTCGCGCCCGCCCCGACCCTGGCCCGCCTGGCCGCAACGCTGGCCGCCCCAGACGCGCCCCTGGTGCTCGCGCCCGCGGCCGTGGGCGCGGCCCTGGCCCGCTGCCCCGTGGGCTGGCTCGCGCCGCTCGCGCCCGAGGCCCTGGCCCTGAGCGGGCTGGGCCTGCACACGCTGGCCGACGTGGCGGCCCTGCCGGCGGCGGCGGTGAGCGGACGTTTCGGCCCCGCGGCCCTGGCGGCCTGGCGCGCGCTCCACGGCGACGAGGCGCCCCTGCTGCCGACGCCGGCGCCGCCGCGTCTGCGGGCCCGCCGCGCCTTCGCCGGCCCCCTGCTCGACCGGGCCGCCCTCGAGTTGGCCATCGGCCGGCTCGCCGCGCGCCTGGCGACCGGGCTGCAGCGGCGGGGCCTCGCCGCCCGCGGCCTTGCCCTGCACCTGCACCCCGACCAGGGCCACCCCCACGTCGCGGGCCGCACCCTCGAGCGCCCCGCGGCCACGGCGGCGGCCCTGGGCCCGATCGCCATCGCCCTGATGGCAGCCGCCCTGCCCGACAAGGCCCTCGAGCGAGCGCCTGAGATCTGCGCCGTCGAGCTCATGGCGGGCGAGCTGCTGGCCCTGCGGGGCGAGCAGCTCACCCTCTTCGGGCCAGCCCCCGGCCTGCGCGCCGAGGCCATGGCCGCCTTCGACGACTTGGCCGCCCGCATGGGCCCGGGCGGGCTGCTGCGCCCCGGGGCGGCGGGGCTGGCCCCCTGGGGGGCGCCGTGACCCACAGCTGGCCCGACGGGCTGCCCCTCGAGGCCGAGTGCGACGCCCTCGGTGCGCCCGCGCGCCTGCGCCTGGGGGGGCGCTGGCACAGCGTGGCCGAAGTGACCGCCCGCTGGCGGGTGCGGCGGCGCTGGTGGCGCGGCGAGCCCTGGCGCGAGTATGTCACCGTCGCGACCGCCAGTCGGCTGCTCGTCACCTTGCGGCGCGACCTGCCCGCAGGGCCCTGGGCCCTGGTGGCGCTCCATGACTAGAGGCTACGCCCCCTCGACCCCCAAGGTGTGGCTGTGCTGTCAGGCATCTTGTGCACCCACCAGGGACGGACGCAGCTCCGCCAGGGTGCGGGGCGCCAACATGCAGCTCCCCAGGCGGCATGACCGCACGGCAATGCGGGCTGGCAGAGCTAGCTCTTTTTGGGGTCCAGGGGCGGAGCCCCGGCGGGGGAGGGTGTTGGGAGGGCCGGCGGCGGCCCTCCTGACAAAAGCGGGGGCCTGGGGATGCTACCCCTGGCTGCACCTGGGGTAGCAGTGAGCACCTACGTCGAGCTCCACTGCCACTCCGCCTACAGCCTGCTCGACGGCGCCTCGACGGTCGAGGAGTTGGTCGCCCAGGCCGCGGCCCTCGGCATGCCCGCCCTGGCCCTCACCGACCACGACGCGCTCTACGGGGCCGTGCCCTTCGTCGAGGCCGCGCGCGCCGCCGGGGTTGCCCCCATCCTCGGCGCCGAGCTGACCATGGAAGACGGCTGCCACCTGACCCTGTTGGTCGAGGCGGCCGCCGGCTGGCGCAACCTCTGCCACCTCGTCACCGCGGCCCAGGCCCGCGCCCCCAAAGGCCGCGCGGCCCTGCCCTGGGCCGAGCTCGAGGCCCGCGCCGAGGGCCTGATCTGCCTGAGCGGCTGCCGCCAGGGCCCCCTGGCCGCCGCCCTGCTGCGCTGGGATCGCCAGGCCGCCTTCAGGGCCGCCCGCCGCCTGGCCGCGGCCTTCCCGGGCCGGCTCTACGTCGAGTTGCAGCACCACCTCGGCCCCGACGACGCCGTGCTCGTCGACGACCTGCACCGCCTCGCCGGCTACCTCAAGCTGCCCAGCGTGGTCACCAACAACGTCCACTACGCCCGCCGCGAGGGCCGCCGGCTCCACGACACCCTGCGCGCCATCGCCGCCCGCGCCAGCCTCGACGCCGCCGAGCCGGGGCTGCGCCCCAACGACGAGTGCTACCTCAAGCCCCACTGGCGTCTGCGCCCGCTCTTCACGCTCTACCCCGAGGCCCTGGCCAACACCATGCGCATCGCCGAGCGCTGCAGCTACCAGCTCCAGTTCGGCCTCCAGGACCTGCCGGCCTTCCCCACCCCGCCCGGCTGCGACGCCGCCGGCTACCTGGCGCATCTATGCGCCGCGGCCCTCCCCGCCCGCTACGGCGAGGGCGCCGCGGTCGCCTGGGAGCGCCTGCGCTACGAGCTGGGCGTGATCGGGGCCGCGGGCATGGCCAACTACTTCCTGATTGTCTGGGACATCGTGCGCTTCGCGCGCAGCCAGAGCATCGGCATCCAGGGGCGCGGCTCGGCGGCCAACTCGCTGGTCGCCTACCTGCTCGGCATCGGGCCGATCGACCCTCTGCGCCACAACCTGGTCTTCGAGCGCTTCCTCAGCCCCGAGCGCCCGGTGCTGCCCGACATCGACCTCGACGTAGACGCCGTCCGCCGCGAGGAGGTCATCCAGTACCTCTACACGCGCTACGGCCAGGGCCATGTCGCCCTCGCCTGCACCTTCATCACCTTCCAGGCTCGCAGCGCCCTCAACGACGTCGCCAGAGCCCTCGGGGTCGAGCCGGCCCTCGTCCGCCGCCACGAGGCCGGGCTGGCGGGGCCAGACGACTCGGACGAGGCCCTGAGCCTCGTCCTCGAGCTGTGCCGGCAGGTCCACGGCCTGCCGCGCCACCTCGGGCAGCACAGCGGCGGCATGATCGTGATGGGTCCGCCGATCGCCGAGCGCGTGCCCGTCGAGCCCACGGCCATGCCCGGCCGCACCGTCACCCAGTGGGACAAGGAGGCCCTCGAGACGGCCGGACTGGTCAAGATCGACGTGCTGGGCCTGCGGGCCCTCTCGGCCATCGCCGAGGCCGAGGCGAGCCTGCGCGCCCAGGGCCTGGCGCCGCTCGACCCCGAGCGGTGCGCCTACGACGACCCCGCGATCTACGCCATGCTCGCCGCCGGCGACACGGTCGGGATCTTCCAGGTCGAGAGTCGGGCCCAGGCCAGCGTGCTGCCGCGCCTGCGCCCCGCCTGCCTCGACGACTTGGTGGTGGCCGTCTCGCTGATCCGCCCCGGCCCAGTCCAGGGCCAGATGGTCCACCCCTACCTGCGCCGCCGCGCCGGCGAAGAGCCGGTGCGCTACCTGCACCCCCGCCTCGAGCCGGCCCTGCGCGACACCCTGGGCGTCATGCTCTTCCAGGAGCAGGTGCTGCTGGTGGCCCGCGACGCGGCGGGGTGGCCCGCTGGCCGCGGCGAGCTGCTGCGCCGGGCCCTCGCCAAAGGCGACGAGCGCGCCGCAGCCGTCTTGCGCGAGCAGTTCCTCGCGGGGGCCGGCGAGCAGGGCCTCGACCCGGCCACCGCCGAAGCGGTCTTCGCTCAGATCGCGGGCTTCGCCGGCTACTCCTTCCCCCGCAGCCACGCCGCCGCCTTCGCCACCCTCGTCTACCGCCACGCCTGGCTCAAGCGCTACGCGCCCCTGCCCTTCTACATGAGCCTGCTGAACAACCAGCCCATGGGCTTCTGGTCGCCCGCCGTGCTGGTGGGCGACGCCAAGCGCCATGGCGTGCGCTTCCTCGGTGTTGACATAAACACCGGGGGCGAGCGCTGTGCGCTCGAAGACGGGGCCATCCGCATCGGCCTGGGCTATGTCGGCGGCCTGGGCGAGAGCGGCGTGGCGCGCCTGCTGGCCGCCCGCGCAGAGCGACCCTTCGCCGACCTGCGCGACCTCTGCCGGCGCACCAGGCTGCCGCGCGCTCTGATCGAGCGCCTGATCCTGGCCGGGGGCCTCGACGGCTTCGGCCGCCCGCGGCGCGATCTGTTGTGGGAGCTGGGGGCCCTGCGCTACGAGGCCGACAGCCTCGACCTCGAGCTGCCCCTGCCGCCGGTCAACCTCGCGCCCCTGACCCACTGGGAGCTGCGGCGTCAGGAGGAGGCCGTGCTGGGCCTGACCGTGGGCGAGCACAGCTTCGCGCCCCTGCGAGCCTGGCTGGCGGGACAGGGCATCAGCAGCAGCAGGGCCCTGCTGCGGGGCGAGGGCGGCGCGCGCGTCGAGACGGCCGGCCTGCTGGTGGTGCGCCAGTCGCCGCCCACGGCCAAGGGCCACGTCTTCCTGACCCTCGAGGACGAGCACGGGCTGATCGACGTCATCCTGCGCCCCCGCGTCGCCGAGCGCTACAGCGCCGTGATCGGGGCGGGCGTCGCCCTGCGCGTCGTCGGCATGCTCCAGCGCGAGGGCGCCGCCGCCAGCGTCCTGGCCTGGCACCTCGAGCCCCTGCGCGTGCCAGGTCAGTCTCTCTCTATCCATTAAGGAAAAAGCTCTGCCGGATTGTGGGAAACTGTGGTAGCATACGGACGACTTAACGTCTGCGCCTATGGGCGCCTATGACTGGAGACCACGTTGACGGACGAGAGACCCGACAGCACCGCGCCGGGCGCCGGTGGCACGCCCCCCGATCAGATTCCTGAGGAGCCGTCCCGCGAAGACGCCGCCTCATACGAGACGTCCGCCGAAGACCCTGGCAGGGACGAGCCGCCGGCCGGGGCTCGGATCTACGATGACGCCGACGCGCCCGCCGACGCGGCCGACACGGCCGCCGCCGACGAGGCCGCCGAGCCCGAGGACGACGGCCGCCGCCGCCCGCCCCTGGCCATAATCATCGGCTCGGTGCTGCTGCTCGCGGTCATCGGCGCCGGCCTGGCCTTCCTGCTGCCCTCGGGCCCCGTGCGCGAGGCCGACCAGCTCATCCCCAGCTCGCCGCCCGTCACCGGGCAGCCCGCCGCCGAGACCGGCGGCCAGGCGACGGTGCCCACCGCCCTGCCTCTGCCCGAGGCCACCGGCGAGTACAGCAGCACCGAGGTGATCGTCCAGATCGGCGAGGGCGGGGTCACCCGCGGCGACTTCGTGCGCCAGTACCAGCCCGGCCAGGACCCGGCCGAGCTGCTCAACCAGCTGATCCAGATCGAGCTGGTCGTCCAGGAGGCCGCCGCCGAGGGCGTCACCGGCGATGCCGCCGCCGTCGAGGAGCAGGTCGCCCAGATCAAGGCCTCGCAAGCCGGCGGCGACGACGCCCAGTTCGCGCTCTTCCTCGACCAGGCCAGGGTCGGCAACGAGGACAACCTGCGCCGCTTGCTCGAGCGCGACAGCATCCTCGAGCAGATGATCCTGCGCCACACCACCGCCGAGCAGGCCCGCGCCCGCCACATCCTGCTGGCCACCGACGCCACCACCGACACCGCCCAGCTCGACCAGGTCAAGACCGAGGCCGAGGCTCTGCTGGCCGACATCGAGGGCGGCGCCGACTTCGCGGCCCTCGCCGCCGAGCGCTCGGACGACCCCGGCTCCAAGGAGACCGGCGGCGACCTGGGCTGGGCCCCGCGCGGGCTCTTCGTCGGCCCCTTCGACGAGGCCGTCTTCAGCATGAAGGCCGGCGAGCGCCGCCTGGTCCAGACCCAGTTCGGCTGGCATATCATCGAGCTGGTCGACGAGCCCGTCATGCGCCCCTTCGAGAGCGCCGACCTGCTCCAGACCCCGCCCGGCCAGCAGGCCTTCGCCGAGTCGTTCATCCCCTGGATCGACGAGCTCCAGAAGCAGGCCGAGGCCGACAATCGGATCACCATCGTCGTCCCGGCCGAGCAGCTCGTCACCCCGGCCGGCTCGTAGCAGGCGCCCAACCCTGACAGGCACCTGACAGTCTGGTAATGCGCCCCCCGGCGCCTTGCCCCATAGGGAACAGCAGGGCCTGTGGCTCGTTGATCATGGAGAGGCCCTGGCCTCTCCATTGCTCATGCTGCCCCTCGCGGAGGCCCTATGCCTGGCAAGACGACACCTATCGCCCTGATCGCCCTCGCCCTGGCCCTCACCGGCTGCGGCGGGCCGGCGGCCAGCGTTCCCCCGCCAAGCCCCGCGCCCACCAGCGCGCAGCTCGCGGCGGCCCCCAGTGCAACCGCGGCGCCCACGGCCGCCCCGGCGGCCTCGCCCACGGCCTCGCTCGCCCCAACGAGCGCGCCGACCGCCGCCCCGACGACCGCCGCCCCGACGACCGCCCCAACTGCCGCGCCGCAAGCCCTCCCAACCGCTGCGGCCCAGGCCACGGCGCCCCAGCCCGGGCCGGGCCTTGGCGGCGAGATCCTCTTCCTGCGCGGCGGGGCCCTGGTCGCCCTCGACATCGCGACGGGCGGCGAGCGGGCCCTGGCCGACGAGGTCAGCAGCTTCGCCGCCACCGCTGACGGCCGCCTGCTCGCCGTCGTGCGCGGCGCGGGCGCCGCCGCCGAGATCTGGCTGATGGGCCGCGACGGCTCGGGGCTGCGCCAGCTCACCGCCAACGACCGCGCCGAGGGCAGCCTGGGCTGGTCGCCCGACGGCCTCACCTTGGCCTACACGGCCGCCGCCGCGCCCGCGCCCCGCGCCCCGAGCTGGCAGAGCTGGGGCGAGTGGTGCGCCGGCGCCGAGGCCCGCCTGATCGAGGCCGCCGGCGGCCCCGAGCGCAGCCTCGGCGCGGGCTGCGAGCCGGCCTTCAGCCCCGATGGCCGGCGCGTCGCCTTCAGCACGGCCCCCACGGCCGCGGGCGAGGGCGCCGACTTCCCCGGAGCCGCCAACACGATCAGCATCGTCAACCGCCAGGGCGCCAATGGCTGGAGCGTCGCCCAGTCTGCCGGGGTCGGCGACGGGCAGGGCTACCTGGTCTACGGGCCCGCCTGGGCCCCCGACGGCGGCAGGCTGGCCTACCAGCGCTTCGTCGGCTACCAGGCCCTGGTCGACATCAACCTGACCGAGGCCAGCAGCTCGTTCGAGCGCCGGGGCGAGCCCCTCGGCCTGGGCGCCGGCTGGCTCCTCGCCCCCGCCTACGCCCCCGCAGGCGACCTGGTGGCCGTGGTCGAGCATAACTTCAGCGACGCCCGCGGCTTCAGCGGCTACGATATCTGGCAGCTCAGCGTGCTGCGCCTCGGCGAGCAGCAAGAGCTGGCCATGCCCAGCGAGACGATCATGCTCCAGGCTGTCACCGCCGACAGCCTCGACCGGGCCACGGCGGCCGCCTGGTCGCCCGACGGCGCGGCCCTGGCCGTCGTCCTGCCCGCCGGGTGGGAGCCAGGGCTGGGCGGCCAGCAGCCGGTCTTCGCCGACGAAGGCGCGGGCGAGCTCTGGCGCTGGCGCCCCGGCGCCCCGCCCGAGCAGAAGCTGGCCGACGGCGTCGACTTCGCCTCGTCCCTCCTCTGGCTGCCGCCCCCGCCCGCGCTCGTCGCGAGCGAGGCCGGCATCAGCCTGGCCGTCCCCGCCGGCTGGGCCCTGCGCGAGGGTCCGCCCGACTACAGGGCCGCCGACGGCCCCGCCGGTCGGGCGATCGCCGCCCGACTGCTCGCCGGGGGGCCACCCGGCGGCCCCGCGAGCCTCTTCCCCGAGCTGCTGGCGGCCGGCGCCAGCCTCGCCGAACCCTTCGCCCTGCCCGACGGCAGCACCCTGCGCGGGGTGAGCGGCGCCGCCCCCGACGGGCGTCCGCTGGCCGGTCTCATGCGCCTCAGCGCCGACGGCGCCGCCGCCGCCGTCTACCTGGCCGACCCCGACCGGTGGCCGCTCGAGCACGCCCGCGCCATGGCCCTCCTGGCCGCCAGCGGGCGCTAGAGGCGCAGACCACTCCCGCTCCGCACGACGGCCCTCGCGCCCGATTCGGCTCGGGGCGAGGAGGCCAGAGGCACGCTCTGCCCCTGGCATGTTATAATGGATAAGCGATAGCCCATGGTCTGAGGAGAGCCCTCCCAATGCAGAACTACTGGCACGACCTTGAGCCCGGGCCAAACATCCCCGACGTGATCCAGACGGTCGTCGAGATCCCCAAGGGATCGCGCAACAAGTACGAGTTCGACAAGCGCCTCGGCGCCTTCAAGCTTGACCGTGTGCTCTACTCGGCGGTGCAGTATCCCGGCGACTACGGCTTCATCCCCCAGACCTACTACGACGACGGCGACCCGCTCGACGTGCTGGTGATGACCAACCTGCCCACCTTCACCGGCTGCATCGTCGAGGCCCGCCCGGTCGGCGTCTTCAAGATGCTCGACAA
>CAZKTU010000145.1:0-1409 GCA_964555675.1 uncultured Oscillochloris sp.
TCGACGACTTCGTGATCAAGCTGCGCATCGTGCGCTTCCTGCGCACCAAAGAGTACGACGCCCTCTTCTCGGGCGACCCGACCTGGGTTACCGAGAGCATCGGCGGCCTGGGCGCCGACGGTCGCCCCCTGGTGACCAGGACCAGCTTCCGCTACCTGCAGACCCTCTACAACCTGGGCCCCTCGCCCGAGCCGAACCTGACCGTCTTCTGGTCGCCGCGCCTGCCCGAGGGCTTCAAGCGCTTCTGCGCCCAGGTCAGCATCGACACCAGCGCCATCCAGTACGAGAGCGACGAGCTGATGCGCCCGGCCTGGGGCGACGACACCGCGATCGCCTGCTGCGTCTCGGCCATGACCGTCGGCAAGCAGATGCAGCTCTTCGGCGCCCGCGTCAACCTGGCCAAGTGCCTGCTCTACGCGATCAACGGCGGCCGCGACGAGCTGAGCGGCGAGCAGATTGGCCCCGCGGCCCCGATCTACCAGGGCGACGTCCTCGACTTCGCACAGGTGATGCAGCGCCTCGACCTGATGATGGACTGGCTGGCGCGCGTGTATGTGAACGCGATGAACTGCATCCACTACATGCACGACAAGTACGCCTACGAGCGCATCGAGATGGCGCTCCACGACTACAGCCCCCTGCGCACCATGGCCTTCGGCATCGCCGGCCTCTCGGTGGTGGCCGATAGCCTCTCGGCGATCAAGCACGCCAGCGTGCGCCCCGTGCGCGACGGGCGCGGCCTGATCATCGACTACCTCACCGAGGGTGAATTCCCCAAGTACGGCAATAACGACGACCGGGTCGACAGCCTGGCGGTCGAGCTGGTCGAGCGTTTCATGGAGAAGCTGCGCCAGCACCCCGCCTACAGAGGCGCCACCCACACCCAGAGCGTGCTCACGATCACCTCGAATGTGGTTTATGGCGCCCACACGGGCAATACGCCGGACGGCCGGCGCAAGGGCGAGCCCTTCGCCCCCGGCGCCAACCCGATGCACGGCCGCGACATCCACGGGGTCGCGGCGGCGGCCCTCTCTATCGCCAAGCTGCCCTACCCGAGCGCCCAGGACGGCATCTCGTGGACGACCTCGATCGTGCCGACAGCCCTGGGGCCCCGGCCGGCCGAGCGCGCCGCCCACCTGGCGGGCCTGCTCGACGCCTATATCGGCGAGGGCGGTTTCCACATGAATGTCAATGTGCTCGACCGCGAGACCCTGCTCGACGCCATGGAGCACCCCGAGCGCTACCCCCAGCTGACCATCCGCGTCTCGGGCTACGCCGTCAACTTCATCAAGCTCACCCGCGAGCAGCAGCGCGATGTGATCAATCGCACCTTCCATGGCGCTCTCTAGAGGATCTGGAGGGGCCTTGCCCCTCCAGACCACCCCGCCGGGACTGTATGGGCGCTGGAG
>CAZKTU010000145.1:1509-15892 GCA_964555675.1 uncultured Oscillochloris sp.
CCGCCGGGACTGTATGGGCGCTGGAGGGGCCTTGCCCCTCCAGACCACCCCGCCGCCCTCCAGGCCACCCCGGCGGGACTGTGTAGGCAGTTGAAAGCGCTGAGGATGGACGAGCAGGAGCCGACCGGCTACATCCACTCATATACGACGGCCTCGGCCTACGATGGCCCGGGCCTGCGCACGGTGCTCTGGACGACGGGCTGTAACCTGCGCTGCCAGTACTGCCACAACCCTGATACCTGGCGCTTGCGGGGCGGCCGCCCCGCCCGGGTCGGCGAGGTCGTGGCCGAGTTGGCGCGCTACGCGCCCTTTATGCGCGCCACGGGCGGCGGGGTGACGATCAGCGGCGGCGAACCACTGCTCCAGAAGCCGTTCGTGATGGGCGTGCTCAGGGGCTGCAAGGCCCGCGGCCTGCACACGGCCCTCGATACGAGCGGCTTCCTCGGCGAGCGCCTCACCGACGACGATCTGCAGGCGATCGACCTGGTGCTGCTCGATCTGAAGTCCTGGGACCCCGCCACTCACAAAACCCTGACCGGGGTCGAGGTGGGGCCTGTGCTGCACTTCGCCCGCCGGCTCGCGGCCCTCGGGCGGCCCGCCTGGGTGCGCTTCGTGCTCGTACCCGGCCTCACGGACGCTCCGCAGAACATCGCGGGCCTGGCCGCCTTCGTGGCGGGCCTGGGCAACGTCGCGCGCGTCGAGGTGCTGCCCTTCCATCAGCTCGGCCGCGCCAAGTGGGCCGAGCTCGGGCTCGTCTACCCGCTCGAAGCGACCCCGCCGCCGACACAGGCCGCCGTGGCGCAGGCCCTCGCCACTTTTGCTGCACAGGGTTTGCCCGTCCTTTCTTAATAATCTGTCAGGAGACGGGACGGTCCTGGTCTTTACCCCCGACTTAAGTCAGGGGGTTTCCTCGGACGTTAGAAGGCTTACAATCATCGTGTCGGTTGGTACTATTGACATAGCGAAACGATCTCAACCGACGAGGTGGATGATGGCCGGTTTGACCCTCATCAAGCGTGGCGGCCCACTGGCCGACATTGCCGAACTTGTGCTTTTCGGCGTGGCTCTGACTTATGGCGGTGAACTCTGGCTCCACAGCCTGCACTTTTTCTCTGGCGTGCCCCAGGATTGGTGGCATATGCTCAGCGAGGCCACGGTCAAACTTCCGCTGGTCCTGCTCGCGATCTGGGGCGTGAAGATCGGGCTGCAGGCCCTGCTGAGCCGCCGCGGCGCCAACCTGCCCCGCCTCGCGTCGAAGGCGATCATCGCCACGGGCATGTCCCTGGCGGCCTTCACCGCCCTGATTATCGACGGCCTGAGCACGCAGTTCTTCTACCCCGAGCTGGCCCTCACCGGCACAAACCCCTTCCTCTGCACCGTCCTGAGCGTCGGCGTCGAGGCGGCGGCCGCCATCCCGGCCCTGGGTACGGCCTACGACGCCGTGGTGACCTTGCCGGCCCTGCTGGTCATCGCCGCCCTTCTGGTGAGCCTGCGCCCGCTCGGCGCGGCGCCTCAGCGCGCCACCGCATAAGGCCCGCCCCCAAACACGAATCTTACCCCCCTACCCCCTCCTCTGTTCTCCCACAGAGGAGGGCTTTTTTTCTGTGGTATCATACCCCCGCCGGGTATCGCCGGTCCGACCACAGGTGACCCATCGTGAACAAAGGTGTCGTCTACGCAGTCGTGGCCTATGGAACATGGGGCCTGCTGCCGATCTTCTGGAAGGCGCTGCAGCACGTCCCCGCCCTCGAGATTCTGGCCAACCGCGTCGTCTGGGCCCTGGTGGTCGCGCTGGCCCTGGGCGTCGCCCGCGGGCGTCCGGCCTGGCTCGGCGCCGCCCTGCGCAGCCCGCGCATCGTCTTGACCTTCCTGGCGACCGCCTCGCTGCTCTCGCTGAACTGGGCCCTGTATATCTGGGCGGTGAATGCGGGCCACATCGTCGAGACCAGCCTGGGCTATTTTATCAACCCCCTGGTCAATGTCTTCCTCGGGGTGGTCTTCCTGCGCGAGCGGCTGCGCCTCGCCCAGGCCGCGGCGATCATCCTGGCCCTGGCCGGCGTGCTCTTTCTGACCGTGACCTACGGCTCGCCGCCATGGATCGCCCTCGTGCTGGCCGCGAGCTTCGGGGCCTATGGCCTGCTGCGCAAGACTGCCGCGCTCAACTCGCTCGAGGGCTTCACTCTCGAGACGATGGTCATGATCGTGCCGGCCGTGATCTACCTCGGCTGGGTCGAGGCGAGCGTGGGCGGGGCCCTGTTCCACGCCGGCCCCGCCACGACCGTCCTGCTGGTCTCGTCGGGCCTGGTCACCGCGGTGCCCCTGCTGCTCTTCGCCGCCGCGGCGCGCCGCGTGACCATGACCACCCTCGGCCTGCTCCAGTATATTGCGCCGAGCATCCAGTTCTTCCTGGGGGTGGCCGTCTACGGCGAAACCCTCAGCTCGGCGCGCCTGTTCGGCTTCGTCCTGGTCTGGGTGGCCCTGGCGATCTACTCGTTCGAAGGCGTCGTGGCGGGGGGCCGGGCTGCCCGGGCGCGCCAGGCCGGTAAGCCGGCGGGCTAGGCGTACCCGGTTGCCGGCCCCGCCTGTCAGGGCGCGCAGCCGGCTGGGGGCGCCGAGTCTGCAAAGTACAGTTCAAGCTCTACAGGGCTGAGGTCGCGCCCCGCGATCGTACACGCCAGGGCCTTCACCTGCTCGAGCGAGCTGTTCGCAATCGCGGCCTCGCGCGTATCGGGGCTCTGGGGCGGGAAGGGCCAGCGCCGCAGCTGCCCATCGGCGCCGGCGCTGAGCAGGCGCTCGCCGCTGACCAGGACCGCCGTGACCCCGGCATCGTGCCCGTGAAGGCGCAGGGCGGCCGCCCTGGTATTGTCGAGCTGCCAGATCAGCAGGTCGCTGTCGTCGCTGCCGGTGACGGCCAGCCGCGAGTCGGGGCTGAAGGCCGCGCTGCCAATCGAGCGGCTATGGCCGGTCAGCACGATCGCCTCGGCGCTGGTCGTAGCGAAGTCTTCGCTGCTCCAGAGGCGGGCGTTGCGGTCGCTGCTGCCGCTGAGCAGCCAGCGCCCGTCGGGGCTGAAGGTCAGGGCCGTGATCGACCCCTGGTGCCCGGTCTTCACCGCCGGGCTGCCAGTGAAGCCGTTGGCCCCAAAGCTCCAGATATGGATACTGTAGTCGGCGGAGCCGATCGCGACCCAGCGCCCATCTCTGCTCACGGCAATGGCCGAGATTGACCCGCTGCGCGGCAGGGTGATGAAGGCGAAGCGGTTCGCGCTGCGGGCGGGGCGCAGATCCCAGACCCGCGTCACCCGGTCGGCGCCGCCGCTGAGGGCGTAGTTGCCGTCGGGGGTGAAGGCCAGGGCGGTGATCGCGCCGTCGGCGTCGGCCGGGCGCGAGAGGGTCGCCAGCGAGCCGGGGGCGCTCGCCCCCAGCTGCACCCCGCGCACCCGCCCGTCGGCATCCCCGATCACCAGCCAGCTCCCGCCGCCCCCGGCGGGGCTGATCCCGATCTCCGTCACCTCGGCGTTATTGTAGACCTCGACGCCCTGCCCGGCCTGCCCCGCGCTGATCGGGTAGACCCACACCCGGCTCGCGCCTGCGACAGCCAGCCAGCGCCCGTCGGCGCTCAGGGCGGTCAGCCGGGCGGGCTCACCCAGGTCGTTCAGGGCCGGCCCGGCTCCCACGCGACCGGCGACGGCCGGGTCCCACAGGCGCGCGCCGTCCTCGCCCGCCGTGGCGACCAGCCTCCCGTCGGCGCTGACCGCGGCCGCGTTGATCCGGCCGGCGTGGTTGCCGAGCCCCTCGCCATTGGTGCGGGCGACGGCGTCGAGCAGGGCGCTGCGGGCGACCTCCACGGGCGGGTTTGTCGCATTGACCCCGGCGAGGGCGAGCAGCAGGCTGCGCTGGGGCCGCTCGGCGAGGGAGGCCTGGGCCTGGGCGGCGAGCTGGCCGGCGCGGGCCTCGCGGGCGTTCGCGGCGGCCTCGGCGGCCTTCTCGGCCTCGGCGGTGCCGGCGATCTCGGCGGTGGTGCGCAGCTGCTGCTCGATCTGGCTCTGGCTCTCAGCGGTGCTGCGCAGGGCGTCGGCCGTATTGGCGAGGCTGACATTGGTCGCGGCCCCCGCTTGGGCGGTCGCCCCTTGTTGGACGGCAAGTTGCTCTTGCTGGCGAGCGGCCGTGGCGCTCTGCTGCGCCTGGAAGAAGAGATAGAACGCGGCGAGGGCGAGGATGGCCATCAGGCCGCTGAGCACCCGCGCGACATTGCGGCTGCGGCGCTCGGACTGGGCCTGGGCAGACTGGGCCTCGGCGCGGGCCTGCTGCTCGGCCGCCAGGGCGCGGGCCTGAGCGAGCTCGCGCTGGCGCAGGGCCTCGCGCTCGGCCTCGGCCTCGTCGAGGGCCTCGCGCGAGGCGAAGATCAGCCTGGCCAGCTGAGGGTTATAGCCCAGGTAGGCGGCCTCGGGCGAGGCCACCCAGCGCTCGGCCTCGTGGAGTTGGGCCTCGTCGAGCAGGCCGGCCTTGCCCGAGCCCAGGCGCACCCACTCCTCGGCGCGCTGCTCGAGGCGCCGGCGGGTCGCGAGGGCCAGCTTCTCGTCCTCGAGCCAGCCAACCAGCCGCGGCCAGTTGCGCACCAGGGCCTCGTGGGCCACCTCGATCTGCGACGAGCTGTCGGCGTCGCCCGGGGTCAGGCGCAAGAGCCGCTCGTCGAGCAGCTTCTGCACGACGCGTTCAACCCGCCCGGGGTCCTCGCCGAGGGCGTAGATGCTGTCCATCCGAATGCGGCTGCTGGTCACCTCGAGGCCCTCGCCGGGGCGCACCATGCGCAACAGCACGCGCTTGAGGGTCACCTGGTCCTCGGGGATGAGCTGCTCGTAGAAGCTGTCGGCGCTGCGGGCCAGGGCCAGGCGCCCGCCGCCGACCCTGTCGTAGGCCGCCAGGGTGATCCGGTTGCGCTCGCGCTGCTCCCACAGCTTCAGCAGAGTGAACTGGAGCAGCGGCAGGCCGGCCGGCTCGCCGACAATATCCTGGACCAGCAGGTCGACCACGCCCGGCTCGAACTTGAGGCCGATGGCCTGGGCCGGGGCCTCGATCGCCCGGCGCAGCTCGACCGGGCCGAGGGGCAGCATCGTCACCCTGATGCGCTCCAGGCGCTCGCCGAGCTCGGGCATGGCGGCGGCGAAGGGCTCGAAGTCGCTGCGCATGGTCAGCAGCACCCTGTGGCCCGGCTCGGGCGCGTCGGCGGCGGCGAGCAGGGCGCTCACGAAGGCCAGGCGCTCGGCCTCGTTCTCGGTCAGGGTGAACAGCTCCTCGAACTGATCGACGATCAGCAGGCAGGGCGCGCCGTTTGCGGAGCCGAGGAAGGTGGGCAGTCGCGTGGGGCGCTCGCGCAGCTCGCGGGCCGTCGGGATGATCTGCTGGCGGCTCGCGCCGGGGCGCAGGGCGCGGGCCAGGGCCATGAAGGGTTCGGAGCCCGGCATGAGCGGCTCGATGAAGCGCCAGCCCTCGCTGCCGGTCGCCGCGCCGCGCCGCAGGGCCGGGGCCAGGCCGGCCCGCACCAGCGAGGACTTGCCGCTGCCCGAGGGGCCGGCGACGAGCAGGAGACGCTCGGAGCTGAGGCGGGCGGCCAGGTCGGCGACCATCGTCTCGCGGCCGAAGAAGCGCCCGCTGTCGCTCTCGCGAAAGGCGTCGAGGCCCAGGTAGGGGCACGCCGAGTCGGGCAGCTCGGGCGCGAGACTCGGATCGAAGTCGGCCAGAGTGGCGTCGTCGATATTCAAGCCCAGGCGCTGGAGGATGTTGGCCCAGTAGGTCAGCAGGCTCTGGGCGGCGGCGCGCTCATCCTCAAGGTCGAGCAGGCAACCCGTCACCAGGCCGCGCCTGAGAAACTCGGAGGCGTCGCGGATCAGCTCCTCCGCGGCCCGGTCTGTGGGGCGCGGGCCGAGCATGCTCGAGGCGCTCAGGCCCGCCTCGCGGCGACGCTTCAGCAGCTCGCCATGGACGTCGCGCATGTCTACAATGGACGAGAAGGGAGCTGCGACACCGGCGGGCGACGCGGGCGGCTGCGGACCGGAACCATTGCTGAACGGATCTGCTGGTGTCGTCATGCGAGCATTTTGAGGACAGCCTCGGTCGGCCGCCCGATCTGCTGAAGCTCTGTACACAGCGAGAGAAGGTCCTGGTCCACTTTGGCGAAGCTGAGCAAGGCCTGGTGGTGGAAGCTGCGAAAGGCGCGCCTGATCCTGGTCGGCTCGTTGGCCGCCATGGCCTGGTCGAGCTGCTGGCTATTCTCGTTGAGCCGGTTGGCCCACTCGCCCGGGTTGACCTCGTAGAGGCGCTGGGCGAGCTGGCGGATATCCTCCCAGGCCAGGATCAGCTCCTCGACGTCTTGCGAGAGCAGCTCCTTGACCCGGCGTAGCTCGTCGTCGACCTCCTGGAAGGCGTCGTGGGTCGCCACCAGCACGCCCAGGCGGGCGTTGAGGCGGGCCATGGCCGTGACGCCGTCGGCGAAGATCTCGAACTGGCTCTGGGCGGCGGTGTTGAGCTGGTTGAGGGCCAGCTGGTCGCGGATGGTGGTCAGGGCGTTGAGCAACTGCTGGAGGCGTAAAGTGCGCGCCGCCGTCACCAGGGCCGAGTTCATGCGCGACAGCTCGCGGCCGAGCACCTCGCCGATCGCGATGAGCGCGCCCTTGAGCTGCGCCGGGTCACGCGCGAGGAAAGCCCCGCTCATCGCGCCGCTGGCCCGCTTGAGCCGGCGCATCCATAGCTCCTCGGCGCTGGCGAAGCTGGCCGTGGCGCCAATCCGCAGCAGCTCGGCCACCAGGCCCTGCACATCAGGGTCGTGGACCTCGAGGTCCTCCCAGGCCGTCAGGTCGCCGGGCAGGCGTCGGGCGTGCTGGGCCATGACGTTCGTGGCGTCCTCGAGCTGCTGGAAGAGGTCGTGGAGCTGCTTGTAGTTGTTCAGGACGTCGATCTGCACGCAGGCCGACTCGAAGTCGGTGGTGAAGGCGACCACGGCGGTGCGCACCTGGGCATCGCGCGCCAGGTCGGCCAGGGCGCTCAGACTGTCGCCGGCCTGCCGCACGGGCGCGCTCGGGGTCGCGCTCGGGGCCCACACCCGGCCGTCGCGCACCTGCATGAAGAGCACAGGCATCCACCAGGGGAACTCATCGGGCAAGGCGGCCCTGGCGACGGCGAGGGCCCGGTCGATCTGGCCGTCGTCGAGCAGGGCTTTGAAGAAGGCCGGCATCAGGCGCTCGATCGCGGGGATGGGGATGCTGCCCTGCATGGCCACGACGGCGGCCACCCCCGAGCGGGCCAGGGCCGGCCCGAGGGCCGCGAGGGCGTCGCGCTCGTGGCTGTTGCCGGCGCTCTGGCACGAGGCCAGCACGACCATCAGGGGGCGCCGCTCGGGCGGCAGGTCGGCGATGCGGCGCAGCAGCTCGTCGCCCGCCACGGGGCCGGCGCTCGGCTCATCGCACTCGAGCCAGAGGTAGGGGCGGCCCTCGGCCATCATCCCGTGGCAGACCAGATAGAGGATGCTGTAGCCCTCGCGCAGGGCGCCCAGGATATTGTTGAGCGAGGCCGAGCCGCCCCCGGCGTCGCGCCCGAGCACAGTCAGGGGCGTGCCGCCCAGGGCCACGGCGATGCGGGCCCGCTCGGCGACCGTGTTGACGGGCGCCAGGTTGAAGCCGGGTAGTTCGGGCGGGTTGGCGATCACGGCCAGGGCCCGCAGATCGGGGCGACCCCTCTGTCTGACCCGGCTCAGGTCGTCGGTGTCGAGGTAGCGCGAGAAGAGCACGCGCTCGGAGCGGCAGAGCAGCCGGTCGCTCGCGGGGTCGTGCAGGGTCTCCCAGCGCAGGCTGTGCAGGTCGTCGGCGCTGGGGTCGATGCGCAGACGCACGCGGACGGCGGCGCTGGCGCCCTGGGCGAAGCCCATGGCCTTGATCCAGCCCTCGCGCAGGCGCGGGTCGCTGAAGAGCTGGGCGGTGAGGGCGCGCCCGTAGCGATCGGGATCCAGGGCGAGGCTGAGCAGGTCGTCGCCGCTGATGGCCGTGGGTGCGCCAAGGGCCAATTCGCTATCTCTGATGCCGTCGGGCGCGCGCAGGGTCAGATCCGCCGTGGTGGCGCCATTGCTCTGTCGACGCAGGGTTAGCTCGAGATCGGCGACATCCATACCCGTCATATGAGCGCGACGCCAGAGACGCGCCGGCGCGCACCAGCCATTGTACACACATTCGCCAAGGCGAAAATAGAAGCGTACGCGCAGTATACGCATAGGTGAGGGGTATGTCTATGGATCGCCCCCACTACTATAGCATGGCGTCCAAGGGCGCGGCTTGTGACGGCGGCATGCCTCTACACCGGCGGTTTCCCCTCGACCCCTCGGCGGGAAGGTCTAGAGGGGCCTCGCCCCTCCACGGTTCGCCTCGACCGCTCGGTGGGGTGGTCTAGAGGGGCCTGGTCCCTCCACGGGCCCACTCGAGCGCTCGGCGGGCAGGCCGGGGCCGGCGGGCAGGCGCAGGGTGAAGGTCGAGCCGCGCCCGGGGGCGCTGACGACCCCGATCTCGCCGCCCATCAGGCGCGCAAGCTGCTGGGCGATGGTCAGCCCCAGGCCGGTGCCGCCGTAGCGCGGCACGGTGTGACCCGTGGCCTGCACAAAGGGCTGGAAGATGTGGGCCAGCTGCTCGCGGCTCATGCCGATGCCCGTGTCGCTCACGCTGAAGAGCAGCTCGCCCCCGTCGTGGCTCACCCGGAGGGTGACGCTGCCGTCGTCGGTGAATCTGCAGGCGTTTTCGAGCAGGTTGAAGAGGATCTGGCGCAGGCGCGTCGTGTCGGCGACCAGGGCAGGCAGCTCGGGCGCGAGGCTGACCTTCAGGCTGTTGCGGTTCCTGGCGGCCAGGGGGCCCAGGTCGTCCACCAGGCCCTCGAGCAGAGCGGGCAGCTCAACAGGCTCGGGGCGCAGATCGATCCGCCCGGCCTCGATCTTGGCGTGGTCGAGGATGGCGTCGAGCGTGCCCAGCAGGTGGGCCCCGGCGCCCCTGATATGCAGCAGATCGGGGGCGAAGGGCGCGAGGGCCGCGGCCGGGCCGCCCTGCTCGGCGCTCTCCTTGAGCAGCAGGTCGCTGTAGCCGATAATCGCGCTGAGCGGCGCGCGCAGCTCGTGGCTCATGTTGGCCAGGAAGGTGCTCCTGGCCCGACCGGCGGCCTCGGCGTCGAGGCGGGCCGCCTGCAGCTCGGCGACTGTGGCGGCCGCGAGGCGCGCCACAAGCAGCACGAAGACCGCCGCGGCGCAGAGGGCCGCGCCGAGCAGCGGCTGGGTCAGCGCCACGTTACCGCTGAGCACCAGGGCGCAGACGAGCAGGTAGCCGCCGATGAAGCCGATCTGGAAGCCGAGCAGGGCCCGCCATGAGCTGGTGTGGCGGCTCGCCCCCAGCAGCTGCAGCACTCGGGCGGTGTCGCGAACAGCCAGCGCCATCACCAGGGCGCCAGCCAGGATCAGGGCCGCCGTGATCAGCTCCTGAAGCATCTTCCCCGCCCTCGCTCGTGCGAACCATCGCCCAAACAAACGCAGCAGGGCGTCGATTTGTAGCGCTCGCCCTGTGCTATAATCCCGGCCCACCATCGGAACCCTGGCTGCGCAAAGGAGGCGCATCGATGCGCAAGATAGTGCGAGCTCTCCCTCATCTGCTCATCCCCCTGGCCCTGCTGATACTGCTCGGGCTGCCCGCATTGGCGCCGGCGCGCCCGAGCCTGGCCCAGGCGGCGCCCTTCACCGCGGGCAACCTCGTGGTCTACCGCGTCGGCGACGGCGGCGCGCCCCTGGTCGATACCGGCAACCCGGTCTTCCTCGACGAGTTCACCCCGACCGGCGCCCTCGCCCGGACGCTGGCCCTGCCCACGGCCGCGAGCGGCGCGGACCGGCCGGTGTTCGCCAGCAATCGCGCCGGCGAAGGGCTGCTCACTCGCTCGAACGACGGGCGCTGGCTGATCCTCACGGGGTTTGGGGCCCAGACCCCCGGCACGACCCCGCTGCCAACCACCCTCGGCACGACCGTGCCCCGCGTGGTGGCCAAAGTGAGCGGCACCGGTCAGCTCGATAGCGCCACAGCCCTGGGGGACTTCGCCAGCGGCAGCGTGCCCACCGCCGCCGCTTCGACCGACGGCTTCAGCTACTGGGTCACGGGCGGGGCCGGCGGCGTGCGCTTCGTCGCAGCCTCCAGCGCCATAACCTCGACCCAGCTCGTCGCCGCGCCCGCCAGCCTGCTCCAGGTCGCGATCTTCGAGGGGCAGCTCTACGCCTCGACCGCCGTGGGGGCGGGCGTGCGCATCGGCGCGGTCGGCGCGGGCCTGCCGAGCGCGGGCTCGCCGGCATTCACCCCCCTGCCGGGCCTGCCGACCACGGGCACGCCCTACGCCTTCTTCTTCGCCAACCTCAGCCCAATGGTGGCCGGCGTCGACACGCTCTATGTGGCCTACGACGACCAGGGTCTCAGCAAGTTCGCCCTGGAGGGCGGGGTCTGGGCGGCCCGCGGCACGGTCGGCACGGGCGACGACGACTATCGCGGCCTCACCGGGGTGGTCGACGGCGCGAGCGTGACCCTCTACGCCACCCGCAAGGGCAGCGAGCTGGTGCGCCTGGTCGATCGCAGCGGCTACGGCGGGAGCCTGGGCGGCGCCCCGACGCTACTGGCCACGGCGCCGGCCAACACCGCCTTCCGCGGCGTGGCCCTCGCGCCGCGCGCCTCGGACGAGCTCGCCCCCGACCTGAGCGTGAGCGTGAGCGGCCCGGGCTCGGCCGTGGTCGGCACGGCCTACAGCTACGCGATCAGCGTGCGCAACAGCGGCGCCCTGGCCGCCACGGGGGCGAGCGTGCGCTTCACGCTGCCCGCCGGGGTGAGCTATCTCGACGCCATGGGCGCGAGCGGCTTCACCCCTAGCCAGAGCGGGGGCGTCGTGACCTTCAGCGGCGGCTCGGTGCCGATCGGCGGCCAGGTCGACCTGCTGGTCAGCGTCGCGGCGGGGGCCGTAGGGCCCGTCACCCTGCCGGTGGGGGCCGCCGTGGCCGACCCGGCTGCGGCCATCGACGAGCTCGACGAGGGCAACAACAGCTCGACCCAGAGTGTGATCACCAGCGTCGGCCTCGAGGGCGCGCCCGCGGACACCACCCCGCCCGACACGAATCTCACCGCTCAGCCCGACCCGCTCACCATCGACAGCGCGGCGAGCTTCAGCTTCGGCGGTCAGGACGACCTGACGGTCGCCGCGAGCCTGATCTTCCAGTGCAGCCTCGACGGGGCGCCCTTCACGCCCTGCGCCAGCCCCCAGGCCTACGCCGGCCTCGCCCCCGGCGTCCACGCCTTCCAGGTGCGCGCCGTCGACGCCGCCGGCAACCCCGACCCGACACCCGCGGCCTACACCTGGACGGTGCGCGGGCGGCTGTTCCTGCCGATGCTGGTCCGGTAGGCGATCATCCAGTTATGGATATTACACACAGAAAGGCATAGTTCCCGCGCGATCCGCTGCGGCTAACGTGTTATGATCCTCATATGGCTGGAGCTGTGGCGGCGGTGCGCTGCTTGGCGGGCGGCGTAGCGTGAGGCTTCGGCAAGCCAGGGAAGGATGCACGATGGAACCGATCTCGCCCGTGAGCCACAGCGATGCTCCGACGCCCATGACAGGGCCGCTGATCGCCGGCGCGCTCTCTGAGGCGAGCTTTCGCGAGCTGGCCGAGAACGCGGCCGATCTGATCTACCGCATCAGGCTCGGGCCGGGTGGCGGCTTCGAGTACGTCAGCCCCTCGTCGACGGCGCTGATCGGCTACACCCCCGAGGAGCACTACGCCGACCCCGAGCTCACCTTGAAGATCGTGCATCCGAACGACCGGGCCCTGCTGCACAGCATGATGGCGGGCGATGATAGCGGGCGGCCCGTGGTGCTGCGCTGGGTGCGCAAGGACGGCAGCATCGTCTGGACCGAGCAGCGCAACAGGCTGGTGCGCGACCAGAGCGGCCGCTCGATCGCCATCGAGGGCATCGCCCGCGACGTAACGGCCCGGCGGCGCACCGAGGAGGCCCTGGGCCAGGCCCTCGACGCCGAGCGGCAGGCCCGCCACGTGGCCGAGGTACTGCACTCGGCCAACCTGGCCCTGACCCGCAGCCTCGACGCCGACGAGGTGATGGCCGCCCTACTCGAGCACCTGCAGCGCCTGGTGCCCTATGACAGCGCTAATGTCATGCTGCTCGAAGGCGAAGGCATGCTGGCGGTCCGAGCGAGCAGCGGCTACCAGCGCTTCGCCAACGGCGAGGGCCCCCTCGGGACAGTGATCGACGGCGAGGCCGACCCGGTGCTGCAGCCGATTATGGCCCGCCGCCGCAGCTTCTTGATCATGGACACCGCCCAGACCGGGCGCTGGCGGCAGCGGCCCGGCCTCGGCCATGTGCGCAACTGGTTCGGGGTGCCCCTGGTGGCGGGCGAGCAGCTGATCGGCCTCTTCGCCCTCGACAAAGCCACCCCCGACTTCTTCACGCCCGAGCACGTCGACCTGGCCGAGCTGCTGGCCACGCCCGCCGCGATCGCCCTGCAGAATGCGCGCCTCTTCGCCGAGGTGACGGGCGGCCGCGAGCGCATGCGCGCCCTCTCCGAGCGGCTGGTGGCCGTCCAGGAGACCGAGCGGGCCCACCTGGCCCGCGAGCTGCACGACGAGATCGGCCAGATGCTCACCAGCCTGAGCCTGGCCCTGACGGTGAGCGAGCGCACCCCGCCCGACCTCCTGCGCGAGCGGGTGACCCAGGTCCAGCGCCAGATCAACCAGCTGACCTCCCAGGTCCGCACGCTCTCGCTGAACCTGCGGCCGGCCATGCTCGACGATCTGGGCCTGCTGCCCGCCCTGATCTGGTTCACCCGCCGCTACACCGACCAGACGGGCATCCAGGTGCAACTGCAGCACGCCGGGCTCGAACGCCCCCTCTCGCCCGCCGTGGGCGCGACGGCCTACAGAGTGCTGCAAGAGGCCCTGACCAACGTGGCGCGCCACGCCAGGGTCGACCGGGCGCGCGTGCAGGTCTGGGCGACGGACGTGATCCTGGCCGTGCAGGTGGTGGACGAGGGCTGCGGCTTCGACGTGGGCGCGGCCCTCGTCAGCTACAGCTCGTCGGGCCTGATTGGCATGCAAGAGCGGGTGCGCCTGGCCGGGGGCAGCCTGACGGTAGAGTCGCGGCCGGGGGAGGGCACGCGCGTCTTGGCCGAGATGCCGCTTGAGCTGATGGACGCAAGCTGAGGGCCGCTGAGGGGACGTTACACTCATGACAACGCTGACAATCGTTCTTGCCGACGACCACGGGGTCGTGCGGGCGGGGTTGCGGGCCCTGCTGGAGGGCGAGCTGACATGCTCGGTGGTGGGCGAGGCCGGGAGTGGACCCGAGGCCCTGGCCCTGGTCGAGCGGCTCCAGCCGACCCTGCTGGTGGTCGACCTGATGATGCCGGGGCTGAGCGGCCTCGAGGTGGCCCGCCAGGTGCGCCAGACCGCCCCGAGCACCAGGGTGGTGATCCTCTCGATGCACGCCGACGAGTCGTATGTGCGCGAGGCCCTGCGGGTCGGCGTCACGGCCTATGTGCTGAAAGAGGCCCTCTCGACCGACTTCCTCTACGCCCTGCAGCAGGCGGCGGCCGGGCGGCGCTACCTCAGCCCGCCCCTCTCTGAGAAGGCCCTCGACGCCTACGCGAACCAGACCGCCGAGACCACCCTCGACCTCTACGAGACCCTCACCGCCCGCGAGCGCGAGATCCTCTACCTGGCGGCCCAGGGCATGACCAGCGCCGAGATCGCCGAGCGCCTGATGATCGGCGTGCGCACGGTCGACACCCACAGGGCCAGCATGATGCGCAAGCTGGGGCTGCACACCCCCCTCGACCTGATCCGCTACGCCATGCGGCGCGGTATTATCAGCCTCGATAGCTAGACCGCCCCCTGCCTAATAGCCTGTATCACCCCGTTTTGCACAGGTTCCGCAGGCCTACATACCACTGGTCCGTATCGCTACGTAGAGCGTCAAAACGTTCTCGCTGCTATGCTAGGGCTGAGCGGGCGGGGTGTCGACAATGGCGCCGACACTCCTACCGCCAAGGCGCAGCGCCGCCCGTCCCAGACGGCGGTCGCGAGCCGGAACAATTCCCGGCGCGTTAGCCAGCATCGTCGTAGCGGGAGGAGACGGGGTATGTCAGTGATGCGCAGGCCCGAGCGGCAGCAAAGCCCCCTGGAGCTGCCCGAGCGGCTCGAGGGCGTGTATAAGGTGACCGAGGCCTTTCGCTCGATTGCCGTAGCGTGGGAGTCGATCTCGGCCGGGGCCTGGAGCACGGCGGCAATCCAGAGCTTCGCGGCCCTGGCGCGGCGCGTGGCCCTCGA
>CAZKTU010000146.1:0-15885 GCA_964555675.1 uncultured Oscillochloris sp.
CCAGCCGAGGGGCTGCGACAGCTTCCGCTCGAGCCGCCCTTGGTTCGACGCCTGGCGCTGGCGATGCCGGCCGACGTTCCCATCGCACCGGCGACCCAGGCATTTCTCGACGAAACAGTGCGCTGGGGGCGGGCTGCCAGACAGCTATAGCAAGGAGCATACAAATACCCTATACTCACCAGCGCTGTCGCCGCCACAGGCCGATGCCTCTGCAGAAGGGGATGGCACCTGACGCTCGCCCCCTCGCTCTGCTCATTTGCCTGAGCTACAACACCGTGACCGGACCGTGGTCGTCGCAGTGGTCGCCGTGGCGGTGGTGCAGGCGGCCGTCGATCAGGTAGTCGAAGTGATCGCCGTGGGGCACGAGCGGGTGGCCGCAGCCCTCGTGGCCGCACTGGCACGTGACGGGGGCACAGGCGTCGGGGTTCGTCTCGCTGACCGCGAGCACGTGCTCGTCGTAGTGACCCTCGTGGGCGTGGTGCAGGTGTCCGTCGTGGAGGTAGTCGACGTGGCCGTCGTGCTGGATGCGCAGATGGCCACAGTGCTCGCTGTGGACGTGGGTGTGGTCGGCGTGCGTGTGGTGCGTCATGGGGCTCCTTCTCAGCGGGCTGTTCGTATCGCGAAAGTACATATATGACATAGATTACACGTCACACGTTCAGTGACAAGAGGGGAAACGTCGTCTCAGATGAGACATGATCCCGCCTGCTGCCCTACTTCGTCTGGCGACGAGGCGCGGCGGCGGCAGCAGGGTCTGTTCTGGCATCAGCACTCCTCGTGTGGCCCAGACACTGCCCTTTGGCGCGGGGTAGTATCGTCCCGCGAGTGCATCCCTCTCACTCGCGGTACTTGCCGTGACGGCTCAGGCTTGAGGTGTATGTCGCGAAACACAGGGGTGCAACCATGAGTGTCGTCAACGTCGGCTACGCGTCGACCAACTACTATGCGGTGACAGCGGGGCGCTCCTACCTGCTGGTCGATGTCGGCTGGCCGGGCACACTGCCCAAACTCCGCCACGCTCTGGATCGGGCTGGTATTGCGCTCAACGCAATTGGGCACCTCCTCGTCACCCACTATCATCCCGACCACGCCGGGCTTGCCGAGGAGGTGAAGCGGATGGGGGTTCGGCTGATCGTGCTGGAGCCGCAGCTTCCGGCCATCCCACAGCTCGGGCAGTATATGAAGCCCGAGCATCACTACCAGTCGATCACGCTCGACGACTGCCTAGTCATCGGCCTCGCAGAGAGCCGCGCTCTGCTCCAACGCCTCGGCCTCACCGGCGAGGTGCTCGCCACTCCAGGCCACTCCGATGACAGCGTGAGTCTGGTCCTCGACGAGGGGCTGGCCTTCACCGGCGACCTTCCGCCGCCCCATATGGCGCCCGACGAGAGTGGAACCGTCGAGCGGAGTTGGGAGGCGATTCGTGCCCGTGGCGTCCACACGGCCTACCCTGGTCATGGACCGATGGTGCGCCTATAAGGCGCACGCGTCCACAACGTGGCCCCCGCCGTTCACCTGGTTGCTGTTCACTCGGCCTCGCGCTTACAGCGGACGTCCATTGTCCCAATACGGCGCCGCGGCAGTGAGGATCGCCGGCCCGGAAGGAGCGAAGCCGACCGCCTTCAGCTCCCTACAGAGCGGAGGCAAGGTGACGCACGTACTCCATCGAGAGGAGGTGGCTCTACGATAGTGCTATCGAACGCTCGATGCGCGGTGGCTCAAGGGCCTCGGCCAGCAGCGCTTCACGCGATAGCGCATACCCCTCCCTCCAGGCCGTCGTGAAGGTATCGGCGTCCAGTTGGCTGCGCGCCACCCCTACCCAATGTTCGGTGCGCGCCTGTTCGGGCGGCTGCATCTTGTGGCCGAGCTCGCTGAAGATCCGCGAGGCGGCCGCAAACAGCCGCGCGCACCTGGCGGGCTGGCCACGCAGGATCGCCACGGCGCCCAGCTGTTCGATGCAGTGCCCGACCATCCGCTCGAACTCGCACGAGCACGCCAGCCGGAGCGCTTCGCTTCCGATCTCGAACGCCACTACGGCATCCTGGTCGGCGACCACGATGATTCCCAGGTGCAGCAGCGCATAGATAACCCCCATCGCGTCGCTGGTCTGGCGCGAGAGGGCGAGGCTTTCGACAAAGTGCTGACGGGCCTCCGGCAGCGCACCCTGGCTCAGCCGGGCGCGGCCAAGGTTGAGCAGCATGTTGGCGACGCCCCGCGTATTGCCCTCGTCGCGATACATCGCCATCGCCTCCTCGAAGCACGCGATAGCCGCCGGCACCTCCACGTCGCTCACGATGATCTTCCCCCGCAGCGCCAGCGCCTCGGCGATCCAGTGCGGCGCCCCGAGCGTGCGGGCGTCCAACAGCATCTCCTCGCCGAGCGCCCTGGCCTGCGCGAAGTCGCCCTGCTCATCCGCAAGATGGCTCGCGCCGAGGAGCACCGCGATGCGCGGGGCGAGCGGCTGCGCAAAGGCTGTGAGGAGGGCGTTAAGGCGCTGGCGCCCCTCCCGCAGGTGCCCCCGGATCCGCCAGTAGCCGGTGAGGGCGGCGCCGAGGCCCAGGCCGAGCTCGGCCTCCCCCTCACGCAGCGCCCAGTCGAGCGCGGCGCGCAGGTTGTCGTGGTCGTCGTTCAGGCGCCGCATCCACGCCCCATGATTCGGCCCCATCAGCTCTGGCTGAGCGCTCGCCGCCAGCGCCGCGTAGTAGCGCGCGTGACGACGCCAGGTCAGAGCGGTGTCCGCATCGGCTACGAGTCGCCCCAGGGCATACTCGCGAATCGGCTCCAGCATGCCGAAGCGCGCCGTTGTATCACCTCTGGGGTCGTCGTCGCGGCCCGCGCGTCGCGGCTTCAGACTCTGGTAGATCAGTGAGCGGTCGACGAGCGCCAGGAGGGCGGCCTGGGAGGCGCCGACCACCTGCTCGGCGGCCTCGAGCGTCCAGCCGCCGTGAAAGACCGCCAGCCGGCTCCAGAGAGCGCGCTCTGACGCGCTCAGGAGTTCCCACGAGTGGTCGAACGCGGCGCGCATGCTCCGGTGACGGACGGGGAGATCGCGGAGCTCGACGGCGAAGCTGTCATAATTCAGTCGCAGCTGCTGCTCGATCTCGCCGATTGACGCGCTGCGGACGCTCGCCGCAGCCAGCTCGATCGCCAACGGCATCCCCGCGACCTGCTGGCAGATCCGTCCGACCGCCGCGAGCGCCGGCTCGGGGAAGCTGAGCCGAGGCTGCACCTGCGCGGCGCGCTGCATGAACAGCTGTACGGCGCTATAGCCGGCGGGCTCGGCTGGGAGGGGCGTGTCGGCGCCAGCCTCGCTGGAGGCGGGGTAGGCGAGCCCTTCCACGTCAAACAGCCACTCTGCCTGTAGGCCGAGCCGAACCCGCGAGGTCACAATGATAGTGGTGCGGGGCGCCCCGGCGAGGAGAGCTGCGACCAGGTCAGCGCCCTTAAGCACGTGCTCGAAGTTGTCGAGCACCAGCAGCATCTGCCGCTCGCGGAGCTGGGCGATCAGATGCGCCTCCAGGTCGCCCTGGCCCAGCCACCTGAAGCCGAGCGCCTCGCCGATCGCCGCGGCGATCAGCTCGGCCTGACCGACCGAGGCAAGGGCAACGAAGCCCACTCCATCGGCGAAGCGTTGCTCCTGACGTGCTGCGACCTCAATCGCCAGGCGGGTCTTGCCCACCCCCCCAGGGCCAAGCAGGGTGAGCAGCCGGCAGGATGGCTCGGCGGTGATCCTGGCGATCGCGGCGATCTCGGCGCTCCGGCCGATGAATGAGGTGGGCTGGAGCGGCAGGGCGGCCGGGGCATCTTGCCGTCCGAGCCCTTGCGCTATGGCCAGTGTTGGCGTCCCCTCGCCACGCCCGCGTGCGATGATACCGGCTGGCGCCTGCACGGCGCCCTGCTGCTCGGCCGCGCCGAGCGTCTGGAGCGAGAGGCGTTGGGCTGCGGTGATGCCGACGGTGCCGGTGATGTTGAGCCGCTCATACGGGCGCCGCCGCCGCATTGTTCTAAGCGGCTCGGCGCGCTGGAGATCCCAGACGGTGACTGCGCCATCAATGCCGCAGCTGGCCAGTTTTGTGCCATCGGGGCTGCGTCTGAGCGCGGTGACCGTGCCTTGATGGGCCATATGCGCGTGGAGCACCCCGCCGCTGCCCACATCCCACCAGCGCAGCACGCCGTCGCCCCCGCCGCTGACCAGCACATCCTCGCTGGCCCCCCAGGCGACCGCCGAGGTGATGGAGGCGGCGTCAGCGAAGCGCCGCAGCAGCTCGCCTTCAGCATTCCAGAGGAACAACTCGCCTTGAGTGAGGCTGCCCGAGGCGAGCTGTGTGCCGTCGGGGCTCCAGGCCACCGCGGTGACCATGCCCTGGTGCCCGCCCAGCTCTCGCACCAGTTGGGCATCGGCGGCGTCCCAGAGGTAGACCGCGCCGAGGTCGCCGCCGGCCGCGATCTGGGCGCCGTCGGGGCGCCACGCCACCCGCCGGAGCCAGGTCGGAAGTGTCGTCGCAGGCCAGCGCTCCTGCCGGCGCCCCAGGTCGAACACCTCGATCCCGCGACGGTGCGTGCCGTTGGCGAGCCGCCGGCCGTCCGGGCTCCAGGCCAGCCCGTAGCGGATCGTGCTGCCTTCGGCCGGGTGCTGCAGTGTCTGTGAGGTAGCGCCCGGCCCCACAGCGCACAGCTCGATGGCGTCGCCCCACTCGCTGCTCGCCACCCATTCCCCGCCGGGGGCCCAGCCGACGCTCATCGCGCTGCCGCGGTGCTCGTGGAGAATACGCGGCTCGTCGATGCCGTCCGCGTCCCAGACGGTCACCGCCCCGTCGGCGCCACCCGTGACCAGCTGCCGGCCATCAGGGCTCCAGTCGATATCGTAGAGCAGGATCGCGTAGCCCTCGATCACGCGGATGCACTGCTCGCTCGTCAGCTCCCAGACCCGCAGCGTCCCATCCTCGCTGCCGCTGACGAGGTAGCGATCGCCCCGCGCGAAAGCGAGGCTCAGCACGCTCGAGCTGTGCTCGTGCAGCGCCGCGCGATACCTCCCGCGCTCAACGTCCCAGAGCCGGATCGTGTGGTCGCTGCCGCCCGTGGCCAGCGTCGTGCCGTCGTCGCTCCACACCACGCGTGTGACGCGGCCCGTATGCCCTGCGAGCACCTGGCGCACGCTCGCCCCGACGACATCCCACAGCCGCACCGTGCCGTCCCAGCTCGCACTTGCCAGGGTGAGCCCCGAGGGGTCAAAGGCCAGCCCGAGGACAGCCTTTGTGTGCCCGCTGAGCTCGTGCGTGCAGACCGGCGCCGCGTCCTTATCGACCCTCCAGAAGCGCACGGTGCCCACGCGGTCGCCGGTGACAAGCAGACGTCCCTGCGGGCTCCACGTGATGCTCGATACCACGACGGGGTGCGCAAGCGCGTGGAGCTTCGCGCCGCTCGCCGCATCCAGCAGCCACACCTCGGGGCCGCCGCCGCAGCTGGCGAGCACCAGGCCGTCGGGCGCGAAGGCGACTTTCTGCAGGTGCCAGGGAAGCCTGGCCGACCAGCACAGCGTGTTGGCCTCGATATCCCAGAGCTTCACCGTGCCGTCCCAGCTACAGCTCGCCAGGGTGCTTCTGTCCGGGCTAAAGGCGATATCCCAGGTGCTGTCGCTGTGCGCCTGCCAGGCCCGGTAGGGCGTCTGCGTGCCCGCGAGCCAGACCCGCAGCTCGCCACATTTGCTCGACGCCGCCCAGTAGGCGCCGTCGCCGCTGACGCTGACCGCCGTGATCGCCCCGAAGGTGTCGGTGAAGCGGCAGTCGTGCAGCGTCGAGTGCGCCAGGCTGGTCTCGTGCATCGCCAGACCCTGGAAGTACGCCTGCCGGATCGCGAGACGCGAGAGATCGAGGCCGCTGAGCTGCCCCCGGCGCAGGCGCAACAGATTGACCACGTTTCCCGGGCCGTGCCCCGCCTCGTCCGATGGCAGATCGCGCCACCGCTCAAGGGTGCCGAGCAGGCGCTCTTCGCAAGCCTGGGCGCCGAGCGCGGCATCGAGGCGCTCGAGGATGGGGGCCGCGATCAGCCGCTCCTGGCTGCGGCGGACATACTCCTTCGCGGTGGCCTGGACGAGGCAATGGCTGCGCAGCAGGCTGTGGACGCCGGTCGCCAGCTCCTCGGGCACGATCTGCGCGAGCCGGTCGGTCATATACTCCATGATCACGGGCTGCAGCGTGAACGCCGGCTCGTCTGGCCCGCGCTCGATGAGCATGCGCCGACGGAGCGACTCTAGAGCGGCGAGCACGGTGCGCGACGGGGCCGTCTCGCTGAGCCTGGCCTGTAGCGTGGCCAGCGGCAGGAGCTCGCGCTCGACCGCAAGCCAGTACATGATCGCCTGCTCAAGCGAGGTAGAGCGGGCGAACTGCTGCTCGAGCAGTGTGCCGACGCTATGTGAGAAGGCGTTGCCGCTGGCGAGAAAGGCGACGAGGTCGCCGCCGAAGAGCTCGTGGATGGGCTCTGCCACCAGCTTGAGGGCCAGGGGGTTGCCGCCGTACAGGCGCGCCAGCTCGTCCACGGCCGCCGCCGGGCCGGAGAGGTCCTTCTGCTCGAGAAGCTGGTAGGCCGCCTGGCCGGCCAGGCCGGCGAGCACGCGCGTACGCACCGGCGTGGCCCGGCCTTCGAATGGCGCAAGATCGGTGGGCTTCTCGCGGCTCGTGATCACGACGCAGCTCTGGTGCTCGCGCGCGCTCAGCGCCTGCAGCAGCGCGCCGTAGTCGGCGTAACCGTCCCGGTAGGTGCCGCTCAGCGTGCCAGGCTCGAGCACGGTCTCGAAGTTATCGAGGATGAGCAGGCAGCGCCGCTCGCGGAAGCGCTGTACCAACAGCGTGATCTTGTCGGGCACGAGCTCGGGCGGCGCGGCCGGGGTGGCGATTTGGGCGCCCACAGTGCTGAGGAGTTGGTCGAGCAGGCCGGCGAGCGGCGGGGCGTTCTGCAGCGAGCGGAAGAGCACGAACTCGAAGTGCGGCGCTACGGCCTCGGCAGCGCGGAGCACCAGGCTCGACTTGCCGATTCCGCCCAGCCCCAGCACCATCACGATCCTGCACTGCTCGACGAGCAGCCACTGCTGCAGCTCGGCCAGCTCACGCTCGCGCCCGTATAGCGCCGAGACGCTGATTGCCTCGCCCCAATCCAGGAGCCCTGCTGTCTGCGCGTGCTGCTCGGGAGGGCGCGCTGACTGCTGCGCAGCCCCTGGCCCGTCCGATGCCGCCAGGAGACCAGTCATCCAGACCGCGTCGAAGGCCGGGAAGCTGAGGCCGGCCCGGCCTTCGACCAGATCCCAGAGCGCCCTCGCCTCGGCCAACTCCTGCCCTGGCGCGAAGGCGCGGTGCTGGACGAGCACCACCAGCAGGCGCTGCAGGGTCTCCGCTTTGGGATAGGTGACGCCGGCCTCCCAGTTCTGGACGCTGCGGCGATGTGCGCCGACCGCATCCGCCAGGGCCCCCTGCGTCAAGGACGCCCGCGTGCGCAGGGTCAGGAGCTGATTGCTGAACTCTTTGAAGGCCTCGTAGGACACCCTGCTGCTCCTCGTGTCACGCCCTGTGTCACAGCACACTAGTGGCACCACCAAGCTGGGGCGTAGCTGAAGCGGCGAAGGGGTGGGTGAGACGTGGGGATGAGGAAAGCGGCGGCGAGGGCACCCTGGCGTTGGGGCCTGGCATAGCGTGGATCGTTGGGGTCGTACTGTAGGTGAAGCAATCATACCACGCGAGGGGGTATGCGTACAGGCCGAGCTCTGCGCTTACCTCCCTCAGCCCAAGCGCCGCTTCGTCAGTGCGCAACTGAGGGCGCAACAATGCACAGGCAGAAGGTGCAATGGCGCACACGACAGCGCCGCCGCCGGAAGGTATGGTGGTGGCATCCAGCAGTGCAGACACAGACGGCAAACGGGGTTGCGGAGCTCGGCGGCGATTTCGCGGCGCCACGGGCGATCGGGCTGTTAACCCCTGGGTTGCAGAAAGGAGCGCTATGAACAGATCCACGGGGGAGCGTAGCTACGATGTGGCGGTGATCGGCGGTGGCCCGGGCGGCTACGTGGCGGCGATCCGCGCCTCGCAGCTTGGACTACGCTGCGCCATCATCGAGCGCGAGGCCCTCGGTGGGATTTGCACAAACTGGGGCTGCATCCCGAGCAAAGCCCTGTTGCGCAGCGCAGAGGTGCTGCACCTGATCCATCGCGCGCAGGAGTTCGGGATCAGCGTGGGCGAGGTGCGCGCCGACTACGGCGCCGCCCTTGAGCGCTGCGGCAAGGTCGTGGCGACCCAGCTGCGGGGCCTCAACTTCCTGATGCGCAAGAACAAGATCGACGTCGTGCCCGGCCACGCCCGGCTCCTGGCGCCTGACCGTGTGCTTGTGAGCGGTGGGCCCGTGGGCGAGCAGGAGCTGCGGGCAAGGAACATCGTCATCGCCACCGGCTCGCGGCTGCGGCCCCTGCCCGAGGTGGAGTTCGACGGCCAGTGCGTTATCTCATCGCGCGAGGTCTGGGGCCTCCCGCAGCGCCCCGAGTCGATCATCATCATCGGCGCCGGCCCGATCGGCGTCGAGTTCGCCACCGCCTACGAGGCCTTCGGCACTGCGGTGACCATCGTCGAGCTCATGCCGCGCCTGCTTCCGCTGGAGGACGAGGAGATGAGCGCCGAGTTGGCCCGGCAGTTCTCGCGGCGCGGCATCACCCTGTTGACCAGCACCAGCGTTGATGGCGCCAGCGTCGAGGACGGCAGGGTCACGGTCAGGCTCTCGCCGGCGCCGGGCGGTGCAGGCGAGCCGCGCACGCTGCAGGCCGACCGGGTGCTGGTGTGTATCGGCTTCCTGCCCAACAGCGGCGGCCTGGGGCTGGAAGAGCTCGGCGTGGCGCTGCGCCAGGGCTTCATCGAGGTCGACGGACAGCTGCGCACGAATGTGCCGGGGCTGTACGCGATCGGCGACGTGACGGGGAAGCTGCCTCTGGCCCACACGGCCATGTTTCAGGGCGAGCTCTGCGCAGAGGTGATCGCGGGACACCGGCCGGTCACGCCCGACTACCTCGCCATCCCACGCTGCACCTATAGCCAGCCTCAGGTGGCGGCGGTGGGGCTCACCGAGACTCAGGCCCGCAAGCTCGGCCGCCCGATCAGCGTCGGCAGGTTCCCCTTTCGCCCAAACGGCAAGGCCCAGGCCCTGGGCGAGCGTGACGGGCAGGTGAAGATCATCGCCGATGAGCGCACCGGCGAGGTGCTCGGCGTGCACATGGTCGGCCCCGAGGTGACCGAGTTGATTGCCGAGCTCACCCTGGCCCGCACGCTGGAGGCCACGGTGAATGAGCTGGTCTATTCGGTTCACCCCCACCCGACGCTCTCGGAGGTCATCGGCGAGGCGGCGCGCGACGTCCTCGGCGAGCCATTGCACCTGTAGGGGCATAAGGCGCCCACTGCTGCCCCGCCCCAGCGAGCGTCCGACTCCATGCAGCAGCGCAGGCTGTCAGCGCTGTGAGCGGCGGTTGGTTCGTGACAGCGTCCAGAGCGGCTACAGAGAAAGGAACGACGATGGGACAAGCTGGTGATGGTGACAAGACACGCGGGCTGGGGGTGGGTATCTCGCGGCGACACATGCTCAAGGGCGCAGGCGCTGTGCTCGCCGCCCTGGGCGCGGCCGGGGCTGCTGGCCTCGGCGTGGCGTCGGCGGTACACGCCGATGAAGGCGAGCATGGCGACGAGGGGCGGCGCGGCAGCGGAGGCAAGCCCCGCCTCGTGCTGGTACACGGAGCCTGGGCCGACGGCACCGGCTGGCAGAAGATCATCCCGCTGCTCGAGGAGCAGGGCTACCCGGTGATTGCCACCCAGAACCCACTCTCCTCGATCGCAGACGATGTGGCGACCACGAAGCGGGTGATCGACGCCGAGTCGCAGCTTGGCCCGGTGATTGTGGTTGGCCACTCGTACGGCGGCGTGACGATCAGCGGAGCTGCGGCCGGCAATCCCAACGTGAAGGCGCTGGTCTACCTCGCAGCCTTCGCCCCCGACGCCAACGAGGTGGCGGCCGCCTTCCTCGAGCAGTACCCCAGCCTGCTCGGCACGGCGCTGGTCCCTGACGCCGCCGGCTACCTGTATGTTGATCGGGCGAAGTTCCGCGAAGTTTTCGCGGGCGATGTAGGGCGCACCGAGGCCCGGGTGATGGCGGCCGTGCAGAAGCCGGTCAACAGCCACATCTTCGGCGAGTCGCTCGTTGCGGCAGCCTGGCGCGAGATCCCCGCCTGGTATCTGGTCTCCAAGCAGGACAACACGATCAACCCTGAGCTGCAGCGCTTCTACGCGCAGCGCATGGGCGCCACCACCAGCGAGATTGACGCCAGCCACGTGGCCTTCATCTCGCGCCCCCGCGAGGTTGTCCGCTTCATCAACCGGGCAGCGCGCTCGGTGAGCTAAATAGAACCACAGAGGTGGTTTGGGATAAGGAGACCAGCATGACTGTAGAGACACTCGTCAAGGAAGGTTCGTTCACCGGCGCCGAGGGCTACAAGATCTTCACCCGCAGCTGGGCGCCGCCGACGGGCTCGCCGCGGGCCGCGCTGGTGATCGTGCACGGCTTCAACTCGCACAGCGGGCACTACATGTGGGCCGGCGAGCAGTTCGCCAGGGGCGGCCTCGCCGTCTACGCTATCGACCTGCGCGGCCGCGGCCGTTCGGAGGGTGAGCGCTACCACGCCGATACGATCGAGGATTATACCCGCGACGTCGACACCCTGGTCGAGCAGGCGCGGGCGGCACACCCCGGTCTGCCGGTCTTCCTGCTCGGCCACAGCGCCGGCGGGGTGATCTCCTGCGTCTACGCGCTCGACCACCAGGACAAGCTTGCCGGCCTGATCTGCGAGAGCTTCGCCCACGAACTGCCGGCGCCGGGCATCGCGCTTGCCGTGATCAAGGGCCTGAGCCACATTGCCCCCAACGCCCACGTGCTCAAGCTAGACAACAAGGGTTTCTCGCGTGACCCGCAGGTGGTCGAGGCGCTCAACAACGACCCCTTCGTCAAGGACGAGGTTCAGCCGACTGAGACCATCGCGGCCATGCTGCGCGGCGACGAGCGGCTAAAGGAGGGCTTCGCGCGGATCACCCTGCCGGTGCTGATTCTGCACGGCAGCGAGGACAAGGTGACCAGGCCGAGCGGCAGCCAGCACTTCTATGAGCAAGCCGGCGCGACCGACAAGACGCTGAAGCTCTACGAGGGCCACTTCCACGACCTGCTCAACGACCTCGACAAGGAGCTCGTGCTGGCCGATATCCAAGGCTGGATCGACGCCCGCATCCCCGCTGCCTGAGGCCCTCGCCCCGCGCGCGGCGATGCTGCTCTCACAAGCGTTGCCGCGCGCTCGTCAGTGCGTCCGGGCGCAGCTAGCCCGAGGCTTGGCGGGGCGCTGCTGGCCGGCCTCGTACGAGCGTGCATACAGTACAATCATCATACAGCGATTACGGAGCGAGACGATGAGCCTGAGCATTACCCACATCGGCACCGCAACGATGGTGCTGGAGATAGCGCTCCGCGCCGGCTCCGCCAACGGAGTGCTGCGGCTGCTCACCGACCCGGTCTTCGACCCGGCGGGCGGGCGCTACCGCTTCGGCTGGGGCACCGGCTCGACCAAGCTGAGCGGGCCGGCGGTTGCGCCGGAGCGCATCGGCCCCATCGACGCGGTGCTGCTCAGCCACGACCACCACGAGGACAACCTGGACCAGGCGGGGCGGGCTATGCTGCCCCAGGCGAAACGTGTGTTGACCACGGTGCCGGGCGCACGGCGGCTAGGCGGCAACGCCGAGGGGCTGCGGCCCTGGCAAAGCGTCTGGTTAGAGGCCGGATCGAACCGGGTGAAGGTCACGGCTACGCCAGCCCAGCACGGCGCGCTGCTAACCCGGCCCCTGGCCGGAGCGACGATCGGCTTCGTGCTAGAGTGGGAGGGCCAGCGTAGTGGGGCGCTCTACATCAGCGGGGACACGATCTACTACCGCGGCGTCGACGAGGTGGCGGAACGCTTCCGCATCGGCGTGGCGATCCTACACCTGGGCAGGGCCCGCTTTCCCATCACCGGGCCGCTGCGCTACACCATGGATCACCGCGACGCAGTGAGAGCGGCGCAGGTGCTGTGCGCCCAGCAGATCATCCCCATCCACTACGAGGGCTGGCGGCATTTCAGCGAGGGCCAGGCGGCGGTCGCGACCGCCTTCGCGAGCGCCGGGCTACCGGCGGCTCTATGCTGGCTTACGCTCGGCCAGCCCACGACGATCGAAATGTGAGCGTGGAGGCTGTGTAGGCGGAGCCAGGCAGATGTGCGCTCGTACATGCACTCCGCTCTCTCACGCCGAAAGACCCAGGTCACGCGCAGCGACCAGTCCTGGTGTGGCAGTCCATCGACTTGAGCGGCTGGCCGTCTTTGCCGGCAGCTGGCCCCTCGATGCTGCCGAACAACTGGCGTATCGGTCCAGTGGGCTGGCGCAGGGTTAGCTCAGCGTACGGCGATCGGCACTGTCCTGCTCACGGAGTTGGCGCGTGCCGCCGGTGGAGCCGCAGCCGCCGACGACCAGAAGCGCAGCTGCGGTGAAGATGGCAATGGTGATGCGAAAAATGGGGCGCTCCTTCTAGCGGCAACTTCCGCACATTGTCAGACTAGCCCATCTGGCTGGTTCGCTCGGGGGCAACGACGATCACGATACGCTCGTCCTGGGGCCGGTTCCAGGGGTAGGTGTCCTGGCCAAGGTACTTCTTGGCCATGCTGTTGATGAAGGCCCGGTCGGGGTCGGGCTCGACGGCGACGACGGTGCCGCGGATCTCGAGGTAGCGGTAAGGGTTGCTCGGGTCGACGATCGACAGGGCGATGCGCGGGTCGCGCTTGAGGTTGCGGAACTTCTGGCGCGTTGTAGTCTGGCTAAAGCGCAGATGCTCACCGTCCCAGCCGAACCAGACCGGGTTGACCTGGGGCTCGCCATCGGGGCCTACGGTCGCAACGTGGGCAAGCGCTGTGCTCTCGAGCAGATCGACGTACTTGGGGTCGATAGAACTAGACATGGGGCCTCCGAAATGTCAAGGCGTTTCCTTATTATGAAGTATATCACCTTTCTTTCTCGTCTTCATCCTTGCTCACCGGCAGCTGGATCTCGAAGACCGCCATATCATGCGTGTCCGGCAGCTGCATGAGGAGCTCGCGCCCTGACCCGACGATCTGATAGCCGTTGCGCTCAAGCCACCCGGCGAGGATCCCGTAGCTCCGGTGGCTTTCCTCGACGCGCCCGATGTGCACTAGCGTCGCGAGCGTCTCGACGGCGGGTAGCTCACGGGTGGTCAGCATGCGCTCCTCGGACAGCCGCAGGGTCGCGGGAGCTTTGCCGGCGAGCAGGTAGCCGACCTCGAGGTCGAACGCATCGGGGTCGAAGGCGGGGGTGTGGATCACGACGGCAATGGTATCGAGGCTGCCGGGCGCGACAGCCGTCGGAACGCGTGTGGCAATCGTGCGTACCAGACGCCGAACCGAGTCCATATCCGGTAAAACCTCGCGCAGCGCCAGGAACTGCTGAGCTGGGGCCGCCTTGATCACCACATCGGGCTCGTTGATCTGGCCGAGGGTATCGATCTGCTCCAGGCGCGACTCCACCATCCGTAGCCGTGCAAGCTCGACTTCGACGGACTGTGCGATCTGCGCTTTGCGCAGTGTCAGCATTCCGCGGAGCTCGTCGGTGGATGTGTCCTTCGCGAGCAGGCGCGCAATCTGCTCAAGCGAGAGGCCGAGCTCCTTGAGGACCAGGATGCGGTTCAGGTGCGGGAGCTGCTGCGCGCTGTAGGAGCGGTAGCCCGTCTGAGGGTCGGTGTACTCTGGCCTGAACAGGCCGAGCTCTTCGTAGTAGCGCAGCAGGCGGCCTGACACCTGCGCAAGCTTTGAGAATTCCCCGATGCGAAACACTGCTGGTCCCCCTTCGCCACAGATGCTGTGCGAAGTGTACACCTTGACGCAGCGTCAAGGTCAAGCCGTGCTCAGCGCGAAGTGACCTGGGCCAGGATACTAGAAGCGCATGTCCACTGGTGTGTGACGCGGTAAAGTAAGTTCCTCCCGCGCTGCGCTCGGTCAGTCTAGGCCGATTGCGGATCCCTCTTGCCCGCAAAGAGGTGTATCATCGCAGGAGCGCAAGCTTGAGTGAAGGAGGAGCGGGGTGGATCGAACTAACATGCGCCTGCTTTGGGAGTATAACACCTGGGCCAACGGGCAAATCCTCGCCGCCGCCGACCGCCTACCGCCCACGGCGCTCCGTGAGCCGCTCGCATCGGGCCACGGCACGCTCTGGCGAGCTCGACTTCACCGTCTTCCTGGGCAGCCGGCAGGCCGGCAAGGAGTGAGCCGATGCTGATCCAGGCCTGCCTGAACGGCTCCCGCGTGCCAGGTGAGCACCTGGCACTCCCCGGCACGCCCGAGGAGTTGGCGAATAAGGAGTGCTTCCATGACCCCACCTGCCCCAACCATCTTTGGCACGCCTGACGCGCGCACCGTCGCCCAACTCCAGATGGTCGCCGCCGATCCGCGCGTCGCCCGCGCCGCCCTCATGGCGGACGCGCACGTCGGGTACTCCATGCCCATCGGTGGCGTGGCCGCCTACCGCAACGCCGTGAGCCCCTCGGGCGCGGGCTATGATATCGCCTGCGGGATTAAGGCAGTGGCAACCGATCTACAGGTCGCCGACGTGCTGCCGACTCGCGCTGACCATGAGCGTCTCGCCGATGCGATGGCGCAGACGATCGCGTTTGGTGTGGGCCGCGCGAACCCGACGCCCGTTGACCATGCCCTCTTTGACGATCCGCTCTGGCGCACCCCCGAGTTGGCCCCGCTCAAGCAGCGGGCCGCCGCCCAACTCGGCACCGTGGGGGCCGGCAACCACTTTGTGGACATCCTCGCCGACGAAACCGGGCGCCTCTGGGTGATGGCGCACTTTGGCAGCCGCGGCCTCGGCCATACGATTGCAAGCGGGTTCCTCAACCTCGCCGCCGGCCGCGCGTTTGGCGCACGCGCACCCGGCGAGTCGATGGATCAGCCACCAACCGTCATCGGCCTCGACACGGACCTCGGCCAGTTCTACCAGGCCGCGCACAACCTGGCCGGTGACTATGCCTATGCCGGGCGTGACGCGGTAGTTGGCCAGGTTCTCGCGCTGCTGGGCGCCCGTACCCTCGACGACGTTCATATCCATCATAACTTTTGTTTCGTCGAGGAGCACGACGGCGAGACGCTGATCGTCGTGCGCAAGGGGGCAACACCGCTCGCCCCGGGCCAGCGCGGGGCCATGGGCGGCTCGATGGGCGGGGTGAGTGCAGTGGTGCGGGGGCGCGACACAGCAGCGGCGCGGCAGGCGCTCCACTCGGCACCGCATGGCGCCGGGCGCATCATGAGCCGCACCCAGGCTGCTGGCAAGAAGCAGTGGCGCACCGGCCCGGATGGGAAGAAGCGCCCGACGCGCGTCGCGCCAGGGCTGGTCACACGGGCCATGATGGACGAAGCCCTCGCGGCGGCCGACGTGGTGCTCAGGGGCGGCGACGAGGAGGAGAGCCCGCACGTCTACCGCGATCTGCGCACCGTGCTGGCCGCCCATAGCGAGACCCTGGAGGTCGAGCACTGGCTGCACCCGCGCATCGTCTGCATGGCGCCGACCGAGACCTTCGACCCCTATAAGGATTAGCGCCACAGCAACAACAGAAGCGAGGGCACGTACGCGAGCACCGTCTCGACCTCGTCCACAGCCGCATCCTCGCCGCGGCGGGCCAGGTCGTGCAGAGCCTCGCGGAGCTCAAAATGTGATCAGTCTTCCACGTCTGGAGACCTCGGCCCAGGTGGGCGTGCTATACTCGTGGCTGCTACCTCCAGCCCAC
>CAZKTU010000147.1:0-15858 GCA_964555675.1 uncultured Oscillochloris sp.
CGAGTAGTTCTGAATATAGTACAGGTCGTCCTCGGTGTTCAGGTGCATCGGCTTGCCCGAGCGCCCGTTGACCTGCCACCAGCCGGTGATCCCGGGCGGCACGCGAAAGCGCTGCCACTGCCAGGGCTCATACTCGGCGGCGATGTAGGGCATCTCGGGGCGCGGGCCGACTAGGCTCATCTCGCCGCGCAGGACATTGATCAGCTGGGGCAACTCGTCGAGGCTGGTGCGACGCAGCTTGCGCCCGATCCGCGTCACTCGCGGGTCGTCCTCTATTTTGTGGATCAGGTTCCCTTGCTCATCGCGGCGGGCCACCTCGCGCCAGCGGCGCTCGGCGTCGGCGTACATGCTGCGGAACTTGACCATCTTGAAGCGCCGGCCCTGCTCGCCGACCCGCTCTTGCATGAAGAAGATCGGGCCGGGCGACTCGAGCTTGATCAGCACGGCGATCACCAGCATCACCGGCGACAGGATCAGCAGCAGCGCGGCGCTCGTGGCAATATCGAAGAGGCGCTTGAAGATGCGCTGGGGCTCGGTGAGGGCCGACTCGCGCAGGCTGATCAGCGGGATGCCGCCCACAGTCTCGACCGGCGTGCGCGCAAAGGTGAGGTCGAGCACGCCGGGCACCATGTGAACCATCACCGGCTGCTGGAGGAGGGCCAGTGAGATGGTCGCCACACGCTCCTGCTGCTCGGACGGGAGGGCGAAGATCACTTCCTCGATGCGATGCTCGGCCACCAGGCGCGGCGTCTCGGCCACGCTGCCCAGGCGCGCGACGCTGCTCGGCGCATCGTAGCTGTCGCTGGTGTAGCCCGTGACGGCAACACCCGTCCAGGGCCGCCGGTTGAACTCCTCGGCGATGCGCTCGGCGGCGGCCGATGCGCCGACGACGAGGGCCCGGCGCTGGACCGAGCGACGGCTCCGGGTGTAGGTGTAGGCCCGCATCAGCAGGTGGAAGATCAACAGGGCGCAGAGGTTGAGGACCGCGAAGTAGACGAACTGCAGGCGCGACACATCGCGCACCGACATGTACAGCAGCCCCGCAAAGCTCAGCGAAGCGAGCACGACCGCGCTGACCAGCCGCCCGATCGCCTCGAGCAGGCTGCGGGAGAACAGCGCGCGCTGCGGCGTGAGCAGCAGGAATACGACCAGCCAGATCACCAGCACGCCCGCGTAGAGCTGCCACGGGATCTGCACTTCCTGCCGGCTCAGGTCGTAGCCCAGATCGACATAGAAGCGGATCTTCGAGGAGATGTACAGGCACAGGGCAGTAATGAGAAGGTCCCAGATCAGAACGCTGCCGGTAATGCGATACCTCAAGCGGTCGAGCATACAAGACCTACTATACTGATACTGACGGCGAATAAACCAGCTTACGCCCCAAACCTACGCCGTCGTAGATCAGCTTACTGCTCCCGATCGAGCCGCGCTAGTGTACCATGGCTGATGGCAACAAGCAACGTTTAATGACGTGCGCAGCCCCAGATTCAGGTCCAGCACCCTGAGGCCGGGCATACTCACGAGCGTCTCGCCACAAGCGATTTGCAGGATGGCCGGCCGGAGGGCTCGGGAGGACTACTACCCCTTGCGGCCGGCGAGCAGTTGCGCCGCCACTAACGCGATGAAGCGCGGATTGCCGAGGACGTAGCGCTTCCACAGCCGCTTCGGGTCCTGCGTGAGGCGGAAGAGCCACTCCAGGCCGCTGCGCTGCATCCAGGCCGGGGCCTGTCGCACCCGCCCGGCGTGAAAGTCAAAGGCCGCGCCGACGGCGATCAGCGCCGCGGCCTCGAGCAGCGGTCGAAAGCGGGCTACGAAGTAGTCCTGCTTCGGCGTGCCCAGGCCTACCCAGACGATATCGGCGCCGCTAGTGTTGATCAGCTCGACTACGTCGCGCTCCTCCTCGGGCGTCAGCGGCCGAAAGGGCGGTGTGTAGACACCCGCGACCTGCAGCTCTGGGAAGCGCTCGCGCAGCCTGGCCACCAGGGTTTCGGCCACACCCTCGGCCCCGCCGTAGAAGAAGTGGCGGTAGCCGCGGGCCTGCCCACGCTCACACACGGCCAGCATTACATCGGGCCCATAGACCCGCTCGACCGTGTGGCCGCGCAGACGCCCTAGCCAGACGAGCGGCATGCCGTCGGGGGTGGCCATACCCGCGCCATTGACGATTGCGGCCAGCTCGGGGGCGTCGTGGCACTCGAGCACCGTGTGGGTCGTACAGATATTCACGTAGTGCCGCTCGCCCCGAGCGACCCAGGCATCGATCGTGCTGAGGGCCGCCTCGAAGGTCAGGGCGCTGATCCGCACGTCGATGACGGGAAAGCGTGGTATTGCGCCAGTCACGATTCTTCCTCTTTCTCAGCGCAGCAGGCCTGCGTAGATCTGCTCGGTAAGGGCGGCGATCCGGGGCCAGGTGTAACGCTCTTCGACCTTGCGCCTGCCGGCCGCCCCCAGCGCCCGGGCCCGGGCCGGGTCGGCAAGGAGGGCGCAGACCCCATCGGCAATGGTTTCAGCCTCCTGGGCGACCAGTAGCCCGTCCTCGCCGTCGGCCACCACCTCGGCGACGGCCGGGATGGGGCAGCCGACGACCGGCTTCCCGAAGCTCCAGGCCTCGGTATAGACCCCGCCGAAGCTCTCCTGGCTGGACGGCACACAGAGGAGCGTACAGGCCGCCAGGGCGTCGGTCTTCTCTTGCAGGCTGACCCCGCCCAGCCTGAGGATGCGCGGGTCGGCGGCCTCGGCGAAGGCCCGCTCGGAGTCCTTGACCGGCGGCCCGATAAAGACGAAGCGCGCCTCGGGATGACGCCGCCAGACCAGGGGCGCGGCCCTGAGAAGCTGGCGAAAGCCCTTGTAGGCGTAGTGCTGGCCGAGGAAGAGCACCACCGGAGCTTCGTCGAGGCCGTAGCGCTTGCGAAACGCGGCCTCATCGGGGGCGGGCGCCAGCAGCGGCGCGTGGCCCGTCACCGCGACCCGCTCTTCGCGCACGCCCAGCCCGACCAGCACGCGCCGCTCGACCTCGGTGAGGGCGATCACGGCGTCGGCCTCGCGGTAGAGGCGCAGGTAGGCCCTGTAGCGCCAGCCCACCCAGCGCGGGTGGTGTACCGGCGTCAGCACGAACGGAATCAGCCTCTTGCGCGCCAGGTCGAACGAGGCCTGGCTGAGGCCCTCGCGCCCAATCCGCACATTGTGGATGAGGTCGGCCCGCGCGGCGAAGGGGGCCAGATGGCGGCCGATGGCCGCCGCAATGGGGGGCAGGGCCACATCCATCAGCGGGTAGTAGAGCGGCAGGTACGGCGCCAGGGCCAGCTTCTCCCATCCCGAGTAGCCCATCCGGTGTACGGGCACGCCGTCCTGCAGATACGCCCGCGCCTCGCCGGGGGCCCGCACAGTCGTGCCCAGCAGCCAGTCGGTGCGGTTCTGGTCCCAGTGGCTGAACACCTGGACCTGGTGGGTCTGGGCGAGGTGCCGAGCCACCTGGTGGATGTGGGTCTGGGCCCCGCCGGTCGAGGGCGGGTAGGCCGTTGCAGTGTAGAGGAGCTGCATCTAGGTGCGACCTCGGCAGCCCGCCGCGCCGCGAGTAGCTCGGTAGACGGCGGCGGTCTCGCGGGCGCAGCGACCCCACGAGAAGGCCCTGGCGCGCCGGGCGCCCTCGGCCCGCAGGTGGGCGGCGAGCCCGGGCTCGTCGAGGAGGCGGCCCATTGCGGCCGCAATCTGCCCCGCATCGCCTGGATCGACCAGCAGGCCGGCCTCGCCGGCGACCTCGGGGAGCGACGAGGTGGTCGAGGTGATCACCGGGCAGCCCAAACTCATCGCCTCGAGGACCGGGAAGCCGAAACCCTCGTAGAGCGAGGGGTAGACCAGCATCGCCGCGCCCGCGTAGAGCTCGCGCAGGCGGCGGTCGTCGACAAAGCCCGCCAGCTCGACCCGGCCGCCGATGCCCAGGCGCGTCGCCGTCGCGGCCACATCCTCGCCGCCCCAGCCCTGCCCGCCGACGACGACGAGGCGCGGAGCAGCGGGCCGCATGCGGACGAGCTGGGCGTAGGCCTCGAGCGTGCGGGCGAGGTTCTTGCGCGGCTCGAGGGTGCCGACCGAGAGGATGTAGGGCGACGCCGAGACCGCCCCCTGGGCCGGGGCGGGGTCAAGAAACGAGCCGAGGTACACAGGGTAGATCGGCGTCGCGAGGCCCGGAAAGAGGCGGCGCACATCGTCGGCCGTATGCTGCGAGATCGTGAGCAAGGCGTCGGCGGCGGCCACCCCGCGACGCAGCCAGCGCCGCAGGCGCAGGCCCATCACCCGCGAGAACCACTGCGGGTAGAGCGCGGGGATGGCGTCGAGGACCGTAACCACCAGGGGGCAGCCCGGGTCGCCGACCGGCATCGGCAGGGGGCAGTGGAGCAGATCCAGCCTGTGGCGACGAGCGAGCAGCGGCAGCAAGACCGGGGCGTAGACGAACTCCCAGAAGGCTACCAGGGCCTTCCGAGCGGCGCCGCCGCCGGTAGCCCGCAGGGCCGAAGGAGGCGCGAGGGGCACAAGCTCGACCTCGCCCGCGTCGCGCAGGGCCTGCAGCAGGCCCACGGCGTAGCGGGCATTGCCGGCCGCGTTGAACGCCGTGATCGAGAGGTCGAGGCCGACGCGCACACTCATCTCCTGCGCCGCTCAAGCGCCTCGCGCGCGAGGGTAGCGACACACGCGCCGAGGATCCACATCATGGGATAGACCAGGGCGATGCTGTTGTGCCACTCGGTGGTCATCGAGTTCACGGCGACGCCCACGATCGCGACGGCCAGCGCCACCGAGAGCGCGGCGAGATACGGGCTCTGCGAGCGGGCCGCCCCACGCAGCAGGTACATGCTCGCCACAGCCAGGATGCCTATATAGAAGAGGAGCCCGATCAGGCCCTGCTCGACCCCGATCTTCGAATACTGGCCTTCGATATTGATGATCGTCCCGCCGAAGCGGGTGGCAGTCTGACCGGTGATGGCCAGGCCATAGCCTGCGGGGTTCGAGACGATCAGCTGGAGCGTCGCGCCCCAGATCCGCAGCCGCTCGGCCGACGAGTGGTCCTGAAACGTAATCGTGTTGACGACCAGCACGCGCACGGGCGGGACGAAGAGCACGGTAATGAGCATACCCACCACGGCGACAGCGAGGATGCCGACGGCGAGCCGACGCGCACGCCGGCTGAGCAGCAGACCAATCAGCAGCAGTTGGGCCAGGCAGATGACGATGGTGAAGCGAGTGATCGTCAGCGCCAGACCCACCAGCATGACCACGAGGGCAACCAGCGCAAGGCGCCGCTCGGGCAGATCCCGGCGCAAGGCCAGGTAACCGGCCACGGGGAGGAATAACAAGAACGAGAGGGCGAAGGGCTGCGACGAGCCATAGACCGAAACGGCGCGCCGAAGCAGGCCCGAGTTCGCGCTGGTCCAGTAATTGGCCGGCAGCCCGAGCAGGTAATCGAAGGTCTGAAAGCCAAGGATCTCCCGGTAGTAGAGCGGTATCCCCGCCCTCACGTGTAGCTCGGTCGGGATAAACTGGCGCTCGATGATCCCGATCGCGGCGAGAACCAGCCCGACGACGAGCAGCACGCGCAGCACCCAGCGCGCCCGCGCCTCGTTCAGCAACAGCGTCCGGCCCACTACATAGGCGAGGACCGGCAGAAGCGCGTCGCGCAGGCCGTACAGTAGCGAGACGACGCCGATCCCGCGCACCATGGTAAGGAGGCTCACAAAGAGCACCCACAGGACATAGACGGTCATAATCATGTCGGGGAGGGTTACCACGTGCCGGGTCCGCAACGTGATGCGCACCATAGCCCCGAACAGCAGCAACAGGAGCAGGGCCTCCTTCCAGGCCGAAACGGCACGGACCAGGCCGGCCGGCAGGCCGACGACCCCATAGAGGAGCGACATCAATAGTACGTGGGGCGCGAGCAGCACCACGTAGGCCATAAAACCAAGCCAGGGGCGCAGTGCAATCGTGACGAGCGCCGCCCCTGCCAGGAGCAGGCCGACGACGGCCAGCGACCAGGGACCAAGCAGCAGCACACTCGCGACGGCGACCGTTATCGCTGCCACAGAGCCGGCCACGGCCCCCCGGCGGAGCGGCTCACCTTGGATGGCCATGGTCCACTCTTTTCACCGGCCCCGGGCTCTCGTAGTGGCCGCGTAGACCATCGAGCAGGCCGAGGGTGAACCAGATCAGCTTCTTCCAGCGTCGACGAATAGTGAAGGCGAGCATGAAGAACGCCGCCATGAACGGCAATACTACCACAAAAAAGGTGGCGCGCTCCCAGAGACGCCCGTGCGTTCGCACGATCAGCAGCCGATTGCGCGCCATCAGGTAGTGCTTCATTGGGCTAGTCGTCCCCTCGCCAAGATCGCGCCTGGTGCTGGACGACTCGCGGTGCCAGATCACACTCTGCGGCACACAGATGGCCCGCAAACCCTGAGCGCGGGCGCGCAAACACAGGTCGACATCCTCAAAGTAAGCGAAGTAGCGCTCGTCGAAGAGGCCGACACGGCGGGCCACGGGCGCGGAGATCAGCAGGCAGGCGCCGCTGAGGTAGTGGGACGCAAACGGGGTCGCCGGCACCCGCGAGCGTGGCCGCCCATCGCCCAGGTGGTGAGCGTGGCCGAGGGCCAGGGCCACACGCCCGCCTGCGGCCTGCACACGCTCGGGCTCGTCGGCGTGGCAGATGAGCGGTGCGACCAAGCCGGCAGCGGGGTTGGTCTCGCTGGCGGCGACCAGTGTTGCCAGGAAGTCAGGCGCTACGCTGGTGTCATTGTTGAGGAACAACACATAGTCGGCCCCTGCGTCGAGCAGAGTCCGGGCGCCCAGGTTGCACCCCCCCGCAAAGCCCAGGTTACGCGCGGCCCGTACGACCCTGACCGAGGGGAAGCGCTCGGCAATGGCGGCGCGCGGATCGATGCTCGATGCGTTGTCAACGACGAGGATTTCCAGAGCCATGCCGGCTGTGTCGATCCGCGTCAGCGATTCGAGACACTCCAGCGTGTCGGCGAGGCCATTCCAGTTAAGAATCACCACCCCGACCGTTCGCGGCATCATTGCCCGGCCCATTTCTGTCTGGCTCATCGCTCGGCCACCACGACAAGCTCTTCGCCGACGGGCCGGCCTCGGGCCAGAGCCAGGCCCTCGCGCAGCTGCAGCAGCTTGGCCCAGAGCTTCAGAGCCGGCGTTCGGCGCAGCGGCGCAGGCGCGGCCTGCAGTTCGCGGCTCATCAGGAAGAGGAAGTTGGCGCCGCGAAATGACGTGCGCGCCACGCGCACCCTGAGGCCGCTCGCGCCCACCAGGCCTGTCAGGGCGCCGAGCGTAAAGACCTGCAGATGGCGGGGCGGCTCGAGGCCGCGCCAATCCTGGCCGAACCGCCCATGGCCAAAGCTCTCTGCATTTGGCGTCACGATACTCAGCAGGCCGCCGGGCTTCAAGATGCGGGCGCACTCGCCCAGCAACTGAGCCGGGCGATAGACATGCTCAATCAGATGGCTGAGCACGACGGCGTCGAACGATGCGTCGGGGTAACCCTGCTCGGCCAAGCCACCGAGGTGTACGGTGAGCCCGCGCGAGCGAGCTACCTCGACGGCATGCGGGTCAAAATCCAGGCCCTCGACCGACCAGCCAAGGCCGGCCATGCGCGCAATAAACTCGCCGTCGCCACAGCCGACGTCGAGCAAGCGGCCGCCGGGCCTGGCCGGCAAGTACATCACCTGAAAGTCCAGCAGAGCCCGCAGGTCTGGCCGCAAGCCCGTGAGCCGCCCGAGAGGCTGCGCGAACGAGGGCTCAGGCAGGGTATACCCATAACGACGCGCCAGATCGAAGCGGCCGATCCGGGCCGCAAGGCGGCGCACGACGCCCGCGGCGACGGGCTCAGAGCCATGGGTGTAATAGCGCTGGTAGGCTAAGCCCACATCTTCTTCGAGAGGGGCGGGATCAAGCCACAGCGTACGGCAGCCCGGGCCGCTGCATCGGCGCATTCGCCAGCGACCGGGCGCTCCATAGAGCTTATCGGTCAGCTCGTCGTAGAGAGGCGCGCCGGGCTCGCCACAGACGGGGCAGCGGGGCGCCGGCGCCGAGCGGATCGACGGCTGGCCGGCAGCTGCCTGCAGCGGAGCAGCATCGCCTGCCATCAGCCCTCCTGATGGGTTGCGATGCGGGCATCGCTCACGGCCGCCACATCAGCGGTGAAGGCGTCGGGTCGTAACAAGCGCCCCGCGCGCAGGTCTCGCGCCAGCGCCCCATAGACCTGCGACGACTGCTGGTAGGGATCCGGCTTCAGGGCGGCGAAAAACCGGGTGAGGATGGCTTTGAGCGTCGCCGCGACGAGCAAAATCATCCAGATTGCCGCGCCCTGCCCCGCTCCATAGTGCTTTCGCAGATAATAGATGCTGCCATTGTAGCCGAGGGCGGTGGCAAAATAGCTCAGGCCGCGCTGGCTTCGCCCGGTCAGGTGGGTGATCCGCGCCTGCGGGTAGAAGACCGTGCGATAGCCGGCATGGGCGGCCCGCAGGCACAGGTCGGCTGCGTCCTCGACGCTGAGAAAAAAGCGCTCATCGTAGCCGCCAATCGCCGCATAGAGCTCGCGCCGCATCAGCAGACACGCGCCAGAGACGAACAGCACCGACGCCTCGGGGTAGCGCGCGTAGCGGTCGTACAGGGCCCGCACCAGCCTGTAGGGCGCCACGCGCCAGAGCACGACGTGAGCGAGGGTCCAGTCATAGTGGTAGCTCGTATGTGACGAGCCATCCTCGAAGTAGCAGCGCGGGCCGACCGTCCCCACATCGGGGTGACTCTCAAGATAGGCCACAAGGGTCGGCAAAGTCGCGACATCGAGAATAGTATCGGGGTTGAGGATCAGCACGTAGGCCCCCCGACAGGCGGGGAGCGGCTGATTATTCGCGGCGGCGAGACCGCGATTGGCGCGATTGGCGATCAGCGTCAGGCCGGGCCAGCGCGCCGCATAGTCGCTGACCACGGCGCAACTCGCGTCGGTCGAGGCGTTATCGACGACAAAAACCTCGCAGGGGGTAGGCTGCCGATGCACGCTCTCGAGGCAGGCGGGCAGCTCCTCCTGCGAGTTGTAGCTGACGATGACAACAGAGATCAGAGGGTTGGTCGCGGTGATCACGTTGGCTTGACCCCAGTATAGAAGAGCTCCTCACCTACGTCGTGCAGAATCAGGCGGGCCAACTCCTCGGCGAACTGAAACAGGTAACGCTGCAGTTTGATCTGACGAGCGTCATAGCTCGGGGCCGGCTCGCCCCGCAGCGCGGCCCGGCTCATCACACTGGCCGTGTAGATATCGCGCGCCAGCCGCCCGCTGGTGACGCTCGTCTCGCGTATGAAGCCGGCCTGGGCGGCACAGGCCTCGAGGGTGGTTCGCGAGAAGATCGCGAGGTGACGTGGAGGCTCGAGGCCCCGCCAGGCCGCGCCGAACAGCCGATGCCCGAGGCTCGCGCTATTTGGGGTTGTGACTACCATATGGCCGCCCGGGCGTAGCACCCGCAGACATTCGCGCAGCAACCCCACAGGATCGGCGACATGCTCGATCACGTGGCTCAGCGTAACGACATCAAACGACGCGTCCGCGAACCCGGCGTCGTGCAGGGTCCCTTCGCGCACGTCGAGGCCGAACGCATGGCGCGCATGGGAGGCGGCCACCGCATCAACCTCGACCCCCGCGGTCGTCCATCCCAGCGAGCGCATCTGATCCATAAAGCGGCCGCTACCGCAGCCGACGTCGAGTAGGCGCGAACCCCAACGACGATCAAGGCCCATAACCTCAAGGGTGGCGCCAGCGGCAACCCCGGGCGCGAGCCGAGCGAGGCGCGCCAGGCGGCGCCGGGCGGCTGTAAGGGCCGGCGCCGGGTAGCCGTAGCGATCGGCCCAGGCCTGCTCGAGGATGGCGCGACGCAACCAGGAGAGGCGCTGCTGGCCGGTCGCGGCGACGGCGTGGGTGTGGTAGTTACGATAGATCTTGGCCACCTCGCTGGCGGCGGGGCGCGGGTCGAGCCAGAGCAGACCGCAGCTGCTGCAGCGGCGCATCGGCCAGGTCCCAGCGACACCGAAGACCGTATCGCGCAGGCCGTCATAGACCAGCGCCCCGCCCGATCCGCAGAGCGAGCAGGTCGGTTGGGCCTCGGTGCTGATGGCCTCCTGATTGCCGGCGACGATACTCATGGCAGCGGTGTGGCTCGCGCAAGGCGGCTCAAGCGCCCCCGAACCCAGTCCCGCTCATCGGGCGCGAGCGCACGTGTCCAGACCACGAGCGCCATGCCGGCGACGGCCAGGAGGTAGAGCGCGACCCGCACCCCAAGCGCAAGTGGTTGCGCGAGGGCCAAAAAGAGCAGGATGGCAACGCAGCAGGCCAGGCCATGCGGGACAAGTGTTCGCAGGGATTGCCCAAGCAGGCGCCGACCGACCACAAACATGATCAGTGCGTCGACCGTCGCGCGGATCAGCCATGCTGCGGCAACCCCGATGATCCCGAAACTGCTGGTTAACCAGAGCAGGAGCGCCAGATAGAACGGCAGCTCGACGAGATGAATCTTCGCCGCGAGGGCCGGCCTGCCTGCCGCCTGGATCAGCGAGAATGGCAGCAGAGCCAGATTATTGAGCCACATGCCGACGCTGAGCATCTGCAGCACCACCACACTATTGGCGGCGAACTCAGGCCCCAACCAGATCAGCAGCCCCTCGTGGGCGAAGGCTACACAGCCGAGAGCCACGGGCAACAGCGCAAAGGCAAGGTACTTCACACCACGGTCGTAGAGCTGCCTGGTCTGAGGCATATCGTGCCCGTAGTTCGCCGCAAAGGCGGGGAAAAGGACCCCGGCCAGCGCGCCTGAGACCAGCGAGAAGCGCGAGACCAACTCGTAGGGAGTCGCGTAGAAGGCGACCGCGCTCACCGAGAGGTACGAGCCGACCAGGAAGCGATCCATGTAGACCATAAAGGGGCCGATGATGGCCGATACCGTCAGCCAGCCGCCGAAGCTGAACAAGGCCCGCACCTCGGCCGCTGAGGGGCGCCACGGCTGGCGCAGTTGCGGCGAGACCGAGAAGCAGAGGGCGAGGTGGATCAGCGTCCCTACCAGGCGGCCCACCACCAGGACGGCCACAACCGGGGTCAGCGCCTGAGTGAAGAGCAACAGCGGCAGAGGCCCGACGTACGAGAACAGGCTCATCGGTACGCGCACGGCGGTGATCAGGTCGAAGCGCTGCAGCGCCTCGAGATAGCCGCGCAGGCCGGCGGTAACGATGACCATGGGGGTCGCCACCGCAAGGAGCAGGAAGCTCGCCGTCGCGTCGGCCGCCAGTTCGCCCTCAAGGTGTAGCACAGAACCCACGAACCACGGCGTGCATACTGCGGCAAGCAGGCCCCCAACGACGCCGATCCCGAGCATGAGCAGGATGGTCGTGCCGAACAGGCGCGGGATATCGCCGACCTGATCCGTATCCAGCTTCTCAGCGACCAGCTTGGTCAGGGCGCGCCCTAGGCCAAGGTCAAAGAGGCTGAAGTAGCCGATCACAATCCAGGCCAGATTGAGCAGGCCGAAGCGCTCGGTGCCTAGACCTTCAACCAGGAGCCTGACCGAGACCAGGGACACGATCACGGGCAAAAGATTGCCCAGCAGGTTGAAGAGCGTATTCTTTGCCAGGAGCTGACCGGACGACAGCTCGGCGCGGGTTGGGCTAGCAGGGGCCGGCCCAAGAGCGGGGCGGGTCAAGGCAACACCTGCACAGCGGTAACGACAAAGCTCAGATCGCGCTGGTCGCCATTGCCCGGCATCACCTCCGAGGGGCGAAAGTTCCCATTGGCAAGGCTGACCGTCAGCACGCTCCAACCTGCCGGCAGTTCGATGGGGACAATCGTCGGTTGATGCGCGTGGGCCTCAACCGAAACGGGTGCCACGCCATCGACCGAAACGCTGATCTGACCTACATCGCCAAGGAAGTCAGACGAGGTCGGGTCGTAGAGCGTGTGGATCATGAGCACCAGCTTGAGCGGGCGGGCGTCAGGCGAGAAGACCCGCAGCTGAGCCGGCGACGTAACCCAGCGTCCAAACCCCTGCTCATATGGGTGCCAACCAGTATCAAAAAAGGCCAGCACCGAGGGGGTGGTCAACTCCTGCTGGCGGTTGCCGATCTGAAGCTCTGGCGGCCAGAGCAGCCCGGCCTCAGCGGTGGCGGGAACGACGGCCGCAAGGATTGGATCGAGGGGCTCACGCGCCCCCGAGGCGCGCAGCAACTGGGCTGCCTCTGCCTGGTCGCCAAGGGCCGCCGCCGTCAGGGCCGAGCGCACCAGGATGGACGGGGGCGCTACTTCGGCGGCGGCGATCAGACGATGATAAATAGACTGGGCACGGTCAAGCCTGCCGGCGCGCACTTCCAAGTCAGCGACAGACACCAGATCCATATCGCTGCCGGTCAACTCGCGGAGGGCCCGCGCCGCGTCGTCAAGACGGCCCGCCTCAATATAAGCGTAGGCAAGCTCGCGCCGCAGGATCAAGCTGTTCGGCTGATGGTGCAGTGCGGCCTCAAGGAAGGCGACAGCCTCTGCCGAGCGGCCCTCGAGAGAAGCGAGTGCGCCGAGCTGGCGCAGCACCAGAGGGTTGCTCGGGTCAAGGCTCTGGGCCCGCGCGAGAGCCTGAGCGGCCTGCTGCAACGCGGCCGCGGGCTCGCCGCTATCACGCGCGAGCTCGACAGATCTGGCGCCCGCACTGAGGTAAGCCGCCGCCATCATAGGTCGGGCTAGCAGCAGCAGCGCCCCGAGCACAGTTATCAGCGTAATGGTTAGTAGCGCCGGCTTGAGGAAGGATGAGGTAAGAGGTGTTGGGGGGCTTGCGGCAACAACGCCTGGGTCTGGATTTCTGCGCGTATGCTCGGCGCTCATGAAGCTTCCAGTCACACAGTCCGCGGCTGGCCCCCGGCGCGTCGCGGCGCCGTCACCTTCGTCACGCCATTATAGCATAGCCTTATGGCAAACCCCGATCAGCCTCCCAGCGTATGCAGCGCGTTACTCATTACCGGGGACAAGTTGGATTTCAGCCAGAGCGAAGCTTAAAGAGCGCGTATCATTACTCGACGCATCGACATCAGCCGGCCGAAACGCACCGACCGTGTGCTCGAAGGTGATATGGTTCCAGCCGGCGTGCAGGCGAAGCGGGAACTCGCTCCTCTCGCCCACCCGCAGCATGACTGTCTGCTCAGGGGCATCGGCGCTACGCACAATGAGTGGGCTCGGGCCATTCCCAAAGGGGCCGCCATCGGGCGTATAGAGGATTGCGGGCAACAGACTCAGCGCGGCCTCGCCCGTCGTCGGACTATAGATCAAGAGCTCGGCACGCTGCTCGGCCCAGCGCGTACCCTGGGCTTCCCGCCCGTACCAACCCCCATGAAAGGCCATGGCGTAGCCCGAACTGCTTTCAAGCTGCTGCTGACCGTCGATCAGCAGATCTGGGGCGGCCCCGAAGCTCGCAACGGTATGAAGCGCGATGCGATCAATGAGGAAGCTATAGACCGAGCGGTCGCTGCTGCCGTAGTCATGGGGGGTAAAGTTGCCCGCGGCCAGGGTCAGGGTCAGAACGCTGCCGCCAGCAGGCAATATCACGGGCGCCAGTAATGGCACGCCTGTCTTTATAGGTGTCTCAATCATAGCACCAGTCCCATCCTCGACCCGCAGTACCCCTTCCGCCCCCAGGCCGTTAGGGCTCTCGGGGTCGTGGATCAGGTTCGGCAGCAGCTCGAGGAAGGCCGGTGTATCTTTGGGCGCGGCCACATAGAGCTCGGCGGGCGAAATGCCCCAGCGGTGACCATCGGGTCCGTCGGGTCTGCCGTACCAGTTGCGCAATAGCCCGATCGTCGTCGTGAAGGGCGCCGCCGGGTCGATCGCATAGACATCGGCGAGCTCATCGCTCATGATGGGCTGGCGCGAGCCGAATACGGCCCTGACAAACGCAGCACTCTGCTCGGCCATGTAGGCTTTATCAAGGGTGACGAAGGCCGGATCGAGCTGTTCTGACTCCATCGCTTCACTATGGTGGACCACGACGTAACGGTAACCGTAGCGGGCCAGGTCGGCCTCGGCGTTGGCGAGACCGTTAGCAGGGGCGCCGTCGACCCACAGATCCGGCGGCTGCGGGTCGGCGCCGCTCATAAGCTGAGGGAAGAGTGGGTGCTGATCATAGGAGCGCGACAGATAGCCCCCCGCGATGCCCTTCTGGTGCGTCATCTGGAAGATCTGGTAGCGCGCAGCGAAGTTAATGGCGCCCCAGCCCGTCAGCCTGGCCTCGGGCATCCCCTGGTAGGGCAGGTCGAACACCCCGTAGCGCTCGGGGTCTGTGGCAATTTGCTCGTAGAAGGCCGGAATGGGCAGGAGCGGCTGATGCGGCCACGGCAACGGCCAGATCAGCAGCAGGTGGGCTGCGCCAAGGCCGCCGAGGAGCGGCAGCCTGAAGCGTGGGAAGCGCCGCAGCAGCGCCCCCAGGCCGAGACCGCCGAGTGTAGCCAGGGCCACATATCCCGCCATCATGAAGCGCCCAGGCACGCGCATAAAGCTGAGGCCCGGCAGCGACGCGACCAGCGAGTAGGGCATCGGCAAGCCCAGCGCGGCCAGGGGCTTGCCCCCCAACACGTGCAGCACAGGCCCCAGGCTGAGGGCGACGAAGACCGCTAGCACCACACCCCAGCGCCAGGCCTCGGGCGCCCGCCAGAATAGGGCGAACCCGACAAGGACAAGGGCGACCCAGGACAGCCACACTGCCGTGTCGGCGCTAAAGAACATGGGGTACGGCTGAAGCAGCGCCCGAACCTGGGGCCCAACCAGGCGCCCGAGGTAGTATGGAACCAGCATATGGACCAGGTCTGGCGAATACGCCTCGGCCTGGCTGCCAATCTGGATTAAGTTCTCGCTCGTCGCCTCGAGCTGGATCGCCACCAACTGCGGGACGACCAGCACTATGCTGGCCAGGGCGACGGCGGCGATCCGGCGCACGGCTGTGCGGCGGTTCCCGCGCTCGGGCGCCGCGAGCTGGAGCAGCATGAGCAGGCCGACCAGGGCCGCCCCCGCCACAAACTGGTACCCGGCATGCAGCAGCAGCAGCAGCAGCCCCGCCGCCGGCCCAAGCGCCCACCAGGCCGAGCGCTCGGGGTCCAGGGCTCGCCGCAGCAACAGCACCGTCAAGGGCAGGGCCCCAAGGAACACTTTGGTCATGTGTCCCAGGAGGCCGGCCAGGCACATGGGCGCCGTCAGCAGCAGGGCCCCGGCAAAGAACGCGACGCCCCGGTCCATGCCCATGTCGCGCGCCAGCAGGTACATGCAGTACCCCGTCAGGGTCAGGCTGACCAGCACCGCGCCATTGTGGGCCGCCGCATACCCCAACCCCCAGAACGGCAGGGCGAAGATGCCTGTGACCGGGCCGAGGCCGTGGGTGAGCAGCGAGGCCCCGTAGGGGTAGTAGAGCAGGGGCAGGTCGAAGAGCGGCTGATGCCCGACAAGCCACTCGCGGACGTGCCAGAGCACCCAGAGGTTGTGGCGCGGGTCGTCCCCCGGAGGAATGCCGTGCGTGAACTGCGCGGCCAGAGGCCAAGACATGAGCACGCTCAAGACGAGGTACGATGCAATAATCGGTAGACTGTTCCGGACTTGCAGACCCACCTGCCGCCAGTTCACAGCGCTCATCAGTGCTCTCAACAACCGCCAGCAAGGTTAAGGCCTGTAGTATACCATTAATGATCTTTAACGAATGAGCTCCCCCAGCCCCTCGCGCAGGCTCACGGTGGGCCGCCAACCCAGGGCCTGCAGCAGCCCGCTGTCGCCCTGCGAGTGCAGCACGTCGCCCGCGC
>CAZKTU010000148.1:0-15676 GCA_964555675.1 uncultured Oscillochloris sp.
CTTTCCCCCTGGCCCGCAGGGCCTTCGTAGACCACGCCGTGCAGGCGGCGAAAGCAGGGCGTCCAGCTGGTCGACACCACGGCAGTATTGGCCGGAGCTGACGGCTACGTGCTCCCGGCCTACGCCGACGACGAGCTCCACCTCAGCCCGGCGGGCTACACCGCGCTAAACGAGGCGCTCGCGCCCCTGCTCAGCGCGCTGGCAACGAAAGCTCCTCGATGAAGCGCATCCTGCTGACTGGCATGTCTGGCACCGGGAAGTCAACGCTGATCGCCGCCCTGGCGGCGCGTGGATACGCAGCCGTCGATATGGACGAGCCCGGCTGGTCTGAGCACGCCCCCGACGGCGACTGGGTCTGGCGCGAAGACCGCGTCCAGGAGTTTCTCGATCACGCTGCGGGCGATGCGCTGTTTGTCGGCGGTTGTGCCACCAACCAGGTGAGGTTCTACCCGCAGTTCGACGCGATTGTGCTGCTCTCGGCGCCCGCCTCGGTGCTGATCGAGCGCCTGGCGACGCGGACGAATAACCCGTACGGGAAGCGCCCGGACGAGCTGGCCGAGGTGCTCGGCTACCTCGAAACGGTCGAGCCCCTGCTCAGGCGAGGGGCGACCCACGAGATCGACACCAGCGCCCCGTTCGAGGATGTCCTGGCCACGGTGCTGCGGGTCGCCGCCGCTACCCAGTGAGGGACGTGTAGCTAGGGGCCAGGGCGCTGCCGTGCCTGGCTCTATGCCAGCTCCAGCGTGAGTGGCGCGACGTGGAGGCCCTCGACGGTAGCCGTCGCTCGGCCTCACTGCCGGCCGGGGGAGGCCGCTCGGGCAGCGGGCATCGGCGAGGTAGTGGCGCAGGAGCGACACCACCTCGGCGAAGCAGTGCCGATATTAAATAGTATCGGCATCGGTTTTGTGAGGATACAAGTGCGAGCCTACTCACCCGAAGCCTCGGCCTCCATCAACAGGCCGCCATCGTCGTCGCTCGCCCAGAGCGCGGCGCCCCCAGCTGTGACCCTCGCGTTGACGGTCAGCCCGCCGGGGAGGCAGAGTGGGCTGCGGGCCTTGTAGTTGAAGCGCTTGAGCGGCCAGCCCTGTTGCGCGTGCAGGTCGAGCAGGAGGGTGGCGATGAGCGGCCCGTGGACGACGAGGCCGGGGTAGCCCTCGACCGAGCGGGCGTAGTCGGCATCGTAGTGGATGCGGTGGCCGTTGAAGGTCAGCGCGGAGTAGCGGAAGAGGGCGGTGCTGTCGAGCTTGTAACATTGGGCGACATCGGCGTCGCTCGGGGCAGCCCGCGCCATTGGTGGAGGCTCACGAGAAAGCTCACGATACACAAGGGTCTGCTCCTCGACCAGGCAGAGCTCCTCCTCGGCGGCATAGCGATGCTCGATAGTGACGAAGTACATCGGCCCCGAACGGCCCTCCTTGGGGCTGATCGCGCTGATGGTGGAGGTGCGCGTGACCGTCGCGCCCAGGTGCAGGGGCGCGTGGAAGACGAAGCTCCCCCCGGCCCACATGCGCCGGGGCAGTGGCACGGGGGGCAGCACGACGCCCAGCCGTGGGTGCCCATCGTGGCCCAGCTCCGAGGCCCTGACCAGGTCGTGGAAGTAGAGCCAGTGCCAGGCCGGCGGGAGTGCGTCGCCCTCCCGGTAGCGCGGCTCACGGTCAAGAGTGACCGCCATCAAGTTGGCCGGATCGGCGTGCAGCTGCGCCGTCGACGAGCTGCTCCGGCCCACCCATGCCTCCCAGTCAGCCATGGTGTCCCTCGTTCCGTACTACCGTCGAGCTCCTGCTCATCCTCGCGGGCCTCCAGCTGCTGGTGTTCGCCTGACCCGGCCCACTGCACCGTTCTGTCGATCCCCTGATATGTTCGGGTTCATGGTTCGAGGGCAACACAAAGCCCCCGGCGTTACTCGCCGAGGGCGTTGTAATGGGGTGCCTGATGGGGCTCGAACCCACAACTTCCTGATCCACAATCAGGTGCTCTGCCATTGAGCTACAGGCACCACAGAACCGTTGAAGAGTATAGCACGGGGGCGCCGAAATTGTCAATTTCGGCGCACCCGCCCTCAGGGCTTGAGCAACGTCGGTTCGTAGCGCTACGCCGGGGCCGTCATCGGCCCGGCTCATCGCGCCCTCAGCTCTGGCTCGCCGGCTCGAGCAGGGCGCCCAGGCCGCGCCGGGCCATCAGCGCGCCCACCTCGGCCACCCGCAGCGCGCCCCACTGCAGCCCCCCGGCCCTGGTCTGCCCGGCCGCGACCGCGCGCCGCAGGTCGTTGGCCGTGCGCCCCGGGAAGAGGGTGTAGCCCGTGCCCACCGTCGGCAGATGGTGCGAGTCGCTGCCGCCCACCACCGGCAGCCCGCGCGCCGCCGCGAAACGGGCCGCCAGGGCATTATTGCGCGGCGCCCACAACCCGGCGTTGAAGATCTCGATCGCGTCGACCAGCTCGCACCAGGCCGGGTCGCAGAAGCGCCGGCTCAGCCTCTGGCGGCCGATCGACTTGACCAGCATGCCGAAGGGGTGCGGGGCGATGATTAACGCGCCCTGCGCCCGGGCGGCGGCCACAGTCTCGCGCAGCGGGCGCATTGGGGGCAGCCACTGCTCGACGAAGAGCACCAGCAGGTGCCCTTCCTGGGTCGAGACCTCCTCGCCCACGATCACCTCGATCCCGTACGAGCTGGCCAGACGCCGCGCCTCCAGGGCGCCATCGATGGTGTCATGGTCGGTGATGGCGATCACCCGCAGGTCGCTCTGCGCCGCGTGTTCGAGCAGTTGCTCAACGCTCGCCGTGCCGTCGCTATGGGTGGTGTGTAGATGTAGGTCGGCTTTGCTGTTCTCCACCCTGGCCCTCCTCCAAGTGCGCTGGATTCGCACGCCTACCATAGCAGCCGGCCGTTGTGCTGACTCTATGCGGGCGTTAAGCGCCGGCGAAGTTTAGGTAAAGCTTTGGCGCAGGCGCCGGCACAATCGGTGCAAGTCTGCGACGGCCCTTAATTCCACGTTAAAGGCCGGATCACGTAGCTGCGCTACCCTTGGCTCGTGGATCTGAGTCCAGGCCTTGTTCGCCCACTGCGGGAGCCTCGCGACTAGCTGAGCTTGTATGCGCCCGTTTGCTCGCGCTCTCACGATGGTAGCCGCCGCACTGTTCGCGGTAACCGCAGGTTGCGCCGGCCCCGAGCCGCTTGCCCCGGCGCGCCCCGAGCCCCTTGCCCCATCGGGCGTCGCCGCCCTGCCGCCCGCCCGCGCTCCCAGCGTTACGCCGGCCCTTACAGCGACCGCCGCGCCGACCGCTACCCCCGCCCCAAGCGCTACGCCGGCCCCAAGCGCGACCGCAATCCCCACCGCGACGCCTCCGCCCCTGGCGGCGCGCTTCGCTACCCAGCCCGGCGACAAGCTGCGCCGGCTCAACCCTGGCGTGATCCACATCCAGCGGGTCACCGATGCGCCGCTGCGCATCAATCTGCTGCTGCTCGACCTGAGCGACCCCAGGCTCGAGCTAGGCGTCGCCGTGAACGACGGCTGGCTCTCGGGCCGCTCGCGCACCTCGTCGCTGGCGATCGCGGCCGAGGCCCTGGCCGCGGTGAATGGGGACCTCTTTTCGGCCGACGACGGCGTGCCCCAGGGCCTGACCATGATCGACGGCGAGGTCATGATCGCGCCGAAGTATCGGGCTACCTTCGCCTGGAGCCCGCGCAGCGGCCCGTTTATCGGCTACTTCACCGACCAGTGGACCTGGCAGGCTCAGGTGCGCGCCCCTGTCGGGGCCGCCGCGCCCGTCACGCTGCTCAATACGCGCTGCCCGGTCGACCAGATCTGCCTGTTTAATGAGCACGCCCGCGCCGTGCCGGGCCGCCCGGGCGAAGTGCGGGTCCTGCTCAGCCCTTCTGGCCGCGTCACCAGGATTGTGCCCGGCGAGCGCGTGAGCCTCGACCCGGGCGAGCGCGCCCTCGTCGGCAACGGCGATGGGGCCGCCTGGCTGCGCGAGCACGCCGAGCTCGGCGCGCGGCTCGACCTGCAGATCGCCACCGAGCCGCCCCTTGCTCAGTTCGAGCAGGCGATCAGCGGCGGGCCGATCATCCTGCGCGACGGTCAGTTCGTCCAGGATTGTCTCTGTGCGCTGCGCGACTGTAGCGCAACCAAACAGCCCGAGGCCAGTCTGGTCTGCGAGGACTTTTCGACCGATTGGAAACTGAAACACTATCTCGATGTACGCATGCCGCGCACCGGCCTGGGCTTCGACCGCGAGCGGCGCACCCTGATCGTTGCGGTGGTCGACGGCTACCAGCGCGGCTATAGCCGCGGCATCACCCAGGCAGAGTTCGCCGCGCTGCTGCGCGAGTTCGGCGCCGATACGGCGATGGAGCTCGACGGCGGGGGTTCGTCGACCATGGTCGTCGAAGGCAAGCTGGTCAACCGCCCGCCCGACGAAACGGGCGAGCGCTATGTCGCCAACGCCCTGCTCTTCTTCTGGCGCGACTAACAGCGTAGGGGGTACTGTGCGCGTTTCGCTTCGCCGCTGGCTGCTCGGTTCGCTGCAGGTGGCGGCGCTGCTGGTGATCATCCCGGCCCTGGCCCACACCAGCCAGGCCCCGGCCCCGCCCGCTCCTGCACCCCCTCCGACCACCAGACTTGCCCGCGTCTCGTTCGAGCGAGCCCCTGACCCCACCGCGACGCCCACCCCGCCCCCGACGCCCTCGGCCGTGCCGACCCCCGAGCTCACGGCTGCCGGCGCGCCGCCCTACCTGCCGATCTTGATGTACCACTACATCCGCGAGGTCGACGAGGCGCTCGACCCGCTGGGCTTTCGGCTCTCGGTGCGCCCCGAGCGTTTCGACGAGCAACTGGCCTGGCTGCGCGAGAACGGCTACCAGACCCTGCGCATGCGCGACCTGGCCGCGTGTCTGCGCGCCCCCGGCGGTTGCCCCGCGCAGGCGGTCGTGCTGACCTTCGACGATGGCTATGTCGACAATGCCCTGGTGGCCCTGCCCGCGCTCGAGCGCCACGGCTTCACCGCGACCTTCTTCATCGTGAGCGGGCTGGTGGGCGAGGAGGGCTACATGAGCTGGGCCCAGCTCGAGCAGCTGCGCGACAGCGGCATGGAGATCGGCGCGCACACCGTCAGCCACGCCGACCTGACCGCCCTCGACCCCGCCCAGGCCCGCGCCGAGATGGCCGACTCGCTTCGCGAGCTAGAGCGGCGACTGGCGATCGAGGTGGTCAGCTTCAGCTACCCGTCGGGCAGCTACACCCCCGAGCTGGCCCTGCTGGCGCGCGATGCGGGTTTCACCAGCGCGGTCACCACCGAGGCCCGCGACAGCCTCGAGCGGCTCTACGAGCTGCCGCGCCGCCGCGTGCTCGGCGGCGAGACGATCGAGGGTTTCGAGTGGTACTTCGTGCCGCCCTCGCGCCTTGCGCCGTGAGCTGAGTAGCGCCAGCCGTGGGGATGCTGCCAGTGCTGGCCAAAAACGAAGGACCATAGGCGAAGGACCAAAGACGAAGGCCGCACAACCTCGCTCCTTGGTCTTCGGTCCTTGGTCCTTGGTCCTGACTCCACGCGCATTTCTGCTACGCGCCGTGCGCTTATGAGCGCTTGGCGACCTCGGCGAGAAACTGGTGCTGGGCGCTCACCGCCGGGCTGTCGCCGGGGGTGAGGCGCACGTAGCTGCCGTCGGCCTGCAGCAGCCGGGCCTGGGTGTTGTCGCGCAGATAGGCCTCGAGCACGACCTCGCGCAGGTGGCGGTGCAGGCGCGGGCTCTCGACCGGGAACATGGTCTCGACCCGCTTGTGCAGGTTGCGCTCCATCAGGTCGGCGCTGCTCAGGTAGATCTCGGGCGCGCCGCCGTTGTGGAAGTAGTAGATGCGGTGGTGCTCGAGGAAGCGCCCGACGATGCTGCGCACCTGCATACTCTCGCTCAGGCCGGGGATACCGGGGCGCACGCAGCAGACGCCGCGCACCAGCAGGTCGACCTGCACGCCGGCCTGAGAGGCCCGGTACAGGGCCATGGCGATGCCCTCGTCGGTGAGCCCGTTGCACTTGAAGATCAGGCGCCCGTCGCCGTGGGCCAGGTGCCGCGCGGTCTCGCGCTCGATTTTGGCGATCAGGCCCTTATACAGGCCGTGGGGCGCGGCGTAGATCTTCCTGTAGCGCGTCTGGTCGCTGTAGCCGGTCAGCACATTGAACAGCTCGCTCACGTCGGCCCCGATCGCCTCGTCGCTCGTCAGCAGGCCCAGGTCGGTGTAGAGGCGGGCCGTGCCCGCGTTATAGTTGCCCGTGCCCATATGGACATAGCGCCGCAAGCCGTCGCTCTCTTTGCGCACGATCAGCAGCAGCTTGGCGTGGGTCTTCAGGCCGATCAGGCCGTAGGTCACGTGTACGCCCGCCTGCTCAAGGGCTTTGGCCCACTCGATATTATTCTCTTCGTCGAAGCGGGCCTTCAGCTCGACCAGCACGGCCACCTGCTTGCCGGCCTCGCGGGCCCGCAGCAGGGCCTTGACCACCGGGGCGTTGCGCCCGACCCTGTAGAGCGTCTGCTTGATCGCCAGGACGTTTGGGTCGCGCGCCGCCGCTTCGAGCAGGTCGATCACCGAGGTGAATGCATCGAAGGGGTGGTGCAGCAGCACATCCTGGGCTCTGATGGTGTCGAAGAGGGCGCTCGAGTCGCGCAGGGCCGACTGTGTCGTCGCCACGAAGGGGGCGTCCTTCAGCTCGGGGCGGTCGAGCCCCATGAGCCCCATCAGGGCGCTCAGGCCGAGTGGCCCGCGCACGTCGTAGACGTCCTCGGGCCCCAGGTCGAGGTTGCGAATGAGCAGGTCGCGCATCAGCGGGCTGGCCGCCGCGTCGAGCTCGAGGCGCACCACGGCGCCGAAGCGCCGCTGGCGAACATTGTCCTCCATCAGCTCGAGCAGGTCCTCGGCGCCCTGGTCGATGATCTCGAGGTCGAGGTCGCGCGTGATGCGAAAGGCGTAGGCTTCGCGCACGGCCTTGCCGGGGAAGAGGGCGGGCAGGTTGGCCGCGATCAGCTCCTCGAGCCAGATGAAGCTGACCGGGGCTCGCCCGCTCTCGGCCGAGGTCTCGCCGCCCGGCACCCGCAGCAGCCGCGGCAGGACCTCGGGCACTTTGACGCGGGCGAAGCGGTGGCCGTTCTTCGGGTCCTCGAGCAGCACCGCCAGGTTCAGGCTGAGGTTCGAGATGAAGGGAAAGCGGTGGCTCGGGTCGACGGCGAGGGGCGTGAGCACCGGAAAGACCTCGGTGCGAAAGTGCTCGTCCATCGCCGCGCGCTGGGTCGGGCTCAGCTCGTCGTAGGCCTTCAGCCTGATGCCCGCCGCGGCCAGGGCCGGGGTGAGCTCGTCCCTCACCAGCCCCTCGCATTCGGCCAGGACCGGCAGCAGATGCTCGCGGATGGCGGCCAGCTGCTCCTCGGGCGTGAAGCCATTCGGCGTGAGCTCGCCCTCGCTGTCGCCGGACTGATCCTTGACCCGCGAGACCCGGACCATGAAGAATTCGTCGAGGTTGCTGTGGAAGATCGCGGCGAACTTCACCCGCTCGAGCAGGGGGTTGCGCGGGTCCTGGGCTTCCTCGAGCACACGCCGGTCAAAGGCGATCCAGCTCAGCTCGCGGTTGAGGTAGAGGGCGGGGTTGATCCGCCCGGGCTCCTCGGCCGCCTCGATGGGCGGCGTTTCGATGATGGGCTGCGTCATCACTCCTCATGGGCTCGCGCGGGGCGCAGCGGCTGCGCCGTCGAATCGCTCTAAGCGTACACTGCTTTGGTTAAGCGTGAATTAAGTGGCGCGCAACCATGGCAAAAGCCCGCGCGCTCGCGTATACTGCCGCGTGATTCCGCTAGCGGGCCTGCGACGCCCGCCCAGCACGTGGGGCCGCTATGCTCTACGCCGACCTCGAGGTGATCGTCCAGCGCCTGCCCGCGGGCGGCCACGCCGTCGATATGCGCTTCAGGGCCGAGCCCGGCGATATCGACCGCGACCTGGCCCTGAATGTGCCCGTGACCCTCGACCGAGCGCTGCTCCTCGGCGATGCCCTCGACCCCGAGGCCTACGGCCGCGCCCTGACCGGGATGGCCTTCGGCGACCAGCGCCTGCGCGAGGCCTGGATCACCGCGCGTACCTCGGCCGAGGCCCGCGAGCTGCCCCTGCGCATCAGGCTGCGCCTCGACCCCTCGGACCCCGATCTGCACGGCATCCGCTGGGAGACGGTCTACGAGCTCGATCGCGGCACGGCGATCGCTCGCTCCGAGCGCTTCTTGCTCTCGCGCTACCTCGATAGCGCCGATCTCTCGCGCCTGCGCACGCCGCCGCGCGAGCAGGTGGCCGCCCTGTTGGTGGTGGCGACCCCGCGCAATCTGGCCGAGTATGGCCTGGCCCCCTTCGACGCGACGGCCGAGGCGGCCCGCATCCGCGCCGCCCTCGGCGATATCCCGGTCGCCACGCTGGTCAGCGGCGATAGCGCCGGCCCCGTGACCCTGACGGCCTTGACCGACGCTCTGCGCTTCGGCTATAGCGTGCTCTCGGTGATCTGCCACGGGCGGTTGCTCGACGGCGTGCCTCAGCTGGCCCTGGAGGACGAGGCGGGCGCCGTGGCGTGGGTGCCCGGCGACGACCTGGCGCGCAGTATCGGCGACCTGGGGGGCGACCGGCGCCCGACCCTGGTGGTGCTGGCTTCGTGCCAGAGTGTCGGGCTCGCCCACGGCAGCGATGTGCCGGCGGCCCTGGGTCCGCAGCTGGCCCGCGCGGGCGTGGCGGCGGTGCTGGGCATGCAGGGCGACGCGCCCCTGCCGATGGTGACCCGCCTGATGCCGCGCTTCTTCAAGCACCTGGCCGAAGAGGGCGAGATCGACCGCGCTCTGGCCGTGGCCCGCTCGGGGCTCGATGGGGACGACCCCTGGTGGATGCCGGTGCTGTTCATGCGCGTGCGCGACGGGCGCCTCTGGCGCGCCGCGCCCCCGCTTACGGTGACGCCGCCCCCGCCCGCGCCCCCGGCGACGGATGCGCCCCCACCGCCCCGACGCCCGGGGCCCGGCGGCCTGCTCTGGCTGGTCGGGGCCCTGGGGCTGGTCGCCCTGGCGGTGCTGGCCATGTTTCGCCTCGTCTTCGGCGGCCCGCCGGACCCCCAGGCGGGGCTCGGCACGGCCACGCCGACGCTCCAGGTCACCCAGGCGCTCCCGCCAGACCCTACCGTCACCGCCACCGAGACGCCACGGCCTTACCCGTACCCTCTGCCAGACGCCCCGACAGTGGTCACGGGGACGCCCGGGCCTCTGCTCACGGTGACGGCGCCTGTGGTGACCGTTTCGCCTGGGGTGGGGTCGCCCGCGCCGACTGAAACGCCGAGCGCCACGCTTCCACAACCAGATCCGACCCGGACCAGCACCGCGACGCCCACGGCCACGGCCAGGGCCCTCGGGCTGGATTGCCCGGACGTGCCGATGGAAGGGGGCTTCGCGGAACTCTACACTACCCCGCAGGTGCGGGGCGCCCTGGGCTGCCCGCTGGCCGCTCAGAGCGTGGGGCAGGCGGTGATCCAGAGCTTCGAGGGCGGCACGCTCTACTGGTGGGGGATCAAAAACCCGCAGCCCCTGCGCGATACCGTCTTCGTGCTCGCCGGCCCGAGCAGGGGCACGTACCGGGTCTTCCCGCTGCCCGAGGTGGCGGCCCTGCCCGCGCCCCCCACCCCGAGCGGGCCCACCTCGCCGCGCAACAGCTTCGGCAGCGTCTACTATGGCGTCGACAGCGTGCGCGAAGCCCTGGGCGAGCCCCTCGGCGGCGAGGTCGGCGGCGACTTCCGGGGGGCGCTGCAGCGCTTCGAGGCCGGGCTGATGCTCTGGGCCGCCGACTACCCCGGCGGGCCCGCGATCTTCGTGCTGCTCGACGGCGATAGGCCGGGCGAGGGCCGCTATACGCGCTACGCTGACCCTAATCGGTAGTGCCTGTGGGGCAGACAGGGGCAGACAGGGGCAGACAGGGGCAGACACGCTGGCAGCGTGGCGTCAGTCGTCCAGTGGCAGCTTGATCCAGATCGTGGTGCCCTGGCCGGGGGCGCTCTCGGCGCCGATCTGGCCGCCCATGGCCTCGACGAGGCCGCGGGCGATCGAGAGGCCGAGACCGGCGTTGCCGCTCTCGCGGCCGCGGGCCGGGTCGACCCGGTAGAAGCGCTCGAAGATGTGGGGCAGGTGCTCGGGGGCGATGCCGCAGCCGCTATCGGCGACCCGCAGCAGCACGGCGCGCCCCTGGGGCTGGGCGCCGAGTACGATGCGCCCTCCGGCGGGGGTGTGGCGCAACCCGTTGTCGAGCAGGATCAGCAGCACCTGGCGCAGGCGCTCGGGGTCCGCCGTGGCCGTGCCGACGACCTCGCCCAGGGTCACGGCGACCCCGCGCTCGTCGCCGAGGCGGGCGACCTGGCGCTGCACGTCGGCCATGAGCGGCGCCAGCTCGACCGGGGCGAGCCTGGCCGGCACCGCGCCGCTGTCGAGGCGCGAGAGCATGAGCAGATCGTCGACCAGGCGGCGCATGTGGTCGCTCTCGGCGAGCACATCGCCGATCAGGGCCCGCTGGTCGAGCTCGTCGGCGGGCAGAGCGCGCTGGGCCACCTCGGCGCTGGCCCTGATGAGGGTCAGGGGCGTGCGCAGCTCGTGGCTGGCGCTGGCGATAAAGCGCTGCTGGCGCTCCCAGGCCTGCTCGGCGGGCACGAGGGCGCGGCCGGCCAGCCACCAGCTGGCGATGCCGACCAGGATCATGCTCAGGGCGCCCAGGAAGAGCAGGCCCGCCGTGAGCTGCGCGAGCACTCGCTCCTGGTCGCCGAGCTCGCGCCCGAGCTGCAGGGCTGCGGGTCCGTCGGGGCGGGTGAGCCTGTAGGTGAGCAGGCGCACGCGCCGCCCGTCGGCCGTGGTCACGGTGCGCAGGTCGCGCCCGGCGACGAGGGCTGCGCTCAGGGCGGCCTGGTCGGGGGCCAGCAGGGCCGTGGCGGCGCTGGCCTCGAACAGCACATTGCCCGCCGTGTCGAGGGGCAGGACGGCGATTGCGGCCAGCTCGGCGTCGAAGGCCAGCTCGGCGTCGCTTGGCGCTACGGGGCTGGGTGTGGCGGGGGCGGCCTCGGCTTCCTCCTCGTCCTCGTCCTCGTCTTCTTCTTCCTCGCGCTCTTCCTCCTCGCGCTGGCGCTCGCGCTCCGCGCGCTCCTGCGCTTTACGCTCATCCTCCAGCCGATCCTCGCGCTCGTCCTCGTCTTCGGTGAGGGCGGGCGGGAGCAGGCCGAGCTCGCCGCGCAGCACCGACCAGTCGCGGTCGGCGGGCGCGAGCTCGGGGGGGAGCGGGGCGGCCAGGGCGTGGAATTCGTGGGCCATCTTGTGCTGCAGGGCCAGGTCGGTCACCGCCGAGAAGTAGTTGGTGACGATCAGGTAGGCCCCGCCGCCGACCAGGGCGACCAGGGCCAGGGCGGCCAGGGTGTAGAGCAGGGTGAGGCGTAGGCGCAGGCCCTTAAACATAGCGGGTCTCGAGCCTGTAGCCGATGCCGCGCACGGTGACGACCGGGTCGCGCTCGCCGGGGGCGTTCAGCTTACGGCGCAGATACGAGATATACACGTCGACCATCTGGGGCTGTACGTCGTGCTCATATGACCAGACATAATCGAGGATCTGCTGACGGGTGAGGGTCTGGCCGGCGTTGCGCAGCAGATACTCGAGCAAGTTCCACTCGGTGGGCGTGAGGTCGAGGGGGCGTTCGCCGCGGCGGGCGGTGTGGCCGCGCAGGTCGAGCACCAGCTCGCCGGCGCGCAGCTCGCTCGACTCGCCCGCGGCGAGGCTGAAGCGTCGACTGAGGGCGCGGACGCGCACCAGCAGCTCCTCGAAGGCGAAAGGCTTGACCAGATAGTCGTCGGCGCCGCTCTCGAAGCCGGCGACCTTGTCCTCGATCTGGCCGCGGGCTGTAAGCAGCAGCAGCGCAGTGGGCAGGCGCGCGGACCGCACGGCGCGGCAGATACTGGGGCCATCGCGCCCTGGCAACATCCAGTCGATCACAGCGACCTCGTAGGTGCCGCGCAGCACCAAGTCGAGCCCCGTCTCGCCATCGTGAGCCAGATCGACCTGGTAGTGCTCTTCGTTCAGCACCCGGGCTACCAGGCGGGCCAGGCGCTGATCATCTTCGACGACTAAGATACGCATACTGCCTCCTCGTGAGCATAGCATACGCCCCGAACGTTGGAAAAAGATTGGAGAGCTACGATGGGTTTCCAAGGGCTTTCTTAACCTGCTGCGTTATGCTTGCATCTGGGCGAACTGCGCCGAGCAATGCTCGAGGAGTGCTACTGGCGATGAAGCGCATCCTGGCGATGGTCGCGAGCGGGCTGGTAGTGGTGCTGCTGCTGGGGGTGGGCGCTCTGGCGGCCGGCCTGGATGCGCCGCCGCCCATTGCGAGCACCCCGGCAGTGGCTAGCCCGGCAGTCGTGCTGCCCGAAGGCCCGGTGGACGCCGAACAGGCTGCGGTGGCGGCGACGGTCTATCGCGGCGGCGGCCTGGTGCGCCTCGTCGCGGCCGAGCGCAACCATGGCGCGCTGGTCTACGCGGTCCGCTTCGCCGACGGCGGGACGGTCTATGTCGCCGCCGCCACCGGGCGGGTGGTCTATGCGCACCTGGGCGGCCTCGAAGGGCCGTAACTAGGCGAAGCCCTTCCCGAGCCCCCGTGGCCAGCCAGCCTGTCGATCGGCGGGGCCAGCTTGGCGCACCCTCAACCAAAGGCCGGAGCGGCTCTAACCAAAGTTAGTAGGGCGCCTGGAGTTCGGTTGTTATACTATTGACCATGAACAGCCGATGCCATAGCACAATACGGCGTTTCGACTTGGGGCCGCTGCCCCAGGCCCTGGGCTGGTGCGTTGCTATGGCCGTGATCATGCTGCTGCTCATCCAGCCCCTGCTTTGCGCAGTCACCTGCCTGATCCACAACCATGGCTCACACGCTGCTGCGCCGACAGGCTCCCACGCTCACCATCTGGGTGCCGCGCATGCCACCCACGCAGCGAGCGAGCAGGTTGTCCCGGTATGCGCCAGCGGCATGCCGGCGATCGCGCACATCTTCGTGACTCCGACCTTCTGGCCCAGCCTGCTGCCGGCGCTCCTGATCCTGCTGACCATCCGCGCGTTGCAGCAGCGCCTGAGCCCTCCTGTCCATGCACTGCTCATCAGCCACCCCCTGGCTCCTCCTCTGCGCCCCCCGCGCCGCCTGAGCGTCTGAGATCGCGCGCGCGGCGACCAGCCGGGCGTGTAGCCCCGGCGGCATACCGAGGCTACGGATCACAATCGGCGGCACACTCGTCCGACGAGCGCAGGCCGCTCAGCGATGGGCGCACAACCAGCAGCATTATTTACAGAGGAGACACAGCCATGAGTGAGGAGCTTCAGCAGTCGGCCCCGCAGCAGACCGGCATTCTTCAGCACATCATGACCATCCGCAGCGGGTGCGGCTGCGGCTGCACCAAGAAGGTCGCCCTCGACGCCAGCGCGGCCGAGGAGCAGCAGGTCGTGATCTTCGACGGGGCCGCCGGCGAGATCCGCATGTCGCGCGAGCAGTTCCGCCGCTTCGTCGACATAGCCCGCGCCGGCGCCTGAGCGCACTGCGAGCGTCGCTCTCGATCCGCCAGCGAAGTCATGCAGCGAGCCGCCATCACAGTCTGATGGCGGCTCGTTTTGTTTGCCGGGTGGGGTGTTGGCTATGCGGCCGAGACGAGCTGAAAGATCGGCAAGCCGAAGCCGAGCGCGAGCAGCCCGATCCCCAGCGGAGCGCTGAGCCGGCGGCCCCAGGGCATATTCTTCTCGATCGCCATCACGGCGCCGAGGGCGAGCATCCAGCCCAGACTGGTCATGCCGACGATGAACATCAGCAGCATTAGCGACCAGCAGCAGCCGACGCAGAAGGCCCCGTGATCGAGGCCGAGCCGGAAAGCCTGCCGGCCCTGGTTGCTCCCGCCGCGCCAGCGGCCGGCGAGGAAGCTCAGGGGCGAGCGGCACTGATCGAGGCAGGCGTGCTTGAGGGGTGTAAACTGGTAGGCCCCGGCGATCAGGTAGATAATGCTGGCGGCGACCCAGCTCTGCCCCGGCAGGCTCCAGGACAGGAAGGCGCCGAGGGCTGCTGAGCCGAGGTGCGCCAGCAGGCCGAATCCCGCCCAGACCGCGAGGTAGCCGCCGAGCAGGGCGCCCATCAGCAGCATAGGCCGGGCCTGGCGTTGGGCCACCCGCTGGAACAGTGTGATCAGGGGCATGCTGGTCGGCAGCATCATCGCGATGGTCATCAGCGTCCAGCCGGCGACGGCGGTCGGCAGGGCGACGAGCAGCGGCACCGGCTGGCCGTTGGCGTCCAGGCCGCAGATCCAGGTCACCCAGCTGGGCGTAGGCTCGGCCACGTGGATCTGATGGTCGATCAGATTGGCGTAGGGCGACTGGCCCCAGATCCAGAGGGCGAGCCAGGCCAGGGCGCTCAGGACGAGCAGCAGCGCAGCCAGAGGCCGGCTGGTGTTGGCGCGAAACATCATCGTGAGGCCTCTTGGGAGGGGCGATGGCAAGGGACACCATCGCCCCGGGGTGCTACGCCTCGAAGCGGAAGCTGCCCTGGACGGCGTTCTGGCCGTTCAGGCTCAGGTCGACGCCCAGCTCGGGCACCTGCGAGCGGTAGTGTGAGGCCTGGCTGATGTAGGCCGGGGCCTCGGGGTTCTGCGCGTAGACGCTGGTGCTGTTGAGTGTCGTCGGTTGCCCGTCGAGCCCGAGCACCGGGGCCACCTCGGCCTCGGCAAGGTCGCCGAGGCGCACCACGCCCCGGCCGTCCACGACCTCGAAGGTCACGGGGCGTAGCTCTACCGACACTACCTCGCCGACGAGCGAGACGATGTCGGCCACCGGCCCGCCCTGCTTGCCGGTCCAGACGCTCAACAGGGCCTCCTGCTGTGCAGTGGTCGAAGCATCGTCGAGCACCGCCACCACGCGCCAGCCGCCCTCGCGGACATTGCCGGGGATGTTCGCCAGCAGGCCTACGGTACGCCCGGAGACATCTACGCCGTCGATCGTGCCGTTGTCGATGTGCCAGGCGACGATCGCCTGACAAGTGCCGTCGCCGTCAGGGTCGCCGCCGACCCAGCAGGGACAGACCACATTGCACGTACACACCTCGATAATTCGCCCTTCGAGCTGGTAGGACATGGTCGCGCTCCTTTCGATGTGGCTACCTTAGTTGGAGGTCGGTGCCTTTGTGGAGTGTTGCGCGCCAAATGGGTGGAGTGCCCCCATCGCAGATCTGCGGGAGCTTCGCCCTGCGCTGCGCCTACAGCCCTGATGCCGGGACACACCAGAGCCTGACGAACCTGCTCACCCGATCCGGTTTCCCTGGGCTTCCGCGGGTCTCTACGAGTCTGTTTTAACGTGATAAACGGACCGTGATTTGGGTCCCTACAAGCATATCCCAACGTGGCGAGGTGTGTCAAGCGCGCAGAATCTCTCACGCCCGGCAACGGGGACGAAGGCCACCTGCGTGGCCTCTTGAGCCCGCGCAGATGGGCTGCGTAGCGCTAGCCCGCTGGTTTATCTGCTAGGCGTGAGGGGCAGAGCGACCGCCGAGGATATATCGACGCCGCCACCGGGCGCGTGGTCTATGCGCACCTGGGCGGGATCGAGGAGCCATAAGTCGGGCTTGCGACCG
>CAZKTU010000149.1:0-15633 GCA_964555675.1 uncultured Oscillochloris sp.
TAGAGGGCCACAGGGGTGAACGGCACCGTACACGGCACGTCGGGGGCGACGTGCATCACGCGCGCCTCGAGGTCGATGACGATCCCGCAGATGCTCTCGCCCCGGTCCAGGCGGGCCAGGCGCATGTCGGGGTGACGGCAGATGCAGCGCGGCTCGCCGCCGTGGTCGCGCAGGATGGCCTGTAGCGCCGCCACGTCGAGGGCGCCTGCGCCCGCCCGCAGCAGCTCCCACGAGCGGCCCGCCCGCTCGCGCGAGGTCGAGACCGGCTCGAGCGGACACTCGCCCGCCATCGCGCCCTCGTCGACACAGTGGTTGGCGTGGGCCAGCAGCCCGCCCTCGGCCCGCACTTCGGCCACGCCCGCGGGGGTGATCTCGAGACTCAGCAGCTCGCCCGTCGCGCTCGCCAGGGTCACGCACGACGAGCCGCTCGGCGGGGCCAGGTCGGCCGCCGCCCGGGCCTCGGCGAAGCTGCGGGCCTGCAGCATCTTGCGCAGCAGCACATGGACGGGCATGCCCACCTCGCGGCCGTCGGCGAGCGAGCGCAGCAGGTTCAGCCCGACCGCCACCCCGGCGCTGTTCAGGCCCACTTTGCCCACCATGCCCGCCTCGGTCATCGTGAGGATGCTCGGCTCGCCGGGCGCCTGCACCCGCAAGAGCACACAGGCCGCCCGCTGATCGCCCTGCCAGTCCCAGGTCTGGGCCAGAAACGCACCGCCCCCCGCCGTGGCCGCGCCCGCCGCCGCCGCCGTGGTGCACTCCCCATCGTCAGAGCCGCCTGCGGCCACCGGCCGCCGCTCGCCCTCGTCGGCGTGCTCGGGCACGCCCGCCGCCCTGTTGCGGGCCGCGGCGGCGGGGCCCTCGGGGTGATAGATGCCCCCGGCGACGCCCGCCATCAGCTCGGTGCGCACATTCAGGGCCACAATCTCGGCCAGCTCGCGGCCCGCGCCGGCGGCGATGCCGCGCATCTCTTCGAGCAGGTCGGGGGCCACCTCGGCCAGCAGGGGCGCAAAACGCATGGCCTCGGCCTGGCTCGCCGCCCAGTCGAGACCCCTGCGGTGGGCGAAGAGGCGGGCGTAGCTGGCGATGCTATGGCGGACGAGGGGCGCTACCGCCCTGCCGTAGGCCAGGCCGCGCTCGTAGGGCGCCCCGGCGATGCTCACCTCTGGGAACATTGCGACACTCCTCTTTGGGCGGCCCGCGGCAGCCCGCTACACAGATACTTGAACAGGCAGGTGTAGCGGGTATTGTAGCTCAAAGGGCTGCGCCACGCTCAGGGGCTCTGCAGCAGCTCGGCCACCTCGGCCTGGTGGACCTGGTTGCGCCCGCGGCGCTTCGCCCGGTAGAGGGCCATATCGGCGGCCTGAACGAGCCGCGCCGCGTCGATCCCCTCGTCGAGCCCGGCCACGCCGCAGCTGAAGGTCACGTAGAAGCTCGTCCCTTCAGCGTAATGGCGCAGGGCCGCGAAGCTCGAGCGGATCTCCTCGAACACCTGGGCGGCGGCGGGGCCGTCGGCGCCGGGCAGCAGGACCATGAACTCCTCGCCGCCGTAGCGCCCGATCACGTCGCTCCGGCGCAGACGCTGCTGGAGCAGCCGGGCCAGACTCTTCAGTACGCCGTCGCCCACCCTGTGGCCGTAGGTGTCGTTGATCGTCTTGAAGTGGTCCAGGTCGATCATCGCGACGGCAAGGGGCGTCTGGTCGCGGAGGGCCCGCTCGATCTCGAGCTCGAGCAGGCTGTTGGTCGCCGAGTGGTGCAGCAGCCCGGTCAGGCTATCGCGGACCATAAAGGCGCGCATGCTGCGGGCCCGCTGCGCGCGGGCCAGTACCGCCCGCACCAGCTCGTCGCCCGTGATCGGCTTGGTCAAGAAGTCGTCGCCGCCCAGGTCGAGGGCCGTATGCTGGTGCGTCGGGTCGGTCTCGGCCGAGAGGAAGACGATCGGCAGGCCGACGTAGGCCTCTTGCTGGCGGATCACCGCCGCGAGCTCGAAGCCGGTGCAGCCGGGCATGTACATGTCGAGCAGCAGCAGGTCGGCCTGAAACGTGCGCAGGGCCATCGTGGCGAGGCGCGGGTCGCTCACCACGTGGGCGGCGATGCCGGCGCCCTCGAGGGTCAGGGCGTAGGCGGCCGCGAGCTCGCTATCGTCGTCGACGATCAGGATCTGGAACGGCTCTTCGGCGCTGACCCCGGTCAGCCGGTCGAGGGTGTCGATCAGCTGGCTGACGTCGAGGGGCTTGACGAAGTAGGCGTGGCCGCCCGCACGCACGGCGGCCAGGCGCGCCGCAAAGTCGTCGCGCGCCGACATGAAGATGACCGGCGCGGGCGCGGGCAGGTTCTGCTGCAGGTCGGCCAGGACGGTCGCCCCGGCCAGGGCGCCTTCGGGGAACATGATGTCCATCACCACGGCCGCGGGCTGGGCGCGGGCGAGCAGCGCGGGCAGCCCGTGCAGATCGTGGGCGACGCGCACGTCGTAGCCGAAGTGGCGGATCTGGGTCGCGAGGTCGATCCCGAGCTCGGCGTCGTCCTCGACCAGTACGATCACCCGGCCATTTTCCGGCTGGGCCTGCTGCACCAGCGCCGGCCGCGAGTAGAGGGCTGCCCCCGCAGCGGGGCCTTCGTCGGCCGCCCCCCCGGCCCGAGCGCCGTACTGAAGGCCCGATAGCTGCTCGTCGTAGCAGCGCTGCGCCACCTGCTGCAGGTCGGCGAGCAACCGGGCGAGCCCCGCCCAGCTCGTGGCGTCGGGGCGCTGCCCGGCCTCGACCCAGGGCTTCAGGGCCTGGTCGGCCTGCCCCGCGATCCGGCCGAGCTCCTCGAAGCCGAAGGTCGCCCCCGAGCCGGCGAGCCGGTGGATGCCCTGGAGCAGCTCGCCGGCGAGGGCCGTGTCCCAGGCCCCGGCCTCGAGCCTGCCCCAGAGCGTGACGATCTCGTCCAGGCGCACAGGCAGGTGGGCGCGATAGCCCTCGCGCATCTCTTCGAGTTGACGTACGATGGCCGCGCTATCCATGGCGGCGCGACCAGATGCTTGAGACGAGCGACGGCAGAGCCATCGGGTCGAAGGGCTTGGCGATCACGTCGATCGCGCCGAGGCTGCGGTACTGATCCAGCTCGTAGCGCTGAGCGCGCGCGGTCATGAAGATCGCCGGGGTGCTCGCCAGGCTGGGCAGGCTGCGCAGGGCGGCCAGGGTTGTCGGCCCGTCCATCACCGGCATCATCACGTCGAGCAGAAGCAGGTCAGGGGCGAACTCCTGGGCCGCCTGCAGCGCCTCGGCGCCCGAGCCACAGACACAGACGGTCATGCCGCCGACGCTCTCGAGGGCGAGCCGCCCGATCAGCTGGATGTCGGGGTCGTCCTCGACGAAAAGAATGCGCTTGAGTGTGTTCATCTCACTCCCCTCTGCCCCTGGCTATGTTTCTTGGTAGCGGCGAAGAGCCTCACTCGGTTACGGACTTTGTCTTACGCGGGCCCGGCTGCGCTCAAGCAGCGCGGCGAGAATATCGCGCAACAGGGCGTTCGAGCTATACGCTTTGACCAGCGCTCCCGCCACGAAGGGCGGCAGCTCGGGCCCCGCCTCGTGGGGCGAGAAGATCAGCGTCGAGGGTGGACAGGCGCTCTGCGCCAGCAGCGGCAGCAGGCTGAGACCCGAGCCGTCAGGCAGGTCGAGGTCGAGGATCAGCAGGTCGAAGGCCGTGACCGCAAGCCTGGCCCGCGCCTCAGCGAGGGTGGCCGCGCGGGTCAGCCTGGCCTCCGCTCCCAAGAGCAGCGCAAGCCCAGGGGCGATCTCGCTCGCGTCCTCGACATACAGCACCTCTGCCGGCTCAGCCGGCGCCGCCTGAACGCCGGTGACGAGCTCGGCACGGCCGCTTGTCCCGCTCAGCCAGGTCGCCACGGCCTGGGCGTCGCCGAGGAGCTTGCGCCGCGTGCCGTCTTCGAGGGCGGCGACCACGATCATCGGCAGATCGCGCCAGAGCGTCTCTGCCAGCAGCTCATAGAAGAGCTCGGCCCCCTCGCCCCCGAGCAGATGCAGGGCGCAGGCCATGCCGATAAAGCGCCTGCTCGCAAGCAGGTCACGGGCGGTGACCAGGTTCGGCGCGAGCGTCGCACTGTAGCCGGCCCGGTCGAGCATCTGCGAAAGCAGCACGGCGGCCTCGTGGGCGCCGGCGCAGACCAGTATAGGCGGGCGGGCGGCCTCGGCCGGCGGCCCCAGCAGCGGTGTGGGCGCCACCCACTGGGGCAGCGTGACGAAGAAGCTGGTGCCGCCGCCTGGGGCGGCCTCGAAGCCGATCTGGCCGCCGTGGCGCTCGACGATCGCCCGCGAGATGCTCAGCCCCAGGCCGGTGCCGCCCTGACGGCGGGTGTTCGACGAGTCGGCCTGGGCGAAGCGCTGAAAGATGCGCTCGCGGAACTCGTCGGGGATGCCCGGCCCGCGGTCGGTGACCTGCACCCAGGCCTGGCTGCCGCGGCGCTCGAGCGCGATCACCACCGTCTCGCCCTGGGGCGAGAACTTGGCCGCGTTCGAGATCAGGTTGGTCAACACCTGGGTGATGCGGTCGGCGTCGCCGAGCACCCAGACCTCGGCCAGGGGCTCGGCGGCCAGCAGGCTGACGCCGAGCTCGGCGGCAAAGGCGCGATTCGCATCGATCGCGCCGGTGATCAGCTGGGGCAGGCCAAGCGGCTTGAAGTTGAAGCTCATCTTACCCGACTCGATCTTCTCGATGTCGAGGATATCGTTGATCAGCCGGATCAGACGCTCGCTATTCTTCAGAGCGATCTCGACCATCGCGCCCGCCTGCGCCGACAGCGGCCCCGCCACCCCCCCGGCGATCAGGCCCAGGGCGCCGCGGATCGACGTCAGAGGGGTGCGCAGCTCGTGGCTCACCATCGAGACGAACTCGGTCTTCATGCGCTCGACGGCTTTGCGATCGGTGATATCACGGTAGTACCAGACCCGCCCGTAGTAGGTGCCGATCTTGCTGCGCACCGGCGCGCTGTAGCGCTCGAAGGTGCGCCCGTCGAGCAGGGCGATCTCGGCGTAGCCCTCGGCGTCCGGGCGACTGTAGAGCTCCTCGATCGCGTCGCCCACGGCCTCGGGCTCGGTCACCAGAGAGAGCATCTGGGGTATGCCGCTGAAGCTCGACCCGGTATCGATGACGTCTGAGGGGAGGCCCCACATCTCGACGAAGCGCCGGTTGGCATAGAGCCAGAGTCGGCTGGGCCCGACCACCAGAATGCCGTCGATCGCCGTCTCGAGCTGGCACTCGAGCAGGGTCTTCTGAAAGCGCAGCTCCTCTTCGGCGCGACGGCGCGCCGTGATGTCGAAGAACGAAGTGACCACGGCGTAGGGCATGGGCTCGCCGGGGCGAACCATCGGCTGGGCGTTGATCGAGATCCAGCCGAGGCTCCCATCGGGCTTCCAGACGCCCATCGTCACCTCGTGGACCGGCTGGCCGGTCGCGAGGGCGACCATCGCCGGGTGCTCGGCGGCGGGGAAGTGCGAGCCGTCGTCGCGCACCGCCCGCCACTGCGCGTCCAGACTCTTCCGCCCCATGATCTGCTCGGCCGGGATGCCGAGGATCTGCTCGGCGCTGGCGTTACAGGTCTGAATGGTGCCGTCGGCGTCCTGCATCACGATACCCTCGGCCAGGGCGGCGATCAGGGTGCGGTAGCGCTCTTCGCCGTCGCGCAGGGCCAGCTCGAGGGCCTTGCGGGCGGTCACGTCGAAGCGGATCGCCAGGTAGCGCTCGGGCTGCCCGCCGCCGTCGAGGAAGGGGACGATCGTCGTATCGACCCAGTAGAGCCGTCCGTCGCGGGCCCGGTTGCAGATCTCGCCGCGCCAGACCTGACCGGCGCCAATGGTCTGCCAGAGTTCCTGCCAGAAGCTGCGGGGGTGGTGCCCCGAGTTGACCAGGCGGTGGTTGACCCCGATCAGCTCGTCGCGGGCGTAGCCCGAGATGGCGCAGAAACGCTCGTTGGCATCGAGGATGACTCCGCGCCGATCAGTCATGGCCACAATTGCGGCCTGATTGAGGGCGTTGCTGATGTCGGAGGTGTCCTTGAGGGCCGAGCGCAGCACCTGCTCGAGCTCCTTCTGGGCGGTGATCTCGGTCGTAATCGCGATATAGCGCCTGGTCCGGCCGTCGGCGTCACGGACCGGCGTGACGTTCATGTTCAGCCACAGCTGGTGGCCGGCCTTATGGTAGTACGCCAGCTCGGCGTGGGTCGAGTGCCCGGCCGCCAGATCCCCAAGCATGTCCCCGAGGGCCTGGGGGTCTGTCGCGGGTCCGTGCAGTAGCTCGCCCGGCTGCCGCCCGCAGATCTCGGCCATGCTGTAGCCGGTGATGCGCGTGAAGCCGTCGTTCACCCACTCGGTGAGCCCGTTTGTGTCGGCGATCAGCACGGCGTTGTCGCTGTGCTGCGCGACCAGGGCCAGCATTTCGCGCCGGTCGGCTGTGCGGGCCAGCTGGATGAGCAGAGGCCTGAGCGCGACGAGGGCGACCAGCAGCGGGCCGCCCGCCAGCGTGGCGAGCAGGCCCAGGGCGATCTGGTGTGCCCACTCCGGCTCGACTACGCACCGCGCCACGAGGGTGGCGGCTGCGACGGCCAGCAACAGCATGATCCCGGCCGTGCCAAAGATCCAGCGGCTCAGAGCGTTGAGTGTGGAGCGATCCTCCATGGGAGCTCCGTGCTTGGGTGAATGCCGAGAGGCCACAGGGGTCGGAGCGATGAGCGCCCTCGGCGCGATTAGTCGGATAGCGAGTCGAACGGCGCGGGCTCGGGCGTGCGCACAGTATAGATGAGCCGTCATACGAGGGGCGTACACAAGGGCGAGTAGAGTAAAATGGGTGTCGGCTACCGCCATGTCAGGAAGGTCGAGCGCACGCTCGGCAGGCAGGCCGGCACGGGCGATCCGCTCACAGCAATGAGGCGACCATGAGTATTCCCACCGATGCCGCCTACGCGGCCCAGCTCGACGCAGCCGACCCGCTCGCCGGCTTCCGCACGGCCTTCGCCGACGACGAGCCCGACCTGATCTACCTCGACGGCAACTCGCTCGGGCGGCTGCCGCTGCGGGCCGTAAGCCTGGCCGACGACCTCGTGCGGCGCCAGTGGGGCGGCAGGCTCATCCGCGGCTGGAACGAGGGCTGGTTCGAGGCCCCCGAGCGGGTGGGCGCCAAGATCGCCCGCCTGATCGGGGCCCACCCCGACGAGGTGATCGTCGCCGACTCGACCTCGGTGAACCTCTTCAAGCTCGCCGTCGGCGCCCTCAGGGCCCGCCCCGAGCGCACCCGCATCGTCAGCGACGACCTGAACTTCCCCTCGGACCTCTACGTCCTGGCCGGCGTCGCCGAGCTCTTGGGCGGCGGCCGCACCCTCGAGGTGGTGCCCTCGCCCGACGGCCTCCACGGGCCGACCGCGGCCCTGCTCGAGCGGCTCGACGGCGCGGCGCTGCTCAGCCTCTCGCACACCGCCTTCAAGAGCGGCTACGTCTACGATATGGCCGCGATCAGCGCCGCGGCGCGGGCGGCGGGCGCCCTGACCCTCTGGGACCTCAGCCACTCGGTCGGCGCGCTCCCCCTGGACCTCACGGCGGCGGGGGCCGATCTGGCCGTCGGCTGCAGCTACAAGTACCTGAACGGCGGACCCGGCGCGCCGGCCTTCCTGTACGTCCGGCGCGAGCTGCAGGAGCAGATCGGCAACCCGATTGCGGGCTGGATGGGGCAGCGCGACCTCTTCGCCTTCGACCTGAGCTATAGCCCGGCCCAGGGCATCAGGCGCTTCCTCAGCGGCACGCCCTCGGTCGTCTCGCTCTCGCTGATCGAGCCGGGCCTCGACCTGCTGCTCGAGGCGGGCATGGCGCGCCTGCGCGCCAAGTCCGAGGGCCAGAGCGCCTACCTGATCGCGCTCTACGAGCAGCTGCTGGCGCCCCTGGGTTTCAGCCTCAAGTCGCCGCGCGAGGTCGCTCGCCGCGGCTCGCACATCTCGCTCGGGCACCCCCACGCCCTCGGGATCGACCTGGCCCTGATCCGCGACCTGAAGGTCCTGCCCGACTTCCGCGCCCCCGACAACCTGCGCCTGGGCATCGCGCCGATCTACAACAGCTACGCCGACATCCACGAGGCCGTCGTACGTATGGCCCGCATCATCGACGAGGGCCTGCACGAGAAGTATCTGGCCGACGCGCCCACGGTGACCTAGAGCCATTCCAACCTGCCCGCTTAGGCTTGCGCAGAGAGCCGGGGATGGCTTCGCCCTCCCCGGCTCTCGCATGACCAGCTGGCTCGCGGGCGCTGCCTGCGACCCCGGCCAAGGGCCCGCTCGCTGAGCATGCAGAAGCTGATAAGCTGAGCGAATCGGCGCGATAAATCAATTGTCACGATAGACGAATCGTGTCAGATCGGGCCGGCGTTTATCAGCTGATTATGAGGCGTCTCGACGCCATGAAAAGACTATTGGCCGCCGCGAATTCTGGGCCTAGGTCGGGTGTAACCCCTGACTAAAGTCAGACCGCCGACCCGGGCATGAGCCCGGCCGCGGGCCAGTCATTGATCCATCGGCAGTCGAGCCATGTTCTAGCCGACGTCCCTACGAAAGCAAGGAAATTTCTCCTCCCTTTGCCTACTACGGAATTCCCTGGGATTCGGTACTATCGAGATACACAAGGTTTGCACAAGCACTAACGCAAACAGCAGATAGCTCGAACTGTTTAGGCACCCGAGTCCGCTTCGCTTGATCGGCTGGGGGGTTGATCAGCGGAGCATACGGCGACGGACAGCAGCGCTCTGGGGGCGCGAAACCGAAGCCAGGCCCAATCCAGGCGACGAATTCAGCAGACACTTTACGGGGGGAGACGACCATGGGTGAGAAGAAGGTGACGCGGCGGCAGATGTTGGCGATGGGTGCGGCTGGTGGCGGTGGGCTCCTTCTGTATTCTGGCCTGAAGCTCGGGCAGCAGCAGCTGGCCCACAACAGCCACGGCGCTCTGGCCGTGTCTGAGGCGAGCTTCGCCAACGCCGGCAGGGCTTCGATTTCCAGCCCGCCGGTCAAGAAGTTTGTCCTGCCCCTGGCCCGCCCGACCGCCCGCGTGCCCTACAAGAGCGACGCGACCGGCGATTACTTTGAGGTCCACGCCAAGGTCGCCAAGCAGGAGATCCTGCCGGGCCTGCAGACCACGATCTTCGGCTACGACGGCATCACGCCCTCGTACACGGTCGAGGCCCAGCGCGGCCGCAAGACCTTCCTGCGGATGTACAACGACGACCTGCCCTGGGGCCTCAGCTGCCACTATCACGGCGGCATCACCGCCCCCGAGCACGACGGCTACGCCGAGGACATGGACTACGATGGGCAGCACTTCAACACGCTGATCGAGCCCGGCAACTACTGGGACTACGTCTACCCCAACGATCAGCCGATGTCGACCAATTGGTACCACGACCACTGCATCCACCACACGGCCGAGAACGTGTACCGCGGCACGGCCGGCTTCTACCTGGTGCGCGACGACATCGAGGCCCAGCTCCAGCTGCCGGGCGGCAAGAACCCGGCGACGGGCTACGCCGACGACCCGCAGTACGAGGTGGCGATGGTCTTCCAGGACAAGATCTTCGACTCGTCGGGCGAGCTGGTCTATGACCACAACGGTCACGCCGGCGTGGTGGGCGATACGATGCTGGTCAACGGCGTGCCCTGGCCCGTCCTCGAGGTCAAGGCCCGCAAGTACCGCTTCCGCTGGCTGAACGGCTCGACCTGGCGCCGCTACGACCTCTCGCTGAGCAACGGTCTGCAGCTCTACCAGATCTCGACCGACTCGGGCTTCCTGCGCGCCCCCGTCGCCCTGAACATGACCCGGCTCTACGGCGCCGAGCGCGGCGACTACATCGTCGACTTCTCGAAGGTGCCCGTGGGCACGACCGTGACCCTCTACAACCGCTCCAAGGAGTCGGCCGGCACCCCGATGGAGCAGGTGATGAAGTTCAAGGTGACGGGCACCGCCGCCGACCCGAGCACGAAGATCACCGGGGCCGGCAGCCTGACCCAGAAGATGCCCCAGCTGGTGCAGTACGAGGACCTGACCACGCCCGCCGCGATCGCCTCCGCCAGCGTGCAGCGCGAGTTCGTCTTCGAGCGCAGCAACGGCTACTACGTGATCAACGGCAAGATCTGGGACCACAACCGCTACGACGCCAACCCGCGTCTGGGCACGACCGAGATCTGGAAGCTCACCAACAAGTCGGGTGGCTGGTTCCACCCCATCCACATCCACCTGATCAACTTCCAGATCCTCGAGCGGGCCGCCCCCGACGGCAGCAAGCGGATCGCCCCGCAGCGCTGGGAGCGCGGCCGCAAGGACACGGTGGCCCTGGGCGAGAACGAGTCGGTCAAGGTGATCATCAAGTTCGACGCGAACTACTTCAACAACTTCACCGGGCCCTACATGATGCACTGCCACAACGTGGACCACGAGGACCACGATATGATGACCCAGTTCATGCTCCTGCCCCAGGCCTAGCGCCGACGCGAGTTCCGCGGTATCATGGCCCTCTCCCCGGCTGCGGGGAGGGGGCCTTCGTTCGTCAGGTAAAGGCACATGGCAACAGAGACGCTCACCCTGCGCTCACCGGCGACCTGGCTGCGGGGCGCCACCATGACCATCACGCTCGGCCTGGTGCTGCTGTTGATCTTCACCTACCAGGCCGCCCTGCCCCAGACCGAAGCCGATCTCTTCATCTTGCGCTGGGCGACCGTGCCCATGGAGGTCATGGAGCAGACCGACCTCGAGCCCCACGTCCCCTTCCCCATCGCCGGCACCCTGCTCACCTCACTCTTCCTGCACGCAAGCTGGCTGCACCTCGCCGGCAACCTGCTGCTCCTGGCCCTCTTCGGCCCCTTGCTCGAGCGGCGGGTCGGCCCCTGGGCGACCCTCGCGATCTTTGTGGTCGGGGGCGTACTGGGCGCGGCGGCGCAGGCCGCCTCGCACCCCGACAGCCTGGTCAACCTGGTCGGCGCAAGCGGGGGCGGCGCGGCCCTGATGGGCGCCTGCCTGGTCGCGGGGCGCCCGCCTATGGCCCTGCGCCTGGTCTTCATCGCCTGGGCGACCATGCAGGTCGCCGAGTTCGCCACGACCTTCGACCGCTTCGACTGGATCGAGGGCGGGATGGCCCTGTGGAGCCACGCCGTGGGCCTGGGCGTGGGCCTAGTCGCCGGCCTGATCTTGACACAACGCCGGGTGTGACCAGCCGCACATCCCATGCCGTCACATGCAGGGGTGTGTACGCTACAATGTCGAGAGCACCCTTTTACGAAAAGGAGCATCAGGATGTGGAACCGCAAGAATAGCTTCGAGCGTGGTATCGCATCGCTCGAGGGCGGCACAGCCGTGGCCGTCGAGGATCTGGCCGCCACAATCCGCGAGCGGTACAATAACGAGACCGGCCAGAAGCTTGCCGCAAACCTGGCCCAGCTCGCCAAAAGCGTCGACCAGCTCGAACTGAGCGATGCCGTGGCCAAGCGCCGCAAGGAGCTCGAGCGGGCCGCCAAGAAGGCCAGCCGCCAGATGGACCGCGCGATCAAGGACCTCGAGAAGACCCGCTCGCGGGTTGCGAGCGACGCCAGTGCCCTGGCGGCCCGGGTCGGCGAGAGCGTCGAGCATAGCGGGCAGCAGCTGGCCACGATCAGCCAGAAGACCGTGCCCACCGAGCCGACGGGCTGGATCATGCCGACCTTCTTCGGCTTTCTGCTCGGCTTCGGCGCCGGCTTCTTGGCGGCCCGCAGCCGCAAGGCCGAGCCCAGAGGCTAAGCATCTCGCCGAATATTACAGATCTGTCACCTCGAGCGCGGATGGAGTTTTCCATCCGCGCTCACCCGTTTCAATACGGGTAATATTCCCCTAATCTAACTTACTACAGTAGGTAAATCTACCGAGTATGTGCTAGGGAATTATTTCCCATCAGTCTTAGGACTGATCTATTGGACCTTTCTATAGATTTACTTAGATTTTACGTGGATCTGTGGTACACTTTCTCTATCGAAACAATTCGGTAAGGAGGAGATAGCTCCGACTTAGCCGGGCCTGGGGGGACCAGGCGCCCGGCACTGAGTAACGCGTCCGAATACAACTGCATATGAGGACGCCACGACTGGGGGGAGTCAGACGATGAGCGACCGACCGATTACCAGGCGACAGCTGCTCGCCTACGCCGCTGCCGGAGCCGGGGGGCTCTTGGTGTACGCCGGACTGAAGAGTAACGCCAACGAGGCTGCGAGCCAGAAGCACAACCTCGCCGTACAGCAGGCAGGCGGCCTGGGCGCAGTCAAACTAGCCAGCCCGACGGTACGACGCTTCGAGCGGCCGCTGGCTATCCCGCCGGTGCTGAAGCCGACGAGCACCGACGGCGAGACCGACTACTACGAGATCAGGATGCGCCCGGGCACAGCCGAAATGCTGCCCGGCCTGACGACGCCGATCTGGGGCTACAACGGAATCGCGCCTGGCCCGACGATTGAGGTGAAGCGCGACCGCCGCCTGGTCGTCACTCAGATCAACGAACTGCCCGAGCCGATGAGCGTGCATAACCATGGGGCGATCACCGCGCCCGAGCACGACGGCTACGCCGAGGACCTGACTTACAAAGGCAAGACCTACAAGACGCTGATCCAGCCCGGCAGCTCGTGGACGTACGAATACCCGAACCACCAGCAGGCCGCAACGTACTGGTATCACGACCACGCCCTGCACCTGACGGCCGAGCACGTCTACAAGGGCCTGGCCGGCTTTTACCTGATCCGCGACGACGAAGAGGCCTTTGACAACCTGCCGCAGGCCGAGTACGAGCTGCCCATCCTGCTCCAGGACAAGACCTTCTTCTCAGACGGCCGGCTGGCCTACGACAACAACGGCCACGAGGGCGTCGAGGGCGATGTGCAGCTGGTGAACGGCACCGCCTGGCCGAGGGTCGAGGTCTCTACCTGCAAGTACCGCCTGCGCTTCCTGAACGGCTGCAACTGGCGCCGCTACAGCCTCTCGCTCTCGGGCGGCCTGACCTTCACGCAGATCGGCACCGACTCGGGCCTGCTGCGCAACCCGCAGCCCCTCACCTCGTTCCGCATGTACCCGGGCGAGCGAGCCGACATGGTCGTCGACTTCTCGGGCCTGCCCATCGGCACCAAGATCACCCTGCGCAACAGGGACAAAGACGCCGAGGGCACGCCCATGGCCCAGATCATGGTCTTCGAGGTGGTGCGCAAGGAGAGCGAGCAGCACGAGGTCCGCCCCGTTCTGGCCGACTACGAAGACCTGACCACCCCGGCGGCCGTGCGCAGCGCGGTGCGCACGCGGGTGTGGGACTTCGACCGCGGCAACGGCTACTACCAGATCAACGGCAAGAACTGGGACAAGAACCGCTTCGACGCCAACCCGCGCCTGGGCACCACCGAGATCTGGGAGTTCATCAACGGCAGCGGCGGCTGGTTCCACCCCGTCCATGTCCACCTGGTCAACTACCAGATCCTCCAGCGCTCGCGCACGAGCGGCGGGGCCCGCTGGCGCGCCCCCGATCTGTGGGAGCGTGGACGCAAGGATACCGTGGCCCTCGGCGAGAACGAGAAGGTGCGGGTGATCATTAAGTGGGACGCGGAGTACCTTCAGAACTTCACGGGCCCCTATATGATCCACTGCCACAATACCGACCACGAGGACCACGACATGATGACCCAGTACATGCTCCTGCCGCAGGCCTGAGCAGGTACTTCGCCCAGGTTTGACGGGTTGAAGGCTTTTGCGGGAGGGCTCTGCCCTCCCGCGCCCCGCCTGAACCCGTACGCTCCTCCATCCTGAAGGCCGAGGGACCGCCCCCGGCCTTTTTTGATTCCCTACCCCAGACTCAGCCCGTCCACAGCACGGCGACCAGCAGCAGCGTCCCACCCGTCACAACCAGCAGACGGGCGCTATGGCGCGTCTCGTGGGCATCGGCGCTACAACCGTCACCCATAAGCAAACGAGCCAGGTACAGGCCGAAGAGCCCGGCGGCGATCCCAACGAGGCCAAGGGGCGCAAGCAGTACAGCGATCATCACAGGAACTCCTGTGGATTATGTCTTTCAACCCGGCAGCCGCCGGGGTTCGCTGCAAGCATGCAATGCCGATGCCAGTTCTGACCAAAGACCAAGGCCGGGCTCCTGCCCGAGCAGGTGGTCTTTGGTCTTTCGTCCTTGGTCGCAAGCGGGCAGGCACTTCCGGCGAAGCGTTCACGTGCGGGTCCTGGCGGCGAGCACCCAGGCCAGAAGCGGCCCGGCGAGGAGCCCGTGGAGCAGACGCCCCAGGGCGGCCCCAACCAGCACACCCAGGGTTGTGCCGGCCAGGGCGAACTCAAGCGCGAAGCCGACCCCGCCTGCGACCAGCCAGAGCAGAGCCGAGCCGACGCTCCACCAGCGCGCGCGGGCGGTCTGAGCCGCGAGCGCACGCCCCTGAACAATCGCGGCCAGGCTGCCGGTGAGCAGACCGACGGCGGCCAGAGTCCCGGGCACGTAGCCGGCGACCAGCACCGCGGCACTGACGGCCAGCCAGCCGAGCAGCAGCTCGGCGCCGTCGGCGGCCGCCCAGAGCCCCCAGCGCCCGATCAGGGGCCGCAGGAGCCAGCAGCCCGCGAGGAAGACGGCCAGGGCGAGGAGGACGGCGAGCAGCGCAGCGATGGCCAGCAGACCGGCCGCCGGGCCCGCCCGCATCGTCGCCGGCCAGAGGGCCAGGGCCCCGACCCCGATGCCGACCAGGCCCTCGACCAGGCAAGCCCCGGCCCAGCGCGCCGCGGCGCCGAGCCTGCGCCTCCGGGCCAGGCGTGCGCGAGCCGCCAGCCCACACGCGGCACACAGCACATCGCCCCACTGCTGGGGCCGCCGCCCGCAGCGCCCGCAGAGCCCCGCGGCGTACGGCTCGCCCCTTATCGGCAGCCTGTGACCGCTCATGATCGCCCTATGTCTATGCCCTTACCGGGGCGTCAGAGGAGGGCCGTCGGGGAGGGCGAGCCCTCCCAGGCCCTCTCATGACCAATAGCTCGGCTGTCTGAGCACTACGGGGTAGGCGAAGCCATGGCCGTGTCGAGCACGCGCTGGAAGCTGTCCATATCGGCCTTCAGGTCGCTGAGCCGCTGGGCCACCTGGTTGGTCATCGAGTCGGCGCTGACGGCATCGGCGGTGCGCAGGCGCACGGTCTCGGCCAGGATATTGTCGAGGTTGGCGTGGATGTTCTGCAGCTGGGCCTGGATGCGCCCGATATAGGTCGTCAGGTCGGCGGCGTGGCGCTGCTTCTCGGCCAGGGCCGCCCGTGTCTCCTGGAGTTGCTGGAGCGTATACTGATCGGCCGTAGCGCCGATCTGCCGATCAGCGGTATTGATGCGCTTCTGCAGGTCGGCCAGGTTGACCTGAGCCAGATAGCCCTCGATGATCTGACCCTTGCTGCTCAGCTCATACGACTGCTCGACCAGATCGCGGGTCTCGTCGATGATGCCGGCGAGCAGGCGCCCGACGGGGCCTGGGGTCTGGGCGACGCTGCGCTGGATCTCCTGCTGGGTGCGCTCGATCGCCTCGACCTGGGGGCGAAAGGTGGCACTGCTGAGGCGCGGCCTGGGCGCCTGCTGGCTCGCCGCC